>NZ_PIZL01000002.1:0-295751 GCF_002835515.1 Vibrio sp. vnigr-6D03
ACCTTAACTGATCGGCATTAGGCTCAATCGAGCCCGTTTTTTTTATTTTATTATCTAGGTTTACCGCTAACCTTTAGGCGGCATTGAAAGCTGCATCTCTGGCATTTGCGCTTTCTTCATCTTAATCTTGCGAACAACAAACCAAACAACAATTCCCAGAATAATCGCAATAATGTTTCCGATCATAATGATCATCATACCTTTGAAGCGTTCATCTTCTCTCTCTTGCTCACGAATGGCTTGTTCTTCAAGCATGCGTTTCTCATCTTGAGCTTGCTTGAATGCTTGCATGGAAGCTTCCACGTCTACCTTTTCCACCACACTGAAAGACTGTTCTGCAAAACGAAAAACAAGTTCTCGCTCCGTTGCCGCTTCAGTAGCGAAAGCAATTCCCGACCAAGTGTGTTTACCGGGCATAGCAGCGTTAGGCAAACCAAAATACGCTTTCAGACCATCTTCATCCGATTGTCCTTGGGTAACCATTTCTTTGCCTTCAGGTGTCGTTTGTTCGATGCTAACGGCAATAGACCCTGGCTTAATAGCCCCTTCTTCACCCGTCACGGTAATGGAATGGTTCATTGTTTCACTTCGCGCTTGCATAAATTCCGCCGACAATGGAGTCGGATACACCAAAATAGTCTGCTCAATCGACCGAAGAAAAATTCCGTTCCCAGATGTGATGCGCGCTCGATATTTTCCAGGCTCAATTTGAATAGGCAATTCGACAGTAAAGACACCGTCTCCGGGGTACTCATCCAACCCCTGTCCGTCATCTTCAAATTCTCCCATAACTTGAGGTTTTGGTCTGGCATCAGAGCTGAGTGAATCTTCATTTGCGACATACTTAGTAAAGGTGACTTTAAGGTTCACTCTATCCAAAAAGTCTCTTAGTACCAGTGGCTTATCATCGTGTCTTAGCTGAGCAGTAAACTTCGTGCTTTCCCCCATATAAAGGCGCTGTGGGAAACGGTCCACACTCAGCTTAAGGTTTGAAAGAATTTTGATGTTATTGCTTGGGTGCACTTTACCGACGGCTTGCCACGGTCCTGGCATTGGGTCATCAATTGAAATGATGTCCATACCTGACTCTTCATACCAACGTACGTTTTCTGGATGGCTCCAAGCGTAGTATTTCTTACCATCCGGTCTTACAAGGACGACAGATTGGCTGTTCCGCTTGCGATAAATAATGAAGGACGCTTGAGATATAGAGGGATCCACCCTAAAGCGGTTGTCTAAGAGTCGAATTGAGGATTCTGATTCTTCGCTGCTTACACCAGCTGCAAACACCAACAATAAGGGAATCAAAATCCGCCACATACACTCTCCTATTGACGCCAGAGGCAAGCGCCAGCTTTTTCTACAATATCAAGACGCGCACCATGCGCTTCTACTTCATCGGCTGATGCGCGAATAACTTTAAGTGACTTTCTACCAGCCGCTACCCGTTTGATCGCTTCTCCGGATCCGTCGCTGTTCTGGTCTCCACTATTAAACTTAAGTGTGGTTTGACCGCCTGTCATTAACAGGTATACGTCTGCTAGGATTTCGGCATCGAGTAATGCCCCGTGGAGCGTACGGTGAGAGTTATCTATTCCATATCTTTCACACAAGATATCGAGGTTGTTCCGCTTGCCGGGGAAGATTTTCTTCGCCATGGCAAGGGTATCGGTTACTTTACAGTATTGCTCAGTTTTCCCGATAGATGGATCGAGCATCTTAAATTCATGATCCATAAAGCCGACATCGAAGGGCGCGTTATGAGCCACCAGCTCTGCACCATCAATGAATTCTAGAAATTCTTTATGGACATCTCGATATTCAGGTTTATCAACCAAAAACTCATCCGTAATACCATGGACCAATATGGCGTCCGGCTGGATTAACATATCGGGTTTCAAGTACACATGAAAATGTCGACCAGTGAGCTTACGATTCATGATCTCTACCGCACCGATTTCGATGATGCGATGACCCATGTAGTGTGGACCGGTTTCTCGGTTCATACCGGTTGTTTCGGTATCGAGCACCACGATTCTCTGGTGCGCAGAATTGTTGCTGGTATTCATAAGGATATGTGTCAGACTATGTTCAATGAATTCATTTCGCAATATCAAGTAATAGTATCAAATCATGGCGAAACAAGTTGAAGTTTTCACAGATGGCTCCTGCCTAGGCAATCCCGGACCAGGTGGTTATGGCATAGTACTCAGATACAAGCAAACCGAAAAAAACCTTTCTAAAGGATACCACCTCACCACAAATAACCGCATGGAAATGATGGCAGCGGTGGTTGCGCTGAAGTCGCTTAAAGAACCCTGTAATGTGATTTTAACTACAGACAGTCAGTATGTCAGACAAGGCATCACTCAGTGGATCCATAATTGGAAAAAGCGAGGATGGAAAACGGCTGACAAAAAGCCCGTGAAAAACGCCGACTTATGGCAAGAGCTCGACAAAGAAACCGCTCGTCATGATGTGGATTGGCGTTGGGTAAAAGGTCACGCTGGTCATAGAGAAAACGAAATATGTGATGAACTCGCCCGCGCCGCTGCAGAATCACCTACCGGAGAAGATACCGGTTACCAAGCTAGTTAACCTCTTGTCTGAGTTCAGGTTACTTAACCTGAACTCGGGATAAGAGATTAGCTAACCCATTAAAATAAATAAACATTTTATATTGAGGCATTCTAATGAGAAATTTTCACTTAAGACAAGGCGAGGCCACGAACCAATAACAGGTTATTGGGAGACGATTCAACGCAGTAATAAGTGAAAAGAGCCATTAGAAAGCAAGTTGTTATCCCGAGTTCAGGTTACTTAGACTGCCGTAGCCTAAGACGACTTGGTTTCCCGAGAAGAAACTCGATAATTGACTCCTATTGGCGATAAGTTACGCTTAAATCGCCAATGGGGCTTAATGGGTTTAAGAGGATAAGTGCGTTTACGAGCGACGATAAAATAAAGGCTACCAAATGGGTTCGCTAAATTACCCAGTGCGTTCTCAGTCCAAGTCCATAAAGGTTGATAGCGCTCAAATGGCAATAGTGCGTAATTGTCTAAATGAACAACCTGATAGTTCAACAATCCTAACCAGTCTCGGATTCGGTTGGGAGTAAACATTCTCCCACTCCAAGGTAAGTTGTTCTTTCGCCATGGCATCAAACTCGATAATCCTGTCACGCTTATAGGATTAAACCCCGTTATGATTAAGTAACCATCGTCAATCATTACCCTGTCTATTTCACGCAGTAGTCGGTGGGGGTCATTACAGTAATCAAGTTGGTGCGCCATCAACACTGCATCAAAACTCTTCTCAAGAAAAGGCAGATCGTATGCATCGGCTATGACGTTATGGAGTGGGTTTTCGACATCCAGTAGCACTTGGTGCTGTATATTGCAGTTAGAGCTGCTTAGCTCACAACTTAAGCCACCGAGCTTGAGCATGTGGTAACCAAACAACTTGGGACACCATTCATCTAACCTCATTTGGATAGTTTCTGATACCCACTGACCATTTTTGAGCTGTTCCCAAGAATGTGGCTGTTCTAATTTGCGTGATGTGCGAGCTGGCTTCATAATAATCCGTCTAAATATCTGGGGACTGGAGTTCCAAATATGTTAACCATCAAAAGCATACCTGCATTTAACGACAATTACATCTGGCTCATCCAAAATAACGATCAGCGTTGTGCGGTTGTCGACCCAGGCGATGCGTCTCCAGTATTGGAGCACCTAAAAACTCATGAGCTTGAACTGGAAGCCATTCTAATTACACACCATCACGGCGATCATATTGGTGGTGTTTCAGACCTCATAAGGGCTTTTCCAAATTGTAAAGTCGTCGGTCCTGCCGATGAACCCATCCCTACCCTGACGACACCAGTTAAAGAAGGCGACCAAATCGAACTATTTGGAGAAAGGTTTCTCATCTTAGATCTACCTGGACACACTTTAGGTCATATTGGTTATGTCGGCGACGGTAAATTGTTCTGTGGTGACGTCTTGTTCGCCGCAGGTTGTGGTCGCGTTTTTGAAGGCACTTTTGCTCAAATGTTTGAATCAGTTAGCAAACTGTCTGCTCTGGCTCAAGAAACCAAAGTATATTGTGCCCATGAATATACTTCCTCCAATGTTTCTTTCGCGCTCGCTGTCGAACCTGATAGCCCTGAACTCCATATCTATCGCGATGAAGTCAATCGTCTAAGAGCACAAAATTTGCCAACAATCCCGACCACAATAAGCCAAGAAATGCGGACAAACCCGTTTCTTCGCATTCAAGAAGAAAGTGTGATCAAGGCCGTGTCTCATCGCACTCAAGATACGTCACCACTTGCAGTCTTTTCGGCACTTCGTGAGTGGAAGAACGAATTTTAACGATTTGATGCTTGTCACCTAGATAGAGAGACAAGTATTATCAGCAGCCATTTAATTAAAAGGCTGCATCAATGAGAGTACAGTACAGTTGGGTGTTGGCGTTATTTTTGACAGGTTGTCAGCTAACGTCGTCGGAAACACCCAATCAAACATCACCGGAAAGTAACCAAAAGGAAACTAAGGTTACTTCGACTTCTACACCGTCGGCAAGCAAACCTGCTAGTAACACCACGGCAAAAGAAACACCGGTAGTCACTCCTCAAAGTCAGCTTGATGTTTGGCAACGAATCGCCATGCAGCTTGAAATGCCTATCCCAGACCATAAAACTGTCGATTACTATCGGACATGGTACCTAAAACACCCTCGACATTTACAAACGGTCGCACAAAGAGCAGAACCATTTCTATTTCTAATTACAGAAAAAATCGAGGAACGCGGCTTACCTTTGGAGCTCGCCCTCTTGCCCGTAGTAGAAAGCTCATTTGACCCATTTGCCTACTCTCATGGCAGTGCAGCGGGTTTATGGCAGTTTGTTCCAGCTACCGGAAAAATGTACGGACTAGAGCAAAACTATTGGTACGATGGTAGACGTGATGTTACTGAGGCTACTGATGCCGCTCTGAACTACTTAGAAAACTTGAATCGACGCTTTGAAGGTAACTGGAATCACGCCATTGCCGCATACAATAGTGGTGGTGGCAGAGTATCGAGTGCTATCCGTAAGAACAAGAAAGCCAACAAACCTATCGATTTCTTTTCACTGTCTCTACCAAAAGAAACCAGTGGGTATGTACCTAAACTGCTTGCACTAGCAGACATCGTCGCTAACCAAGAAAAATACGGTATCAATATCCCGGCTATTGCGAACCAACCTGTACTGGCGCAAGTGAACCCTAAAGAACAATTGGATTTAGCCATTGCCGCAAATTATGCAGGCTTGAGTGTGGCTGAACTTCAAGGCTATAACCCAGCTTACAACCAATGGGCAACGGCACCATCAGGACCGCACCATTTATTGATTCCCATTGAGAAGGTAGAGCAGTTCAACCAAAAAATATCGCAAAATCGCGGTAAAGGTATGAAATTGGTTCGCCACCAAGTGAAATCCGGTGACACTTTAAGCGTGCTCGCTAAAAAATACAGCACGACGACAAAAGTCATTCAAGCGGCGAACGAGCTTTCAAGCACAAGCATTTGGGTTGGCCAGAACCTGATGATTCCTACGTCGACAAAAAACGACACCATTTACGCGCTCAGTGCTGATAACCGATTAGCAAAAACACAGTCCAAAGCTCGTGGAAAATACAAATTTAGCCACACAGTCGTATCAGGCGACAACCTTTGGTCAATTGCCAAAAAACACAAAGTTTCACATCAATCCCTCGCAAAATGGAATGGTATGGGACCACGCGATACATTGCGTATCGGTCAGAAGCTGGTTGTTTGGAAAAACTCCAATGAAGGCGCAATCATCCGCCCTGTTTTCTACAAGGTACGCTCTGGCGACACCATCAGCGGCATTGCGTCTAAGTTCAAAGTCAAAACAGGCGATATTGTGAAGTGGAATGATTTAAATAAATCCAAATACTTACAGCCTGGTCAAAAATTAAAGTTGTACGTTGACGTAACGAAGGTAAGTGCATGACACCCTCTAAAAATTCATTGGTGATGTTGGTCGACATTTTCCGTTCACCAACTCAGTGCTTTGCTGCTCTTTACCAAAAAGGGATATGGGGATGGCAACCTTTCATCGTTCTGCTGATTACGCCGTTTCTGTTTTGGGGTGCCTACTTCGATATCGTCGACTTTGAATGGCTAAAGTCCGAGCTCATCGCCACCATGACCATTCCACAAGACCAACAAGCTTTGCTAAACAGCGATACGCTTTTAGCGGGTGAGGTGTTGCTCGATGTCATGGGTCGTATTTTTGCCGTGTTGCTTTTAGGTTTTTGGTTTTCATTGGCAACAAGGCAAAGCCAATACAAAATGGGTTATTGGAAGTGGGTCGCTGCAAGCTGTGTGATGCTTTTCCCTGCGGTTTTAGGGGATCTAGCAAGCTACATTAGCCTTTTAGTTAATCACGGGCACATAGTGAGTTACGCCGCTGACCTGAACAGTTTGAATGGGCTGATCAAGTTATCACCTGATCATAACTGGTATATCTTTACCAGCACCTTCCCATTGTTACTGCCTTGGTACATTGTACTGGGCTATGCCGCTCTAGGGGCTTGGACAGAGTTTGATAAAGGACAGGCACTGGCGATTGCTATCCTTCCATGGTTTTTATTCTTTACTATGCTTGTCGGTATCGCTGCGTTTAACTAATTAACTAACTTAAACGTCACCAACATAGGATTGTGGTCAGAGGCGCCTGAAACGGGCGCCTCTGCTGTTTCTAGCGTTAATCCACGGTAATACACATGATCCAATGCCCATCCCGTAATAAACGCTAGCCTTGCATCTGGTGAAAACTTTGCTTCAGCCAAATCCAATGCTGCCATTCTTTCTTTCAGCTCCACTGTTCGTTCTTCGCTCCAAGTATTGAAATCACCAGCAATGATCATTGGACCCTCGTGTGATTCAACTGCCGCTTTCAAAGCGTCTATTTGCGCTTCAAACTCCGTCGTACCAATGGTGAAATTAACCGCATGAATGTTCACGACCGCTAATGTTTGACCGTTAGACAAAGGATAAGTGGAATATAAGGCTGATTTAGGTAATCTGAGCCATGGCTCTATTTGAGTATAAGCACACGCTTTTATGGGGAAGTTAGGGGCGAGATTCAAAACACCTGCACTGCTATCAAAAAGCTTAAAAGCACTCACGTGGCTACTTGCCCAGCGATGCTTCGACAACCATTGAATAAATTCAGCATTCAGGTTGGCTTCTTGTAGTAGCACTAAGTTCGTATGTTCCGAAAAGCGGTCGAGTGCTTGAGACCACCCTTCTCGATTTTGTTTATAGATATTCCACACCAATAAACGAATTCTCTCATCGGAATCTAAAGGTGTGGTGTTCACATTGGTATAGCAATATTGGTCGGTTCGCTGGCTGGTCGCATCGAGGGAAATGAGTATAGGCTTTTCCGGAACAGTGAACAAAATGGCATAAATGCCCACTAAACAAAAGCAGCCCGCAACCATACTGAGTAACCACTTCCTCATGTTTTCTCCTAAAACCTAACGCGACTAAGCTTCAAGCAAAAATGGAGCCGAAGCTCCATTTCTTTAATACTAATTTTGGTTTAGATAGCGTCTTCGTCTTCTTCACCAGTACGAATACGTACAATACGCTCAATATCCGTGATGAAAATTTTACCGTCACCGATTTTACCCGTCTGCGCCGTTTCGATAATGGTATCCACACACTGATCTGCAACGTCTTCTGAGACAACTATTTCTAGTTTTACTTTAGGCAGAAAATCAACCATATATTCCGCGCCACGGTACAGCTCGGTGTGACCTTTTTGACGACCAAATCCTTTTACTTCAGATACAGTCATACCTGTGATACCGACTTCAGCCAGAGCTTCACGAACGTCATCCAACTTGAATGGCTTAATGATTGCTTCTATTTTTTTCATTGTCTTCCCTTCACGTATTCGTTTACAGATCATTATACCCAAGTGATTTCAAGATGCTACGTCCTGCCGCCCACGCTTAGCTGTATGCCACTAAAATTTGGCAATAAGCAAATGTCTAAGCAGCGTCCATTTTCTGCATTAATCCCCAAGCAGCAAATAAGAATACGCCTATGTTTACCAACATGAGAACAAAATCTTGGAATAACAGCCCACTACCATCAAACGACAGCACACCCGAAAACAATGTTAGTGAGGGAATAAAGAAGAGAACAGGCAGATAACCCCAAGTTCTTTGACGCCATAGCCCAACAACAGCAAGTAGCCCGCTAATATAGGTGAGTGCCATTATGGTCGCTGGAATCAGCTTGAGTACAGTTTGGGAAAGAGCTTGAGTTAGGATAGGTGAATGAAAAGCTAAATAGCCAATAAGAATCAGCGCAATAATGCGTTCTGTCGAAATGCGCTTTTGTCCTGACGAATTCACATTCATGGCAACACTCCTTGTTGTCCGTTATTGTTTTTCGATAGTAACCTTTATGTCCGTATAGTTTGATACCATCTCATTTCAGTGTAGTTGGAAATGAGCTCCTTACAATAGATTGAAAAAATATAGTGACTTTCTATTGCCTGCCTTTATTTATACCTTTTCTTTTATTAATAAAAATAAAAATGCCCAGTATTGAAGTCAGTACTGGGCATAAGATCACACTATCGTGTTCGAGTTTCATTTAAGGCTCGAAAAGTAAGCAGCCAAGTTATCAATATCCTGATCACTAAGCCCCATTGCTTGCGCAGACATTACCGCCGCCAAGTCGCCAGTGCGTTGATTTGCTTTATACGCTTTCAGAGAACTGACTAAATATTTCTCGTTCTGACCTTTCAAATTCGGATAACCATCAATTGCTGCAATACCATCCGCACCATGACAGGCAGCACACACCGCCGCTTTAGCTTTCCCAGCATTTGCATCTCCTGCGACACTGGCACCACTAAACACCATTGCGAATGCCATTGCACATCCTATTGTTACTTTTCTCATTGCTTCACCATGTATTTATTAGGGTTATAGTTTCTGTTAATTGTGGCACATTTTTAGATCAACTGATCCAAACAAGTTCACAATCCGAAGCATTAAAGCCTTGAGTAACAAATAGATTGGCAACAGCAGCAACTTTATCATCGTACATTACAATAGGTATTTGCCTGCGCTTCCAACTCGGTACGCCATACTCCTGAAAGAGCTTTTTGAGTTTTCGACTGCCATTTCGACCCACTGGCTTGGCGCTGAGCCCTTGAGGACAGAAGTGCACTGTCACTTTTTCTGATGGAAGTGGAAGGCGCAGTGAAAGCGAATTTACTGAAACAGAATTGTCCAGCGATGTAATCAGACCACTCGTACCCAATGTTAATTCACCTAGGGTATAAGGGAGGAGCAATGTCTTCCCAACGCTTAGTTCTTCGCACCAATCAGAGAGATCTTGCTCGGGAGACACTAGATAAAGGCGATGGTCATATCGGCGTATTTCTCCAGAAGACAAGGACAAACTTGGGTTGGCATCTTTTTGACTACACGCCACATTTTGCCAGATGACCTGCAATTGCTTTCTTGATGGCATTTTGGCGCCAGAATACTCAAGCCACATTCGGATCAATTGCGCTCTGGCAAGTTCACTCTGTTCAGAAAGCTTACCAATGCTTAAGCTACCATCATGAAACAGAGCATCCGATAAATTCTGGCTCAAGAGCTCTTCAATGAGATTTTGTTGATCGGCGCACAATTGAGCACTTCGCTGAACAGATTTTTCAAAACCAGACCAGCGGTTAGCAAGCTCAGGGACAACTCGGTGGCGTAAGAAATTGCGATCAAACTGAGTGTCATCATTGCTTTCATCATGATTCCAACTCAGTTTGTGTTCGAGGGCATACTGTTCGATATCTTGGCGAGAAACACTGAGTAGAGGACGTAAAATCTTCCCTTCTCCAAATGAAGCAATGCGCGGCATACCTGATAAACCCTTTGGACCACTTCCTCGTTTTAAGGCCAACAGAAACGTTTCCGTTTGATCGCTCATATGCTGCCCCGTCAACAGAACATCATTATGACCGACGTGTCGTCGAAGAACGTCATACCTTGCTTCGCGGGCCAACTCCTCGACACTCCTACCCGATTCAATATCTAACACAACTCTTTCAGCAAAAAACGGAACGTTGGCTTTTTCACACCAAGCCTGACAATTTTTTTGCCAGTCATCAGCGTTGCTGCTCAAGCCATGATGGATATGAACGGCTTTGGTTTTGATGTGATGAGATTCAACCATGTGACTCAGTAGATGCAGCATTACGCGTGAGTCCATCCCACCGCTTAAGGCAAGGATAATCGTTGTCTCAGGTGAGGTATGTTTCAGTATTTGTTGGTTGAATTCGTTTTGTAACACGTTTGTCCCAATAAAAAAGCGAGCCTAATGCTCGCTTTATTCTACCTTAATCTGCTAACTCACAGTAACTATGGCTTATTAACCAGTAACTGTAGTTCTTAGCAATAACCGTAGCTCTTAACAATAACCATAGCTCATTAAGCGTTGGTAACGACGCTCAAGTAGCGTTTCTTCATCAAGGTGGTCCAACTCATCAAGTTGCTTAACAAGCATCGCCTTCATGTTTTCAGCCATTTTTAGCTTGTCACGGTGTGCGCCACCTAGAGGCTCTTCGATGATCTCATCGATCAGCTTCAATTCCTTTAGACGAGGAGCAACAAGACCCATTGCTTCAGCGGCCTGAGGTGCTTTATCTGAATCACGCCATAAGATAGAAGCACAGCCTTCCGGTGAAATAACAGCGTATGTTGAGTATTGAAGCATGTTCACGTAGTCACCGACACCAATAGCCAATGCACCACCAGAACCACCTTCACCCACAACGTTACAAATGACGGGTACTTTAAGACCAGACATCACTTTTAGGTTTTTAGCGATAGCTTCTGATTGCCCGCGTTCTTCGGCACCAACACCTGGGTATGCACCCGCGGTATCGATAAACGTGATGATTGGCATTTTGAAGCGCTCTGCTGTTTCCATAAGGCGAAGTGCTTTACGGTAACCTTCAGGCTTTGGCATACCAAAGTTGCGGATCACTTTTTCTTTTGTCTCACGCCCTTTTTGATGACCAATGATCATCACTGGACGTCCTTCTAAACGAGCGATACCACCAACGATGGCTTTGTCATCTGCATAAGCGCGGTCCCCAGCAAGCTCATCAAACTCTGTAAATACGTTTTCCACGTAATCCAGCGTATAAGGGCGCTGAGGGTGGCGAGCTAGCTGAGCTACCTGCCATGCACCTAGATCACTGAAGATTTTCTTTTTCAGTTCTAAACTTTTGTCTTCAAGTTGTTTGATTTCTTTATCTAGATCAACTGAAGCATCCCCGCCATGACGAGATACGTCACGTAATGCTTCAATTTTTGCTTCCAGTTCAGCGATAGGCTTTTCAAATTCAAGAAAGTTTAGGCTCATCTATGAATCCTTATTGGTCAGCTGCGCACCATTTCGCAGCTGAATTAGTTAAATTCGAGTTCTACCTGGCTATGACCAAGCAGCTCCTTTAAATCGTCTAGTAATGTATCTGCTGGCGTTACTCGCCATTCCACGCCCAGTGCTAGACGTGCTCGCGCATCGCTGCGCTGATAATATACATTAACTGGCACTGTTCCCGCTCGGTGCGGCTCCAATATTTGATTGAAGCGTTCAAAGAAATGTTCATCAATTTGTTGTTCTTGTATAGAAACGGACAAACCACGAGCGTATTTTTCACGCGCATTTCCGAGATCCATAACCTCGCGCGCGGACATTTTAAGCCCACCGTTAAAGTCATCAAAGCTGACCTGTCCGGAAATGACCAAAATTTTATCTTTTTCAAGCAGTTCTGCATACCTTTCGAGCGCATCTGAGAACAACATCACTTCCATGCGCCCAGAACGATCATCCAGTGTCATAAGCCCAATGCGCGTACCGCGTTTGGTTGTCATAACACGTGCGGCAATCACTAGCCCTGAAATGGTTAAAGATTGGTCACGGCGAGTTGGTTGCGCATCTTTAAGTCGACAACTGGTGTACTTACCGAGTTCCTTTAAATAGGCATTAATTGGGTGCCCGGTCAAATACAGACCCAAGGTTTCTCGCTCCCCTTCTAGCCAAACTTTTTCCGGCCACGCGGGAACTTGGGTATATTTCGTTTCAACATCTTCCGGTGCATCCGTTAAGACACCAAACATATCAACCTGACCAAAAGACTCAGCTTGGTGATGCTGACTAGCTGCTTTCACTGCATCATTGAGTGATGCCATCATGGCTGCTCTATGTGGACCGAGTCTATCCAACGCACCGGCATAAATCAGTTTTTCGATAACACGTTTATTTACTTTTTTAAGGTCGATACGAGCACAAAAATCGAAAAGGTCTTTAAAATAACCTCCCTTTTTACGTGCTTCAATAATGTTATCAATCGGCCCTTCACCAACACCTTTAATGGCACCAATACCATAAACGATGGCACCGGTTTCATCGACATTAAAGCGATATAAACCCGCATTGATGTCTGGTGGTAATAGAGTCAGCTTCATTCTTATGCATTCATCTACCAAGCCGACAACTTTTTCTGTGTTATCCATATCCGCAGTCATTACTGCCGCCATGAATTCCGCTGGATAATGCTTTTTCAACCAAAGCGTCTGGTAAGAAACCAATGCGTACGCAGCAGAGTGAGATTTGTTAAAACCGTAGCCTGCAAATTTCTCTACCAAGTCGAAGATCTTCATGGCGAGTTCGCCATCGACCCCATTTTTTATGGCGCCTTCTTCGAAAATAGCGCGCTGTTTAGCCATTTCTTCTGGTTTTTTCTTACCCATCGCTCGACGAAGCATATCTGCGCCACCTAGCGTATAACCCGCTAAGATCTGGGCTATCTGCATTACCTGCTCTTGATACAGGATGATGCCGTAAGTCGGTTCCAGCGTCTCTTTCAGCGTTTCATGCTGCCATGTTTCATCTGGATAAGAGATGGCTTCACGTCCGTGTTTACGGTCGATGAAGTTATCTACCATGCCCGATTGAAGCGGTCCCGGTCGGAACAGGGCTACCAATGCGATGATGTCTTCAAAACAGTCCGGTTGAAGCCGTTTGATCAGGTCTTTCATACCGCGAGATTCCAGCTGGAATACCGCGGTGGTCTCGGAGTTTTGTAGCAATTTAAATGACGGTTGGTCGTCAAGCGGGATCGATTCTATACGGACTTGTTCTTTGCCTTCACGCTCTAATCGAGGGTTAATTAGGCCAAGCGCCCAATCGATGATAGTCAGCGTTCGTAGCCCTAAGAAGTCAAATTTAACCAGACCTGCCGTTTCTACATCATTCTTATCAAACTGAGTTACGGGAAAGTTGCCCTCTGCATCGCAGTAGATAGGAGCAAAGTCGGTAATGGTCGTTGGTGAAATAACAACACCACCGGCATGCTTACCCGCATTTCGAGTACAGCCTTCTAAAATACGACACATGTCGATGAGTTCTTTTACTTCCTCATCGGCTTCATAAATCTCGGGAAGTTGTGGCTCTGCAACAAACGCTTTCTCTAGCGTCATCCCAGGGTCAGGTGGAACAAGTTTTGAGATCCGGTCAACAAATCCATATGGGTGACCCAGTACACGCCCCACATCTCGAATAACCGCTTTTGCAGCCATGGTGCCGAATGTAATGATCTGTGACACCGCATCACGACCGTACATTTCTGCTACGTGGTCAATAACTTGATCACGTTTATCCATACAAAAATCGATATCGAAATCGGGCATGGATACACGTTCGGGGTTGAGGAAACGTTCGAATAGAAGATCGTATTCTAATGGGTCGAGATCGGTAATATCCAACGCGTAAGCCACAAGCGACCCTGCACCAGAACCTCGTCCAGGCCCAACTGGTACATCATTGTCTTTCGACCACTGGATGAATTCCATAACGATAAGGAAGTAACCAGGGAATCCCATTTTGTTGACAACGTCGAGCTCTATCTCTAGGCGTTCATCGTATTCTGGGCGGCGTTTCAGGCGTTCATCTTCATCGGGGAAGAGAAAAGCCAATCGCCGTTCTAAGCCTTCTTGCGATTTCTTAACTAGAAAGTCTTCGATCGCCATACCTTCAGTAGGAAAGTTTGGTAGGAAATATTCGCCTAAACGCACGGTTACGTTACAGCGTTTAGCAATTTCTACGCTGTTTTCCAACGCTTCAGGTATGTCTGAAAACAACTCACACATTTCCTCTTCACTGCGAAGGTACTGTTGTGGGCTGTAGTTTTTAGGTCTACGAGGGTCCTCAAGTGTGAAACCATCGTGAATGGCAACGCGAATCTCATGTGCATCAAACTGATCTTCGGTAATGAATACCACTTCGTTGGTCGCGACAACGGGCAATTCCGCTTGCTCAGCAAGTTCTAAAGCAAAATGCAGGTAGCTTTCTTCGTCAGGTCGACCTGTACGAGTGAGTTCTAAATAAAAGCGGTCTGGAAAGTGAGTTTGATAAAATTCAACACATTCAGACACAAGAGCAGCATTGCCTTTGAGTAAAGCACGGCCAATTTCACCAACACGCCCCCCCGAAAGAACAATAAGGCCTTCGCTGTATTTCGCCAGCCATTCTTTTTCTATAACTGGCTGGTGCTGTACATGACCACGTTGGTACGCATCTGAGATCAACAAAGTCAGGTTTTTATAACCCGTGTTATCTGTTGCCAATACCGTCATTTTTGTGAGTTCATCACCAAACTCATCCGACTGCATTGTGAAATCTGCCCCGATGATAGGCTTGATACCATTCCCATGCGCCGTATTATAAAATTTCACTAAACCACAAAGGTTTGTAAAATCTGTCAGCGCCATCGCAGGCATCCCGTATTCAGCCACTTTTTTGACTATAGGTGGCACTTTAGAAAGGCCATCGACCATAGAGAAGTCACTGTGAATACGTAGGTGTACAAATTTCGGGTCAGACATTAATCAGATCCTGATGCTCAGATTACTTAGATATTTCGTGAGGGTTAAACCCACTTGCGTACATGATACTTGAATCCAAAAACAAGAGAAGCTATTCGATCCCAAGTGCGCGTTTTACAGGCTTAAAGCTCTTTCTGTGCTCAGCTATAACACCGTGTTTTTCGATTGCTGCAAAGTGCGCCTTCGTTGGATAACCTTTGTGATTTGCAAAACCAAATTCTGGATGTCTTTTATCAAGCTCTTCCATCTCACTATCTCGTACTACTTTGGCGATAATGGATGCAGCACTGATTTCCGCTACTCTCAAATCTCCTTTTACTACAGCTAGACCAGCCATAGGTAATTCAGGAACACGATTACCATCGATAAGCGCGAAGCACGGTTGTGTATCCAACCCTGCAATGGCTCGTTGCATTGCTACCATCGTGGCTTGCAAAATATTCAGTTCATCTATCTCTTCTGGAGAACAACGGCCTACTGCCCAAGCCAGTGCTTTTTCTTTGATTTCAGGGAAAAGCGCTTGGCGTTTTTTCTCAGACAATTTCTTTGAATCGGTCAGTCCTTCAATGGGGTTGTTAGGATCTAAAATGACCGCAGCAGTCACTACGTCACCAACCAATGGACCACGACCGACTTCGTCTACACCCGCGAAAAGCTGATAACCCGCAGGGTATTCAAATAGAGGAAAGTCTTGCTTTGCTTTCTTAGGCATAATTATTTTCCAATTAAATTGAGAACAGCAGTTGCGGCTTGATGATCGGCATCTTTTTTAATCCACTGGTGCATCTCTGTAAATTCGCTGATTAAAGCTTGGTTGTCACCAAACAAAGCTTTTTCAATTTCAGGATATAAAAAGTCTGGGTGGCACTCATCAAGAATGAATTCTTTCACCAATTCTTTACCTGCCAGTATATTGGGTAGAGAAACAAATTCTGTAATCGCCAACTTCTGAACTATCCAACCTGTCAGTCTATTTACTTTGTAGCCGACAACCATAGGGCGCTTAAGTAGCATGCACTCTAAACTTACTGTGCCGGACGCAAGTAATACCGCATCAGACGCCGTAATCACATTTCGAGCTGTATCTTGAACAATCACAAAGTTGAGTTCGGGAGCGATGTCTTTCCAGATCTGTTCAAATTGCGCTTTTCGCTTTTCGTTTACAGCAGCAACAACAAAACCAACATCGGGGTGTTTTTGATTAAGGCGTTTACACGTTTCGATAAACGGCTTAGCAATCAAACCTACTTCCCCTCCTCGGCTACCAGGCAATACGGCTAACCAAGTTTTATCTTGTTCTAGCTCGAGATGCGCTCTTGCTTCTTTTTTATCGGGCTGAAGGGGGATCGCGTCTGCGAGTGTATGACCTACAAATTCGCAGGCTACGTTGTATTTGTCGTAAAAAGCTTTCTCGAATGGCAGGAAAGCCAAAACCAAATCCGTTGCGGCATCAATTTTAAAAATTCGCTTTGGACGCCAAGCCCATACAGATGGACTGACATAATGGACGGTCTTAATCCCTGCTTTCTTGAGGCTCAATTCCAATCGCAAGTTAAAGTCAGGTGCATCTATACCAATAAACACATCCGGTGGGTTTTGCGTAAAGTGCTTAACTAATTCGGCTTTAACTTTCAAAAGCCGAGGCAAGCGCCCTAAAACTTCTACAAGCCCCATCACGGCTAGCTCTTCCATCTCAAACAGAGATTCGCACCCCAACGCCTTCATTTTGGGTCCGCCAATACCGACAAATTCGGCATCTGGATATTGCCTTTTCATCGCTTCCATAAGACCAGCACCTAACGTATCACCAGATAATTCACCGGCAACGATGCCAATTCTTAACGGACCAGTACCTGAAGTCATATTTCACCCAAAGCCAAATTTTCACACTTAAAAATACAAAAAGATCGCTAAAAACAGCGATCTTTTCAATGGTCAGTACAATCAACGCACCTATACAGCCGATCGGGTTGACCCTATCGAATAATCCCGCGTTGTGAGTTACCTAAGAAGTCCAAAAACTGCTGTACAGCTTTAAACTCATTCGCTTCTTTTGCAATCTCTGTTTTCGCTTCTTCAAGCGTCAGTCCATTACGGTAAAGGGACTTATAAGCCCGGCGAATAGCATGGATTTCTTTTTTCTCGAACCCTCTGCGTTTCAGCCCTTCGATATTGATACCAAAAGGTTTACAGTGATTCCCTTGCGCCATAACAAAAGGTGGTACGTCTTGTACAACAATGGATCCGCCACCAACAAAGCAGTGAGCACCCAACGTACAGAATTGGTGAACCGGAGAAAGGGCAGTTAGAATCACGTAGTCTTCGACTGTTACATGACCTGCTAATGTCGCATTGTTACCAAGAATAACGTTATCACCCACAATACAATCATGAGCAATATGGGCGTTAACACAGAATAGGTTATCGCTACCAACGCGAGTTTCACCCTTATCCTGAACGGTACCACGGTGCATTTGTACACTTTCTCGAATGACGTTGCGATCGCCAACAATCAAACGAGTATCTTCGCCGCTGTATTTTTTGTCCTGGCATTCTTCACCTACGATCGCGTAGGGGAAGATTCGGTTTTCATTACCAATGATTGTTGGACCTTTAATCACAACATGAGACATAATCTCGTTGTTTTCACCTATTTCGATATCGCCCGAAATATAAGTGAATGGCCCTACCGTTGTGCCAGCACCGATACGAACATTACCTTCAATAACCGCACTAGGATGAATAGAGGCAGATTCATGAATCATATTAAAATTCTCTACGAGCACATTTCAGCTCAGCAGAACACACTACCTTGCCGTCCACCGTCGCTTTACCATTAAACGCAGCAATACCGCGACGCTCTTTCAAAAATTCAACTTCAATCAGCATTTGATCGCCTGGCATCACAGGTGCACGGAACTTTGCGCCGTCAACACTAGCAAAGTAGTACAGTTCGTTTTCCGCAGGAGCACCAAATGTTTTAAATGCCAGTAACCCCGTTGCTTGGGCCATTGCTTCAAGAATTAATACGCCTGGAAATACAGGCAATTGTGGGAAATGACCGGTGAACTGAGGTTCGTTCACTGACACATTTTTTAAGCCTACTAGGTACTTACCTTCTTCGTAGTCAGTAACACGATCAATCATCAGGAAAGGGTAGCGATGTGGAAGAAGTGTTTGAATCTCCGTGATGTCCATCGTTTTCTTTTCAGTAGTCAAAGTCATATTCCTATCAATTTTCAAATTCAATTCATCGTTAGATAAACGAATGAAAGCCCGCAGTGCGCAGGCTTTAAGTTAAACGTTTCGTGTCAGGATTTTAGCTCTTTCTCGACAGATTTCAGTCTTCTGTCTAGTTCCGCAATCTTGTGTACACGTGGCACCATTTTACGCCATTCTTTATTCGGTTGCACCGGGACACCTGAAGAGAAAACACCTTTTTCTTCAATGTCACGCATCACCATAGACATACCAGTAACAACTACTTGATCGACAATCGTAATGTGACCGTTAACAACCGCACCGCCACCAAACTGACAGTACTTACCAATCTGAGTGCTGCCTGCGACTATCACTGCTCCCGCCATTGCCGTGCCATAACCGACATGGACGTTATGAGCAATTTGAATCTGGTTATCTAGAACAACGTTGTCTTCTATTACGGTATCGTCCAGTGTACCACGGTCTATAGTGGTACATGCTCCGATCTCTACGCGGTCTCCGATACGAACACCGCCAACTTGAGGGATTTTTATCCACTCACCTTTTTCGTTGGCGTTGCCAAATCCATCGGATCCAATCACGGCATTAGCTTGAATTAAGCAATCCGAACCGATCGTTACATCATGGTATACGCTAACATTCGACCAAAGTTTGGTATTTGAACCTATTGAGGTATTTTTACCAACGAAACATCCAGCACCAATCACAGCGTTATCGCCAAGACACACACCAGATTCAATCACTGCATTAGCTCCGACAGATACGTTTTCACCTAATGAAGACGATTCATCAATAACCGCTGTTTTATGAATATTGGAAGCTGGTGAAGGCGTCGTATCAAGTACTTGGGCGATACGGGCGTACGCTACGTATGGGTCTTCAACTACGATCGAATTACCCGAGTAATGCTCCAGATCGGACTCACGTAATAAAATAGCATCCGCTTTACACTGATCGAGTGATTTTCTGAATTTGGGACTAGAAAGGAAAGAAAGCTGACCTTGACCAGCTTTGTCCATGGCAGCAAACTCGGAAACGGCAATGCTGCCGTCTCCGTGTAACTCACCACCTGCAATTTTCGCGATTTCTGCAAGGGTTAATGTTGTCATATATTCTTATTTAAGTTGTTCAATTACTTTTTTAGACAAGTTCAATTCAGGTTTTGCGTACTGAAGTGAAGTAGCATCAATCACTACGTCAAAGCCTTCTTTCTCTGCTACTTTTGCAATTGTATCTTGAATCAGCTTAAGCAGTTTTTGTCTTTCTTGCGCTTCGCGCTTTTGACCGTTTTGCTCTAGCGATTGCGCTTTAATTTTGTATTCAGCCTGAAGTTGACCAATTTCGATCTGCAGTTTACGAATACCATCTTCGCCAAGCAATTCACCATCACGGCGACCTTGTTCGATTTTCGTTTTCAGCTTCGCTTCAAGTGATTGTAGCTCGGCGTTTTGGTCTTTAAATTCAGCCTGAAGTTTTTGTAAAACAGATTCACGCTGAGGGAGAGCCTGGAAAATCTGCGCAGTATTTACATAACCCACTTTTTGAGCCGCTTCTGCAGCATTAGCAAAAAAAGATGTACCCAGTAAGGCTAGGCTAAGTGCAGCTGCTTTTAACGTTGTTTTCAAAATTCTCTCCTAAGTATTAGAAAGTTCGACCGATTGTAAAGGTAAAGACTTCATCTTTATCCCCTTCGAATTTTTTGATTGGCTTCGCAAGAGAGAAAACCAACGGTCCCATAGGTGACATCCATTGTAAGGCGACACCTGCAGACATTCGATAATTTGTCGGGTCGGAGTAATCATAGTAATAAGAATCACCAGCACTTACACCGGTGTCTGGATCAAGATAGTTAAATTCTGTATCCCACACACTTGCCGCATCAATAAACGCACTGGTGCGTATTTGGCTACGTGCTTCATCCGATGCAAATGGGGTTGGGAAGATCAATTCCATGCTCGCAAGTGCAATCGCATTCCCCCCAACGGCGTCGTCTGTCACTGTGTACTGGGAGTTGTTACCACCTGTGTGGTTTTCATTGTACACAGCCTTCGGACCTGCGCTATTGGATCGGAATCCGCGTAACGAACTAAAGCCACCCGCGTAGAAGTTTTCGTAGAATGGGAACAAGTTATCGTTGTCGCCATTCTTGCCGTAACCATTTCCGTAACCTAACCGCCCACGCAATAATAGAGTAAACTCATGCTTTTTTGTCAGAGGGATGTACTGTCTCACATCGTATTGAAGCTTGAAGTACTGAACATCAGAACCTGGCACCGTCATTTTGTAGAATGCGCGCTGATGGTTACCTGCTGTTGGGAAAAACCCTCGGTTTAGGTTGTTTCGTGTCCAAGACAGAGAAAAATCAAAGTCGTTTACATTCAGGCTTCGATCATTTTTGTCCAAATTGTCTTCTTGCGCCTGCAAGAACTTTTCAATTTGTACGTACTCATCCAAGTTGGAAATTCGGTTGTGCGTATAACCCGCACCAATTTCAAAAAAGTTAAGTTCGTCGAATGGGAAACCCCAAGTTAAACGCGTACCATAACTTTCGTTGGTATAGTCTACGATGCCCGCTTCAGATGCCTCGAACTGATTGTAGAAAATCTTACCACCCAGGCTGACACCATCAAGGTTCCAGTATGGATCTCGGTATTCAAGGCTTACGTTCTTACGGAATTTATTGGTGGATGCGTTGATACCAACGCGGTTACCGCTACCAATAAAGTTATCTTGCTGTAGACCAAGTTGGAAACTGATTCCTGACTCTGTGCCGTAGCCTACCCCGAAATTAATGCTTCCGGAATTTGCTTCTTTCACGTTATAGACCAAATCTACTTGATCTTCCGTGCCTGGCACGCGCACGGTTTGAACATCGACCGTTTCAAAAAAGCCCAAGCGATTCAAACGGCTTTTACCAGTATCAATGGCTTTCGAGTTTAACCAGCTGCCTTCCATTTGACGCATTTCGCGGCGAAGTACTTCATCACGTGTTGCGTTGTTACCCGTAAATCGGATATCACGAACATAAATTCGTTTGCCAGCCTCTACATTCACAACAAGTGAGACTTGCTTATTTTCGTCATCAAATTCTGGAATGGTTCTAACTTGAGGATACGCATAGCCGGACTCACCCAAGACACGCTTAACGTTTTCTTCGAGTGATGTTACCGCGCTGCCATCATAGATATCACCAGCAGCAAAAGGAATCATCTTGTCGAATTCTGCTTCCTTATCGATGAGCTCGCCTCGGAACTTCACAGACTCGACGGCATAAGGTTCGCCTTCATCCAGTGTTAGGGTGATATACACGCCTTTTTTATCCGGAGAAATAGAAACCTGAGTGTCGGAAACTTGGAACTTTAAGTAACCCTGGTTGAGATAAAATGTACGTAATGCTTCTAAGTCGCCTGCCAACACTTGCTTCTGGTATTTCTCATCGGCTAAGAAATTCCACCATGGCACGTCAACTCTTAGGTTAAAGCGGGAGCGAAGATCTTCGTCATTAAATACCGAGTTACCGATAAAGTTAATCTGCTGAATTTTTGCTGACACACCTTCGGTAAAAACAAATTTTAAGTCAGAACGATTCCGAGGTAACGGTGTTACAACCGCTTTTACTTCGGCGTTGTATTTACCGACGCTGTAGTAAAAGTCTTCTAAACCTTTTTCTATGTTGCTTAAAGTTGTTCGGTCGAGCGCTTCACCAATACGAATTCCAGAAGCATCTAGGTTTTCTTTCAGCTGCTCTTCTTTAATGGCTTTGTTACCAGAGAACGAGATGTTTGCAATGGTTGGACGCTCTTTCACCTCGATAACCAACACATTGTTGTCTTTGAGAACCCTGACATCTTCGTAATTGCCAGAGTCGTATAAGGATTTGATGATCTTTGCCACATCTTGCTGATCAACAGTATCACCAATACGAATAGGCATCTTGAGGAGTGCTGCCCCCAACGCTACGCGCTGTAGACCTTCAATTTTGATGTCTTCTACGACAAATTTTTCTGCACCATTCACCACTGTGCTCGATAGCAACAGAGAGGTGAGCAATAAATGCTTGATCGCCATATCTATTCTGATTATTCCTTGCAACTTCTTATTCTTTGCCATCTTCTACCAATCAGGTGATATCAAAGGCGAGTAAAATCATTAAACAATGCAACTACCATGAGAGAGAATATAATCGCGCCTCCCAGACGGTAACCGACTTCTTGAATCTTTTCTGGCACAGGACGGCGGATAATTGCTTCCACCGCAAAAAATAACAAATGACCACCATCCAAAATTGGTAATGGCATTAGGTTAATAATTCCTAAGTTGATACTGATTAGAGCAAGAAAACCTAGGAAGTACACCAAACCATAATCAGCGGTTGTGCCAGCGCCTTTAGCAATGGATATAGGACCACTCAAGTTCTCTATTCCAACATCTCCAACAACTAATTTTTTCAACAAACTGAAGGTCAAAGAAATAACTTGCCCTGTTTTCTCAACAGCTTTACCAACGGATTCAACCACACCATATTGTAGGTCGAAGCGATAGTCTGCCGGCCATTCACCGATTTCAGGAGCAATACCTGCAAATCCTTTGGTTGTTCCGTTTTTCGCTTCCTTAGCTTTAGGAATCAGCGCCAACTGAACTTCAACACCATTACGCTCAACCAACACATCAATTGATTTATTTGGATTCGTCTGGATAGCATCAACCATTTGCTGCCATTCCGACACGGGCTGACCATCAATTTCCAGAAGCTGATCACCCACTTCAAATCCGGCTTTATAAGCGGCTCCGCCATTACCTACATGCGCGATTTTAGTGGTCGTATCTGGGCGAAAAGGTGTAAAGCCTAATGTTCTCATTGGCGATTCTGTTTCTGGGTTGAAGCGCCACTCACGCAAATCAAGCGTATATGTTTGTTCGAACCCAACACCACCTTCCGGTGTGACCGTCATCGTCATTTCATCATCGCCAATATGAGCAATTAACTGCATATTAACGGATTCCCAATCTGCGGTTTTGATTCCTGCGACGGACTTTAGTTCCATCCCATCTTGAATTCCGGCTTGTGCAACGATGGAATTGGGGGTTACCTCTCCTATCACGGGTTTTATTGCTGGAACACCAATAATGAAAACAACCCAATAGGCAAACAGTGCGAAAATAAAGTTAAATGCAGGACCAGCACCCACAATTGCGCTTCTTTGCCACAATGATTTTCGATCGAATGCTTGCTCTTTCTCTTCTTCTTTGAGCGAATCAACTCGCCCATCAAGCATTTTGACATAACCACCTAGTGGGATAATTGATAGGCTGTATTCTGTTCCGTCTTTACCTATCTTGCTCCAGATAGACTTACCAAACCCTATCGAAAACTTATGAACTTTTACTCCGCAGCGTCGCGCTACCCAGAAATGCCCATATTCGTGCACAGCAACCAACACCCCAAGGGCGACGATAAACGATACTAAATTCCACAAAATACCAGTCATATTGCTCGCTTACCTACATATTCATGCGCAAAAGTACGCGCCATTCTATCCAGCTCTAATAAGCTTTCCAAGCAATCTACTTCAAGGTTTTGCTGTAGACCACACAGCTTAGATAAAACCTGTTCGTTGATTGTAGCTATATCTGTAAATTTAATTCTGTGATTCAAAAATGCATCCACCGCAATTTCGTTGGCGGCATTTAAACCAGTAGTGGCATGTTGCCCTGTATAGCAAGCCTCTATTGCTAGCTTAAGGCAAGGGTAACGCTCGAAGTCTGGCTCAAGAAATGTGAGTTCACCTACTTTGGTAAAATCGAGCGGCTTAACACCCGCTGAAATACGCTCAGGATAAGACATCGAGTAAGCAATCGGTGTTGCCATGTCAGGCTCACCCATCTGAGCCAATACAGAGCCATCACAATACTGAACCATTGAGTGAATCACCGACTGAGGATGTATTACTACTTTAAGCTGGTCTCGCGCAGCATTGAATAACCATTTGGCTTCAATGTACTCAAGCCCCTTGTTCATCATAGTTGCAGAGTCAACCGAGATTTTTGGTCCCATAGACCAGTTTGGGTGTGCAATGGCTTCTTTCGGCGTGACGTTAGCCAAAGTTGCAACATCTGAATAACGAAAAGGACCGCCAGAACCAGTGAGTAAAATGGACGAGATTCCTGAATCTTTAAGATTGCATTTACCCGGTCGAACCTGAACTTCTTTAGGTAGACACTGAAATATCGCGTTGTGCTCACTGTCTACAGGTAACAACTGCGCTCCATATTTCTCTACAGCATCAACAAAAAGCTGACCAGACATAACCAACGCTTCTTTGTTAGCAAGTAACACCTTTTTACCCGCTTGAATTGCTGACATGGTTGGTATTAGCCCAGCTGCTCCAACGATCGCTGCCATAACCATATCAACTTCATCCATTGAAGAAACGGCGCAAAGTCCTTCGTTTCCACTTAAGACGGTTACTTTTTTACCGGAGGCTGACAGTTTTTCTCGGAGCGAATTCGCTGCATTTTCGTCCGCCATAACGGCATACGATGGGTTCCAAACAACGCATAAATCATGCATTTTTGAAACGTTTGTGCCAGCAGCCAACGCGAAGACATTGAACTTCTCGGAGTTTTGGGCGACAACTTTTAAAGTGCTATCACCAATTGAGCCTGTTGCCCCAAGAATGGTTATATTTTGCATTATAGAAAACCGTTATACAGAACATGAAAAGGCAAGTTTCCTTGCCTTTTTACTATGCTAAAGCGTGAAATAGAGTAAGGCAAAAACAGGAAAGGCGGCGGTCAGGCTGTCAATTCTGTCTAGCACACCACCGTGTCCCGGGATAATGTTTCCACTATCTTTAATGCCCGAAACTCGCTTAAACATGCTTTCTACCAGATCACCTAATACTGAAATAACGACAGTAGTGAAAGTGATGAATATCATTATGACATGACTTGGGAAGGTGAGTTCAAACCAATTTGCGGCACCCCATCCAATGACCAATGCGGTAATGATGCCACCAATCAAACCTTCAATGGTTTTATTTGGGCTTACATTTGGGGCCATTTTACGCTTTCCGAACGTTTTACCTGCGAAGTAAGCACCGCTGTCAGCAGCCCAAACCAAAAAGCAAACAAACAGTACGAGCTTAGCACCGTAGTATGGATCTGAATCGTAGCCAACACTTCGTAAAAGGATAACGGAAGTTAAGAATGGAATAAGTGTCAGCAAGCCAAATGCGTGCCTCAGAACCTTAGAGCCTTGCCACAAGACAGAAGATTTCGGGAATGTCATTGCCATTCCACTGGATACTAACCACCATATTCCTGCTGCGGCTAAAATTAAGATATGTCCGCCCGAGACCTGCTGCAAAGCAGAGATTTCAAACGGTAAAAAGTAAAATAAACCCGCAAGCACTGCTAAAGCGGGGATTATTGCTATAGAGCGGTTCGGTGTTTCAACGAATTGAGTCCATTCCCAAAAGCCAATTACTACAATTGCAGCAATCGCAGCAATAAATAGGGGTATAGAGAGCTTAAAAATCCCTAATACAACTAATGGAGCCAGAATCAGCGCGGTTATAATTCTTTGTTTCAAGCTGATGATCCTTTGTTAGCCATTCATAATTTCTTGAATCTGCTCGCCTGTGCAACCAAAACGGCGCTCGCGATTAACGAACCATGCCACAGCATCTGCTAGGCTTTGCTCATTAAAATCAGGCCAATGTTGATCAACAAAATACATTTCAGCGTATGCCATCTGCCACAAAACAAAATTACTGATCCGGCATTCACCACTGGTGCGGATGAGTAAGTCGACTTCAGGCAAATCAGACATAGTTAAATGAGATGTTACCAGATCTTCATTGATTTCTGCTGGGTCAAGTACACCCTCTTTAGCTTCAGTCGCGATTTTTTGAATAGCTTGGGTGATATCCCATTTTCCACCATAGTTAGCCGCCACGTTAACAACCATGCCTTCGTTGTCTTTAGTTAGACTTTCCGCTTCTGCAATTTTTTTTTGCAATCGTTGATTAAAACGGCTGATGTCGCCTATGACTCTTAATCTAAGATTATTCTTGTGAAGACGTTTGACCTCTTTGGACAGAACGGTAATAAACAGCTCCATCAACAAGCTAACTTCCTCTTCCGGGCGGCGCCAGTTTTCGCTACTGAATGCAAAAAGAGTAACAGCTTGGATACCGAGTCGAGAAGCGGCTGAAATGGTTTTTCTAACTGAATCTACCCCTGCTTTATGACCAAAAACGCGGGGCTTACCCTGCTTTTTTGCCCAACGGCCGTTACCGTCCATAATGATAGCGATATGTTTAGGGAATGCGTCTGGATAGACTTGAGTGTTCAGCATAGGAAGTTCATTGAATCTAATGGGGTTGAGATAATAGCATAAAAAAAGCGCTGTGCTGTGGGCACAGCGCTTCGAAAAAGAAAAGTGTAAGTTATATTACACTTCCATCAACTCTTTTTCTTTCGCAGCAAGAACGTCATCAACATTCTTAACAGCAGCATCAGTTAGCTTTTGAATTTCATCTTGTGCTTTATGATCTTCATCTTCTGAGATTTCTTTATCTTTCAGAAGCGCTTTAAGTTCACTGTTTGCATCGCGACGGATGTTACGAATAGCAACACGACCACCTTCTGCTTCACCACGAACGATTTTTACCAAATCTTTACGACGTTCTTCTGTTAATGGTGGAAGAGGAACGCGGATTACAGTACCTGCAGACATTGGGTTCAAACCAAGATCCGATTGCATGATCGCTTTTTCTACTTTTGGCGTTAGCTCTTTGTCAAAAACGGTAATAGCAAGGGTACGAGAATCTTCAGCAATCACGTTTGCAACTTGATTTAGAGGCGTTGGTGCGCCGTAGTATTCAACGTTAATATTCGACAGTAGGCTTGGGTGAGCACGACCTGTACGTACTTTCGATAGGTTGTTCTTTAGCGCTTCAACGCTTTTATCCATGCGCTCTTGTGCATCTTGTTTGATTTCGTTAATCACAATTTCACCTTAATATTTTTTTAATTAGAGTGTTTTTGGCTGCCAATTATTGGTTTTCGCTGATTAGCGTACCTTCGGCTTCACCCATTACCACGCGACGTAGAGCGCCTGGCTTGTTCATATTGAATACACGGATCGGCATTTTGTGGTCACGTGCCAGTGTAAATGCCGCTAAGTCCATTACTTTCAGTTCTTTATCAAGAACTTCACTAAACGATAGGTTATCATACAGCTCTGCTTCAGGGTTTGCTACTGGATCCGCAGTAAATACGCCATCAACTTTTGTCGCTTTAAGAACAACATCCGCTTCAATCTCAATACCGCGCAAACATGCAGCAGAATCTGTAGTAAAGAATGGGTTACCTGTACCTGCCGAGAAGATTACTACGCGACCTTGGCGAAGCTCGCGAATTGCATCAGCCCAGTTGTAATCGTCACACACACCTTTCAATGGAATCGCCGACATTACACGCGCATTGACGTATGCACGGTGAAGGGCATCGCGTAACGCAAGACCGTTCATTACCGTCGCTAGCATACCCATGTGGTCGCCGACAACGCGGTTCATGCCCGCTTCAGCCAAACCAGCACCACGGAACAAGTTACCACCACCGATAACCACACCCACTTGAACACCCAGTTCAACCAGTTCTTTTACTTCTTGAGCCATACGATCTAGGACCGCAGGGTCAATACCAAAACCTTCTTCACCTTGAAGAGCTTCACCACTCAGTTTTAACAGGATACGTTGATACGCTGGCTTAGGGTTAGTTGTCATGGAGTCTACCTTCCAAATGAGAGTTGTTGATTAACAGTCATGAATACAAATTGCATTTTTACATTGATGCCAACATGCATTTATGACGATTAGCCACATATGTCTTTGTTTGTAAGTTTATGTATTTTGTTCGTAAAAAGACCGCAGCCTTGGCTACGGTCTTTTTTTCAACAATACGCTAAGGATTAACCTTTTTGTACCGCTGCTACTTCGTCAGCGAAGCTCATTTCTTCCGCTTTCTCGATACCTTCACCAACTTCTAGACGTACGAAGTTAGTTACTGAAGCGCCTTTCTCTTTAAGAACGTCGCCTACAGATTTCTTAGGTTCCATAACGAAAGCTTGACCAGTCAAAGAGATTTCACCAGTGAACTTCTTCATACGACCAACAACCATCTTCTCAGCGATTTCAGCTGGCTTGCCTTCGTTCATTGCGATTTCAACTTGAACTGCTTTCTCTTTTTCTACTACGTCTGCAGGTACGTCTTCTGGGTTAACGAATTCTGGACGAGAAGCAGCTACGTGCATTGCAACGTGCTTAAGAGTTTCAGCTTCGCCTTCACCAGCAACAACAACACCAATTTTCTCACCGTGACGGTAAGAAGCTAGTGCAACACCTTCAACGTATTGAACGCGACGGATGTTGATGTTTTCGCCGATTTTAGCAACTAGCGCAATACGAGTTTCCTCGAATTGAGCTTGTAGTTCTTCTGCAGTAGCTTTAGAAGCAAGAGCCGCTTCAGCAACTTCGTTTGCAAACGCTGTGAAGCTAGCATCTTTAGCAACAAAGTCAGTCTGGCAGTTCACTTCTAGAAGTACCGCTACACCATCAGCATCTTTGATGACAATTGTACCTTCAGCCGCTACGTTACCTGCTTTCTTAGCAGCTTTTGCAGCACCTGATTTACGCATATTTTCGATTGCTAGTTCGATGTCGCCGTCAGTTTCGTTCAGCGCTTTCTTACAGTCCATCATACCTGCGCCAGTACGGTCGCGCAGTTCTTTTACTAGAGCAGCAGTAACAGCCATTCTCTATTCCTCAGTTAATTCTGGATATGGTAAAAATCAGGGGCTCGATTTCGGCCCCTGATTGTAACTATAACTTAGCTTATATTTAACTTTGATTGCTGGTAAGGCTTGTTATCTATAAGACTAAGCGTGACTCAGAGCCGCTATTATTCAGCTTCTTCTACGAAACCGTCTTTTTCAGCAGCTGCAGCAACAACGTCTTGGTTACGACCTTCGCTTACAGCAGAAGCTGCAGCGTTAAGGTAAAGTTGTACTGCGCGGATTGCGTCATCGTTACCTGGGATAACGAAGTCAACGCCGTCTGGGTCAGAGTTAGTATCAACAACCGCGTATACTGGGATACCTAGGTTGTTTGCTTCGCGAACTGCAATGTGCTCGTGATCAGCGTCGATAACGAATAGTGCGTCAGGTAGACCGCCCATATCTTTAATACCACCAAGAGATTTCTCTAGCTTCTCCATTTCACGAGTACGCATTAGAGCTTCTTTCTTAGTTAGCTTGTCGAAAGTACCGTCTTGAGCTTGTGCTTCAAGATCTTTCAAACGCTTGATTGACTGACGAACAGTTTTGTAGTTCGTAAGCATACCACCCAACCAACGGTTGTTTACGTAGTACTGGTTGCTAGCGATAGCAGCTTCTTTTACAGCTTCAGATGCAGCGCGCTTAGTACCTACGAAAAGAACTTTACCTTTCTTCTCGCCAACTTTGCCTAGCTCAGCTAGAGCGTCGTTGAACATTGGTACAGTTTTTTCTAGGTTGATGATATGAACTTTGTTACGAGCACCGAAGATGAATGGCTTCATCTTTGGGTTCCAGTAACGAGTTTGGTGACCGAAGTGAACACCAGCTTTAAGCATATCGCGCATTGATACAGTTGCCATTTTAAATTCCTCTATGGGGTTAGGCCTCCACATACCCCATGCGTCCGACTCGACTTCTTAAATATAAGTAAGTGAGCACCCCGGATCATGTGTCGGTATGTGTGTGATTTAAAGAAAATATATTTGGACTCAAAAACACCTTCGCCAAGTGGAGATAACTGTTCTTAATTCCGGCGCGCTTTATACCATAAAAATCACCATTTTGGCTAGCAGAAATTTGAATATCTCTTCTATTGAAAGTCACCATGAGGTCTATGCTTGCTGTACCCTGAGCTGAAATTGAACGTTAAATGAAACATAACTAACGCCAGTGCTACTGTTACAAACCCGTCGCCACGACCTTTGCGTGCGGAGCAACCCACTGATAGAATGCAGCGATTGCATTAATGAGTTCGAGAAAGACGATGTCTATTAAAATTAAAACCACAGAAGAAATCGAGAAAATGCGTGTAGCCTGCAAATTGGCTTCGAGCGTTTTAGAAATGATAGAGCCGCACGTCAAACCAGGTGTCACCACCGAAGAAATTGACCGCATTTGTCACGATTACATTCTGGAAAACAATGCGTATCCGGCACCATTGGATTACCACGGTTTCCCAAAATCTATCTGTACTTCAATTAATCACATTGTCTGCCACGGGATCCCTGCATCCAAAGATGAAATCGGCTCTACAGGTAAGGGAAAACCTGCGATTTTAAAAGACGGCGATGTCATCAATATCGACGTCACTGTCATTATCCCAGAAGATAAAAATGCCGACTTGAGCGTTAGACCGAAGGGGTATCATGGCGATACTTCAAGAATGTTCTATGTAGGCGAGGTTTCACCGGCTGATAAGCGTTTATGTACGGTAACACAAGAAGCACTGTACGTTGCCATGCGTAAAGTGAAGCCAGGCGTTACGGTTGGCGAGCTTGGTACAGCCATCGATAAATTCATAAAAGACAACAACAAGAAAAATCCTCGCATGAAATACTCCATTGTGAAGGATTTTTGTGGTCACGGTATTGGTAGCGAATTCCATGAAGAACCTCAAGTGGTTCACTATAAGAACTCCGACAAACGCAAGCTAAAAGAAGGTATGTGTTTTACTATTGAGCCAATGATTAACGCGGGTAAGTTTGGATGCAGCGTCGACTCAGAAGATGATTGGACGGTGTACACTGGCGATGGGAAAAACTCCGCGCAGTGGGAACACACCATTCTCGTGACGAAAACCGGTTGTGAAGTTCTCACACTACGCAGTGATGACACCGTACCTCGCATTATGAAAAACGTGTAAATCACGTATCACAATGTAAGTTGTAGAAAGCCCGAATTTTCTCGGGCTTTCTTATATGGTAGCAATCTATTTGTATGTGAACTTGAGACTTTTTAGACAACTGTCATCAAGCTTATTTAACTGCGATGGATCGTCTACAAAGTCTTTAATAAGATTGTGTACGCAACCTTTCTGTGTCCCTTCAAATAAAACAACATGTCCAAGTGTATCATCCGTTATAGAACGGCTGTTCTTGAAATCTTTGACCACCAACTCTCCCCAAGATGGAGGAGTCTGATAATCATTGCCGCCATTTGTAATTAAAACGGGAACATTACTATTTGTGATTGGCTTAGATTCTTCTAAATCTGCTTTTTTTACAGACCAAGCTTTACATGCTGAACTGCTGAAACCCATGTGGTAGCTTGCATCAACGACTTTCTGGACTTCATTACCCCACTTTGCTCTCTCAGGATGATGAGCTTTGTAATATGGCTGGAATCCATATTCTTCTGAACACGCAACAGACAAACCCATCGCGGCAAAGTAGTCAGGTGTGTCTGTATTGCTGCTTCCAGTTGAAAGGTTGCTTCTGAGGCTTGAAGCAATATCAACAGTATCAAGTGCGAGTAGTGTCGGAATAGTAAGCTTACCTTCTCCGAAATCATCAGTATCATTACTCATACTGTTCAGCACAAAATTCAAAAACGGTTGATGTAAGTCTGCAGTTAAACCGACTATATGATGTTTGATACCTTCCCGTAATTGAGTCGGCGTACAGTTTTTAGAACGAGAGCAGACTTCTACGATTCTTTTCAAGCTCTCATAATTTGCCCACTTGAGATCAGCTAATCCACTAACCTGAGTAGGAAAAACCCCATCTAGCACCATAGCCTTAATCCCAGACTCTTTCTGCATTCCTAACTTAGTGAGTTTATCTTCTTCACGTAATACCGCTGCGGCTAGCCGTGTACCATACGACCCTCCGACAAGAGTCCATTTATCATTAATCTCCTCTAGTTCCTCAAGCTTTTTCCTCAGTACAATCATATCAAGAGCATTGTTCTTGGTGTTGTATGCATTGAGGTCAACCCCTTGGTTGACGAAGTTTGCTTTACATTGTTTGAGTTCAGATTCGCTCGCACTTCCAGCAAAACCACAAAACAGTGACGGCTGAGAAAACCCAGTACCACGCTGATCAACTAAGTATAAATCGTGATTGTCTCTGATAAGCGTATCGCTAAAATTATCACTATCAGCTAAAGCACTCCCTCCAGGGCCACCTGTAAAATAAACAATCGATCCTTTCTTAGTAACACTTTTCGATGAAGCCTTTGCGATTGGAATGGTAATTGTATTTCCGTTTAAAGGCTTTGAATAATCCTCAGGTACAGTGAGCTCCCAACATTGTTTTACAAAGCTTGGTGGCTGGTAATTAAGTTTAGACACTTTGAAATCCTTACACTGCTTCGCCACAAGAGTCGAAACTTTATATGCCTGAGTAAACTTAGACGTTGTTTGACCAGTGGACGTCCCTTTATTTCCGGAGTTGGAAGCTGACGAGCTACCGCCAGTAAAACAACCTGTTAGTAAAGAACCAACGGCAAGTCCAATTAAAACTTTTTTCATAATCAATTTTCCACACTGTAAAAATCATATTTTTCATGTAATTAACCTAATTGAACAGTGTTTTTAAATAATTACTTTACTTTGTTTAATAGAACATCAATAACGCTATCTATACTTTGATTGGGTGACAAAGCGTATCACTGGGAATCGTATTCTTCCGCCGTTTGAGTCTGTGAGACGTTCGAATTATCCGAAATAAGTTGATACAGTTAAGACAACTGTAGTTTGCACGGAACGCATGGATGACTTTTCAATCCCCTTTTACGCTTAAAGATTCTGCTATGAATCTGGAAAATTTACGTCATGAGTTGGAGAGTTTCTCCAATGACCAAAAAGAAGAGTTTCTCTCGCACCACCCGGTCACCGACTTGGTTCTTGGTCGCAGCGAATATATGGATATGCTACTTACTCGCCTTTGGGAATACTATGGTTTTGAACACATAGAGGAACTCAGCCTTGTCGCAGTTGGTGGCTATGGTCGTGGCGAGCTACACCCTCTTTCCGATATCGATATTCTGATTCTTAACAGCTCACCACTTCAGAGCGAAGTCAAAACCAAGGTCAGTGAATTCATTACGCTGCTTTGGGATTTACGTTTAGAAGTCGGACACAGTGTAAGAACCGTAGCAGAATGTGAAGAAGTAGGAAAAGACGATCTAACCGTCGCAACAAACCTCCAAGAGGCAAGATTAATCTGTGGTTGTGAAGGAACGTATCACAGCCTAAAAATGCTTATCCACTCAGAGAGTTTCTGGCCTAGCGAGGTCTTCTATCAAGCGAAAATCCAAGAACAAAAGCAGAGGCACGCGCGGTTCCACGATACCACTTATAATCTAGAGCCCGACATCAAATCTAGCCCAGGTGGACTTCGTGATATCCATACCCTAAGTTGGGTTGCCAGACGCCACTTTGGGGCGACTTCGTTATTCGAAATGAGCCGCTATGGATTTCTCACCGATGCTGAATACCGTGAACTATTAGAGTGCCAAGATTACCTATGGCGAGTGCGCTTTGCCTTACATATAGAGCTTAAACGTTACGATAATCGTTTGACGTTTGCCCACCAGCTTCAAGTTGCGCAGCATCTTGGATTTACTGGCGAAGGCAATAAGCCTATCGAAATGATGATGAAAGAGTTTTACCGCACATTAAGGCGTGTGGCCGAACTCAATAAAATGCTACTCAAATTATTCGACCAAGCCATCATCAATAAAGGTGAACAGCTACCAGCAGAGATTCTGGATGCCGATTTTCAGCGACGAGGACCGCTCATCGAAGCCAGAAAGCCAGCTTTGTTTCAGGCCCGCCCTGAAACTATTTTGGACATGTTCTTACACATTGCGAATGACTCCTCTATTGAAGGCGTAGCACCTGCGACCATGCGCCAGCTGCGAACCGCTCGTCGTCGATTGAACAAATTTTTGCATACCATTCCAGAAGCCCGTGAAAAATTCATGGACTTAGTTCGTCATCCTAATGCTTTGCATAAAGCGTTCAGTTTGATGCATCGCCTAGGCGTGATGTCGGCTTATCTACCACAGTGGAGCCAAATTGTTGGGCAAATGCAGTTCGATTTATTCCACGTGTATACAGTAGACGAGCACAGTATGCGTTTGCTCAAGCATATCCACACATTTAGCTTTGCCAAAAACCATGCGAAACACCCCATTTGTTGCGAGGTCTACCCTCGGATTCAAAAAAAGGAATTGCTGATCATAGCAGCTATTTTCCACGATATTGGCAAAGGGCGCGGAGGAGATCACTCAGAGATTGGGGCAGTCGAAGCTTACGATTTTTGCATAGAGCACGGCTTATCCAAACCAGAATCTAAGCTGGTTTCTTGGTTGGTCAAACACCATCTGTTGATGTCTGTCACCGCTCAAAGACGTGATATTTATGACCCAGAAGTGGTCACAGGGTTTGCAAAGAAAGTTCGTGATGAAGAATACCTAGAATTTTTGGTATGCCTGACCGTTGCGGACATCTGCGCAACCAACCCAGAACTCTGGAACAGTTGGAAGCGGACACTGCTCGCTGAACTTTTTTACTCTTCCCAGCGTGCACTTCGCCGTGGCTTAGAAAACCCAGTCGATGTTCGCGACAGAATCCGTCATAACCAACACTTAGCCTCGGCTATGTTGAGAAAAGAAGGCTTCACCGCCCGAGAAATAGAAGTGTTGTGGCAACGTTTCAAAGCCGACTATTTCCTTCGCCACACCCACAAACAAATTGCTTGGCACGGAGAACATCTCCTTAGATTAGAATCCAAAGAGCAACCTCTGGTCTTACTGAGTAAAGAAGCCACTCGTGGGGGCACAGAAGTGTTCATTTACTCAAAAGACCTGCCCAACCTATTTGCCAACGTTGTTGGCGAGCTCGACAGGCGTAACTTTAGCGTCCATGACGCACAAGTAATGACGAGCAAAGATGGCTATGCCCTCGATACATTCATTGTGTTAGACCATCATGGTGAACCCATAGACGAAAACCGACATGCCAATATGGTTCGTCATATAGAAAGCATTCTCAGTGAAGACGACGTGGCAAACTCAAAAGTGCGCCGGACTCCGAGGCAACTGATGCATTTCAACGTCAAAACACGTGTGGATTTTATTCCGACCAAAACACGAAAACGCACGTTAATGGAGTTCGTTGCCTTAGATACTCCAGGGTTACTGGCAAACATAGGCGCAACTTTTGCCGAGTTAGGTATTCACCTTCATGCGGCAAAAATCATCACCATAGGCGAACGAGCAGAAGACTTGTTTATTCTCACCTCACCCAATGGCGGTCCTTTAAGTGAAGAAGAGCAAGACGCGCTAAAAACCAAGCTGAAAGAAAGCGTTAGTGAGCTTCAGCATCACTAACGAAACAAGTAAATGGACGAGATCCGGTTTATCGCGATCTCGTCCACACTCTCTGCTCAAACGCCTGTCTGACCTATCAATAGCTGCTAAAGTTGAACAGTACTCAATCAGTTTGTTCATCCTATAGCCTGATGAATATTAAACTGATTTACTATTTATTGGCTAACACGAGGTGCTCTATGTATCCAAACCTCACTGGATTAGGTATTCAAGACCCGAAACAGATCGAACGTTATTCCCTTCGACAAGAATCGCAAAAAGACGTACTTAAGATCTATTTTAAAAAGCAAAAGGGCGAGCTTTTTGCTAAAAGCGTCAAATTCAAATACCCAAGACAGCGCAAAAATGTTTTGGTCGACAGCGGCAGCCATCAGTACAAAGAAGTGACTGAAATAAACCGCAACTTAACACTCGTGATCGATGAGTTAAACACCATTACGAAACCTGAGAAATTGGTTGAAGTTGATGTGAAAGAGAAAATCTTGTCTGATCTTCGTCACTTAGAAAAAGTCGTATCCAGCAAAATCGCTGAAATCGAAGCTGACCTCGACAAGCTAAAGTAAGCGGATATATACGTTATAAAACAATGAGTAAGAGGGTTTCGACCCTCTTATCATAATGCATCCTCTGCTAGTAAAGTACAGAGCGGCTAGTTAAGCACTTCAAACCAAATTAAGCGAACAACTCCATCCAACCAAACTCCACCAATAGCCTTTCCCAAACATCATCAAACTTCGCCTTTAGCACCAGTTCTTTCTTGGTATATGGGTGAACAAAGGATAATTCCGACGCGTGAAGAAGCAGGCGATGTGCGTCGTAATGCTCTCTAAACAAGCGGTTGTGCTTGCCATCACCATGAGAAGTATCTCCGACAATCGGATGCCTTAAATGCGCCATATGCCGTCGTAACTGATGTTTCCGTCCCGTCTTGGGTTTCATCTCAACCAAGCCATAACGTGTGGTTGGGAATCGCCCAGTAGACAGCGGAACTTCTACTTTTCCTAACGGCTGATAAACCGTGATTGCCTCTTTGGCTTCTTTGTCTTTATCTGCAAATTTATCCGCAATTTTGTCCAGCTCTTCTTTGAGAGGATAATCCAGCGTATCACCCTGCTCTATCCATCCTCGCACTATCGCGTGATAGGTTTTTTGCATTTCATGATTCGCAAACATCGGCATCACTTCAGAAGCCACTTCGCTGGAGAGCGCAAACACCAACACGCCGGAAGTAGGTCTGTCGAGTCGATGCAATGGAAACACATGTTGCCCAATTTGATCACGCAATGTTTGCATCACAAACTGCGTTTCGTGTTTGTCTAACCAAGATCGATGAACCAACATTCCAGCAGGTTTGTTTACAGCGACCAGATACTCATCTTGAAATAAAATGTCTAGCACGATGCAAATGCCTCATCGATGTCAGAAATAGCTGCTAACACTTTTATCTTCGATACATCATCTTGCCAAACTTCTTCAAAGTATGGCAAAAGCTGCAATGCAGAAGGTAAAGGTTGGCTGGCACTTATCATCGCTTCTAATCGGGTAATGAATATCCACTGCAACCACTGCTGTGGCTCTAGTGTGTCGTAAGAAAAAGGCTGTTGACTTGCCAGCGCCTTAGAAGAAGGAGGCGAAGATTCCCAGAGGTTTTCTTGCTGCAAAGCGGTTTTAAGATTCTCGATAAGGATCGATATTCGAGCAGTATTCATCTATTTCGTTTCAAATGGCCTTGAAAATTGCCCATAGAGTACCATCTATTGGCTAAAGACATATAGGATAACAAGTCAGTCCATGGACACCATTCATACCCTTACCCAGCTTCTAAGTGATAGTCATTGCGAGTACCAAGTTTTCGATTTGGGTCGTCGTATTACGAAGATCGAGCCTAGTACATTTGCAAAAGTAGAATTGGGGCAACAAGCTTACCCCTTCCCAATGCAGCGCAAGGCACACATTGCTATTGCCTACTGGAACGAATCGAAACAGCCTTGGATCTGGTTTTTGAAGTTTGAATTGGATGAACGTGGGCTACTCAAACAGGCTGACGTGGGTAACTTTATTAAATACATCATTGAAGCCATGGGGACGCGACTGGGAGGTGAGTTGAGTGAAGAGCAACAAGAAAAGCTCTCTAACAACCCTTACACCTTCAAGCCAGCAGAAGACAAAATGGCCGTGTTCCACAGCCAAGTTCGAGCAAAGCTGTCGATGCCAACAAGCCAATACTATGAACACGCGCAGCACTATTTCTCAGGTGGGTTAGGCTGGAACAACTGGCAGACAATCGGATTACAAGGCATTGCAGACATTTGTGCGCGTTTTGGCATTGATCAAAATAGCGTGATGCTTAAAAAAGCGCTTAACCAACTGCCTAACGAACCACTTTATGCCTTATTGGGTGTACTGGAACACTGTGAACTCCCTGACAACCTTGGGAAAATTTTGCAGGAAAAAGCGCTCTCTGAATGCAATTCCGACACGCCAGACTTGTTCCTCGTATCGGCATTAGTCAGAGCATTGGCAGGGTCTCCAAACTCTCTTAACTTAGTCGTCGACCATATATTACAGAGCCCGAGATTAAGCCATCAGGAAGTATTGGTGGGAATCGCAGGTAGAAGCTGGTCCTCATTAGCGGACACAGAAAGAGCTGGGCAGTTTTTATTGAGGCTTGCACAGACAGGAAATCAAAACCTGTTCAACCAGCTATTTGCTGATCTCGTTATGTTGCCTGAACTTCGAATGGTTTTGCTGCCATTACTTCATAACGCGCCATCGCAAGAATTGGCCACTGCCTTGCTGAAACTTCAGCAAAACACACGTTCTCAATAAACAGCGCCAAAGGATGGAATAATGATAGGGAATCTTTTCACAATCATACTGGTCACCCTGTTTTGTTTGTTGTTCTGGCAACAACGCAGACAATCTGAGCTAGCAAAACAGATGGTTGCACATCGTTGTAAACAGCTTGAGATACAAATGTTGTCTGTTTCTTTCAAAGGGCACAAAATTCGCCATAAAACAGGTAAATTAGGCTGGCACACCATTTACCAGTTTGAATTCTCGGCGCTTGGGGATGATTACTACATCGGAGAGCTTACTATGGTGGGCTTTCATGCCAGCCACTTCGAGATCCCTCCTTATCGAATGTAGCCTGTATAACGTAAATAGCTATTGTTTATGCAAATAGCTTTTTGTTGAGTAAATAGCTAGCGATGTAATTTTCTCGGAAACACACTCAACGTCATAAAGCCCATAGAAAAGAAAAGCCCCGATACTCGCGTATCGGGGCTGTAGTCTTACTCGCAGCAATCCGGCTACTAAAAGTGCTCCATGCATCAAATCCTTGATAGTATGCTGTGTTCCTTCAGCTTAGTCCTTTCGTCGCCATCCTAGCGGTGTCCATGATCCTATCCTGATCTGCTAACCTTCCTGATTAGCGCACTCACTTGTTCCTTGAGCGGTGTCCCTTACATCATCCTGATGCTCGTTCCTTGCCTCTTCCTAGAGGTGTCCATTGTCTATCCTTTGTCGTCATCTTCCTGATAACGATTGAGTCCATTCAATGTCCTTTCGCTCCATGCTGATCATTCATCCTGAATAACCAAATCTTCTTCCTGAAGATAACCATTCCTTGGTTGTTTCCTGTTCCGTGTCGGAATCCTTCCGACAGAGAACAGATTACGTTTATCTCTTTTTAGAACAACTTAGCCATCTCACATTTCTTTATGAGAAGAAATATCATCAAATAATTTTAATATAAATAACAACAAGTTAATCGCAAATAGCAATAATACCCCAATATAAATAGCAAACATTTCCTACACCTCCTGTAAGAGATCTCTCACAAGCTAATGAGCAAATAACTCGAGCCCCTCGTTAAACTCACTACAAATAACCAGTGCTGGCGCACACTTCTTGGAACCGATACTATTAGCGCATATTCATTCAGGGCAGTAGACCTTGGTGATGAGTAGAATTTAAGGATCTCAAAATGAAAACTCAGGACATTACAGCAGAATTGGAAGTGGCTATTCAGTCTCTGGCCGACCAAGGCAAAGAGCCTACTGTCGCCTTAGTGAAAACAAGAATGAAAACACCAGCGCCAATGCCTGCTATTATTGCCGCGATAAAAAGTTGGAAATCTTCATCTCATATCCCAAAAGTTGAAGTTGGAGTCAGTGAACCATCTAGCAACGAACGTGTTGCTTTGCTGGAAGCGCAGATAGCTGCTTTTTCTAAGCAAATTGAAGATCTGAATAAACGAATTGAAAAACTAGAGAACCAATCATCATGAAAATCTGGGTAGACGCCGATGCATGTCCCAAGGTCATCCGAGAAACACTCATACGTGCCGCAGAAAGAACAGGAATTACCACCACTTTCGTAGCTAACCACGCGATACCATTACCGAAGCGGAATAATATTCATGCTCTACAAGTGCCTAGCGGCTTTGACATCGCTGACGACGAGATAGTGAAAAGAGTCGAAGCGCAAGACCTCGTTATCACCTCTGATATCCCTCTTGCCGATGAAGTAATCAGTAAAAATGCTTTAGCCTTAAGCCCAAGAGGAGAGTTATTCACTAAAGACACCATAAAAGCTCGTCTAAATATTCGTGATTTTATGGACACAATGCGCTCTAGTGGAGTGCAAACCGGTGGTCCAGCCGCACTTTCCCAAACAGAAAGAAGAGAGTTTGCCAACCAACTGGACCGATTTTTAGCCAAACACCGCTAATTGCAAGTCCGACTATGTAAGTTCAAAGCTACCGCTGGTTTATTTCAGGTTTCATAGTGTCGGATACCACGTGTATAACCGCAACCCACGCTTCGCGATGCTCTTTAGTATAAGACGCCCCAAGCCCCGTTTTTAACGTGTATAGCAACGCGTTACCAACTGGGCTGAAGTGTGAGCGTTTAACCCCATATTTATTGTGACGTTGCGCGAGCTGAATCAGAACAGGGACAAGGGCGTTCACATCTTGTAAACCGTCGACCGCAGCTTTAAGCATCATCATAAGCTTTCTGCCTTGAATCTTTAAATCGCCCTTAAAAAGGTGGCGAAGCTCGGGTTCATATTCAAATAGCTTGTTATAAAAAATCTCTGCTGCTTGCTCCGAAATGGGTTCAACTTGTTTAAATGATTGTTGAACCAAAGATATTTGACACTGTGTTACAGACATAATCACCCTCTATTATCTGACCTGTGTATTGGGCTCTGCTGATTTCGAAAATGAACAGATTTATACTCAAGTGACTTCAAGGTGCAGAACTCAGAGCCTGAACCACGCACTTTGAGGTTACTTGAGTATATAAAGTGTAGGCAGATAAAAAACGCCACGCGAGTGCGTGGCGGATTCTTAAATAGATGGGTCGATTAGTCTTTGAAGTCCCAAGATAAATTACTCACTAGTAAGCAATCGTCACATTTAAAGTCGAAAACGCCATGAACGGGTTCATCTAACTTCCAATCCCCTTCGCATTTTGGGCATTTTCTAGACAGCTCTTCTTCTTTGCTTTTACCGCCCACTCGGTAGATATATAAATAAGTAGGAATCCCACTCACAACTTTAATTCGACGACATAAATCCCACCCACGACGAAACAGCAAACTTTTACTCGAAGAGATTTCGTAAAGCGATGGGTGCTCAACCACCGAGCCATTCATCTGAAGCTGATCGCACGCACTCCAGTCTTCCTGCCATTTTATGATTTGTTTTTGATCACCATTCGCGACAGCGGGCAAACGGTACAGTGGAACGGGCTGGAAGTGTTCACCGCATCGAATCGGCGAACAAGTATGCAGATAACTGGTATAGAGGATTTGCCAATCTCGCTCACCGCACCCATCACTGGGATCGGAGTTCATGTCTTCACCGATCACTTTAATTTTTGGCTGAAGTAACCCCGAATCTGCCAAAATATCCATCGCATGCTTAACTTGAGGGCTGTGGAAGTCTGGATGCAAGCTATTGGGTTCAGGGCAAACAACGCGCGCGGTAAAAATTGCGCCGTCCATCGAAACAGGCAGTTCTCGCCCTAAGACTTGTCCGTTGTATCTCAGACAATCAAGCACATAATTTACCGCTTTCTCAACATCGCCCATAGACGTATCGCGGTATACTTCAAAAGAGAGCTCGGTAATGTACATCTATCTCACCTTACTGCACGTCTGACGTCAGTTGCGCCAAGAATTCTTCGACAGACGGCGCCAGAACGTCTCTTTTATCCGTTCCTAAACGCTCAAAAATGACTTCGCCTGTTAAATTACAGATTGAAATGACATCCATTTCAGCATCGGTCGAACCAATAAATACCGTAGGCTTAAGCTTTAGCCTACGCTGCATCACCAAATGACCAAGAATATTTTCTTGTAATCTAAGGAAATCATCTTCACTCCACACTTGAAGCAAAGTTAGAGGTTTACCATCCCAGAGCGCTTCCATATCACCGCAAAACTGACAGCTGTAGAACGCTTTTATGTCTTCATGAATTGCCAGCTCAATGCCATTCTCTACATTACTAAAGTCTGCCCACTCATCTCGGTATACAGGTTGCCACTCAACAAAATCATCGCCTTGTTGCTCAATACAAGGAGACGGGATACCCGCCAGCTCTTCGCTTTTGGGAAAACTGGAGTTCGTCTCTTGCCATGAAGATACGAAGGATTCGCTGAACGACTTTAAGGCACGTGCAACATTTTGAGACATTGATTGCTCCTAGATACTCATCATAGATTGATGACAGAATTAAAGGGATTAAGTAAACTCCGAGATATTCTAATCGATCTTTTAAAGCAAGTATGAGCAAATATTCGAACGCTGAGGAACTGGCTGGTTTAACTCTTGGACAAAAAACGGAATACAGCAGCCAATATGACCCTTCTCTTTTACAAGGTGTCCCTCGCAGCCTAAACCGCAATGATATCCAGCTAACAGATGACCTGCCTTTTATAGGCGTCGACATTTGGACGTTATATGAGCTCTCTTGGCTAAACGAAAACGGACTCCCACAGGTTGCAGTCGGTGAAGTAACACTTCCAGCCACCAGTCCAAACCTAGTCGAATCCAAATCGTTCAAACTGTATTTGAACAGCTTTAATCAAACTCGATTCCGTCATTGGGATGAGGTCAAAAAGGCCTTAGTTAAAGACTTGTCTGAATGTGCAGGCGAAGCTGTGGATGTCGTCATCAACCCTGTCACGTTTTATGATAATCAGCCGATTGTCAGCTTCGAGGGAGAATGCATCGACAATCAGGACATAAAGATTGAACATTATGAATTTGATGCAGCGCTGCTTCAAAACTCGACTTCTGATGATTTTGTCTCTGAAACTTTAGTCAGCAATCTTCTCAAGTCAAATTGCTTGATCACCAATCAACCCGACTGGGGTAGTGTATCCATTCAATACACAGGGAAGAAAATTAACCGCGAATCTCTTTTACGCTACCTTGTCTCTTTCCGAGAACATAACGAATTTCACGAGCAGTGTGTTGAACGTATTTTTACAGATATTCAAAAATACTGTGCACCGACTTCGTTAACAGTATTTGCGAGATACACGAGACGTGGCGGATTAGATATCAATCCTTACCGTTCGACAGAACAATCAAGACCGGACAACAACCTGCGCCTAGCAAGACAATAGAAGCGACTTACGCCTGGAGTACAAAGGAATGAAATTTTTTGGTTGGTCGGGGCTGCTTTTTGCCATTTTGCTGCAAAGCCAGGTCGCAATGGCAAAGCTCTATACATCGCCGGTCCTCAATGAAGCCGCAAGTTTGGTTGAAGTCGACCCGAAAAAATCTAAGAAAATAGCCACCAAATTTCTCCGTCAGCGAAAGTTGACCGACGTCTCGCCTAAAGGACCGTCAGCAATCCCTAGGGAAGATACAGATAACTCTTTACGTACTCCAAGCAGTAGTATTGATGCTCTGCAGATTTTGGCACAAGTGGAAATTGCGCTTGGTGACCCTCGCAATGCCTTTTTACATTTAGAAAATGCAGAAAGGCTCGCCAATAACCACGACTTACCTTTAGTCGCACTTGAAACTCTGCAGCTAAGAGCAGAATTGCTCTGGCTGCAAACAGGAGACATTAAAAAGACTCAGCCCATCATTAAGACAGTTGAGCAAGAGCTACTCCAACCACATACCGCTTCTAGCCTTATTACCGACCTTCAATTTAGATTGGCGATGCTCAAAGGTGAAATCGCTTCCTTTGAGGGCGATCGCGTTAATGCCGAGTTGGAATATAAAACTGCATTCGAAATACTAGCCAAAATTACACGAATCGATACGCTGATTAATTACCATATCGAGTTAGGTAAACACTATTTACGCTACAAGTCCTACGATTTAGCGTTAACAGAATTGCTTACCGGATACTGGATGGCAATAGAAAAAGATAGGAGCCAAGAATTAGCAAAAGCGAACTATCAACTTGCCCAGTTATTTAGACAGCGTCAAGTTCTTGACAAAGCTCTAGAACACCTAGCGCGCTCTGCAGATTTCTACCGAAATTACGAACAATCGCAGATTTTAGGCGATGTAATTAAACAAATGGCGGATATATATTTCTTACAAGGAAAGTATAATTTGGCATTAGTACGTTATTTTAACGTACTCGATCATGAATACTTGGCGCGAGATATTCACGACGCAATTGAATTAAGATTAAGCATTGCTGACACTTATTTACAGTTATTTAACTTTACGCTAGCCGAGCGATATTTAGACCAAGCAAAAAACTTAGTCAATTACACCCAAATAAAACCACTGAAAGCACGTACGTTATTACTCACTGCCAGCTTGGCACTGCAACAAGAACAAACTTCAAATGCGCTAAATAATGCAAGAAAGGCACTCTCAATAGGTCAGGATTTATCCGATAACTTTATTTTATTGCAATCCTATCGAGTGCTATCTGCTGCATATGAACAAAATGGCGACTTCATAGAATCATTAAATGCGCTCAAGAAGTTTTCTATTCTCAACGCCAGCCAGCAAAGAAGGTTGAATGAAATCAACGAGGATGTGCTAAAGCAGCAAAAGGACATTATCGAGCAATCTTTACATTACAAAGGGCTGGAAGAAGAGCTAAAAATAGCGCAACAAGAATTTAGAAAATTCCAAAATACAGCGTTTGGTTTATTTATCATCACCGTGATACTGGTACTATTTGTTTTAAGACGTGGCTATGTAATAGACAAATTAAAAGGCGAAGTTAAAGCACTCAGACTCGATTTGTATACGCACGCTCGTTCTGGCCTTCAAAATTTGCGGTTGCTCAATAAAAAGCTTCAGAATTCATTAGCGCGCAGTAGCGCAACATTCGAACAATGGCAGCTTGGTGAGCTAATCAGTGAACCATTCAGCGATCGACTTCGCTTTGTCATGTTTGACTTACCCTTTTTGCGTAACACGTACCTTGAACTGGGTTATCAAGCAGGGCTCGAGCTCGAAAGATCGTTCGGAGAGTTTATAAAATCAAAAGTCAGCAGACCTGCTCGCCTTTATCACTTTTCAGACGCAATGTTTCTGTATGTTGAGCCCAATACTAAGACTGCAACCGAACCGCAACAAATGTTCGATAAGATTTGCAGCTGGATCTCAGAATTTGAGCCAGAAAGAAAAATATCGCGCAAAGTTCACGTAGGTATGGCAGATTATCCTTTCTTGCCTAGAGCATATACAGCGATTAACGATCAAGAATTAATAGATATATTACTGCTGTCAACAAACCTTGCTCGTGGAATAGAAAAAAATAGCGATGAAAGCCAATGGGTCTATTTACGAGCAATTGAAAATGCTCCAGCGGCAAGTTTTGCGACCGATAATATTCGACTTGCATGTAAGCAAGCATTAAACCAAGGGTTAATAAAAGTCCAATCATCATGCCAAAATGAGGATGACATCAAAAAATTGACACTATCCGAGTGATAAGTGAGCACTTAACTCCTGATTAAAGTGACCTTATTTTGTTTTTTGTTATTATCATTAAACTGTTTTCGCCATCGCGGTTTATTGGCATCTGCTTTTTATGAATGATTTGGATACTCTTGAGCAAGAGTTGAAAGACGAATTACATGATTTAAAATGTAAATTAGATCACGCACGTCTTTCGCATCGAGATTCTCTTTTTAAATTTAAAAGAGAACAAAACGTTCTTAAGCGTATAGTTGCTAATCTTAGTGATGCATGCAAAGGTAATAACCAAGATCTTGATAAAGGTTTGTCGCTATTAAAGCAGGACCTAGAACACCAACAAGATGTCACAAAGTTAATACCTAAGCTGGTCGTCATAGAAAGAATGCTGAAGCAAAACACGGTGACCATGGAAAAAAAGACAATTCACTTAGACGAGCGAATTAAACATAGCGGAGAAACGTTGCAGCGCATCCCTGGTCTGCCTGCACAGTTAAAACGCGATCTCCGAAACCTACTTCATTTCCCAAGTCGAAAGCTAACCCAAGAAATTGACCAAGCGATTCGTCTTTTGGGTATATACGAGCGCGCCACAAAAATCATGGCGTCTAATTCTCGTAACAACCTCAATTTAGAAAAAGCCGTTGATCAGGAAATTTTTGATCGCCTCTCTGAAGAGCTGCAAAATCTGATTACTGAATTAGATTTCGATGGCGAGTCTGGTGAATTATTAACCGACATAAGAGCTAAACTTCTCATTGGTGTACCGCCCAATGAATTGTTTGAGTTAATACTTCAGATTTTAAAGCTTGTTATTCAAGGTACCCACTTTGAACGCAAAACTTCTGAGCAGTTTTTAGATCAGGTCAATACCTCTCTTAACACCGCAATAAAGAACACATCGCAGAATATCGAGCAAAGCCTCTCTTACTCTGAACATCGTAAGATGATGCACTTCGAGATCAACGATTTGGTCTCTCAGGGCAAAAGCAATTTGGAATCCGATTTAGATGCCGAGGCACTTAAGCTCGCCATCGCACCTCTTTTGGATAAGATAGGTTCGCTAACAGAACGTTTGCAGCACATCGAAAAACGAGAGCAAACTCTGACCGAAAGGCTAAGTTACAGTCATAACCAGCTGGAAGCGCTGCAAGAAGTGACTCAAGACTATCGTCGCCGATTACAAGATCAGGCACAAAGGCTTCTCCTTGACCCACTCACTAAAGTGTATAACAGAGCAGCACTCGCGGATAAACTCGAACTGGAGTACCGCCGATGGATCCGAGCTCAGCACTCTTTCCGAATTTTGTTGCTTGATATCGATAACTTTAAAACGTTGAACGATAGCTTTGGGTACAGTGCAGGTGATAAAGCATTAAAGATCATCGCTCGCACCATAAAAAAGGCTGTGAAAGATACCGACATTGTGGCGCGATTCTCTGGTGAAGAGTTCTTAGTTCTACTTCCTGATCAAGTAGACTCAGAAACTCACGTCGTTACACAAAAGATTCAAGCGCAAATATCCAAGCTGCCATTTAAGTTTAGAGACCAAAGCATCACCATCACTGCCTCCGCAGTTTGTGCTGTCTTCGGTGATACCGATACTCCTGAAGAAGTGCTTGAAAGGCTGCAGCTCGGACTCAAAAACGCCAAGAGAACGGGTCCTAATCAACTGATCTGGCTATAGCTCCTCGCTTTTATCTCTTCATTAGAAAAAATCATCTGATATCCCTCTCGATAACCGAGCTGAATTTTCACTCCTATATACCCAAGTAACCTCAATGGCCGTAAAGAATTTTTCGACCGTTTAGAGCGGTTTTGTCTTGGCGGACACCTCAATTTATTGATTTATCCATTAAAAGTGAGTGGCGAAACCCCAAATTCCTGTGTAAGGTGAAATGACAGGGTAGAGAAATTAACAAAAACAATGACTTTCTATCCCAAGGAGGAGCCTATGATTACTCATATCAGCCCTGCAGGCAGCATGGACTTGCTGTCTCAGATTGAAGTAGAACGTCTAAAAAAAACCGCCTCTAGTGAGCTTTACCAGCTTTATCGGAACTGTAGCCTTGCAGTTCTCAACTCCGGCAGCCATACCGATAACTCTGAAGAACTACTTAATAAATATAAATCTTTCGACGTAAGCGTGATGCGTCGCGAACGTGGTATTAAGCTAGAGCTCAACAACCCACCCGATCATGCATTCGTTGACGGCACTATTATTACCGGTATTCAAGAGCATCTTTTCTCGGTATTAAGAGACATTGTTTATGTCAACATGCACCTAGCCGACAACCAAAGACTCAACCTAACCAACGCTACTCATATCACCAACCTAGTGTTCGGTATATTGCGTAACGCTGGCGCACTTCACCCAGGAATAGACCCAAATCTTGTGGTTTGCTGGGGCGGTCACTCCATAAACCCTATCGAATATCAATACACCCGAGAGGTTGGGCATGAGCTTGGGTTAAGAGAGCTAAACATCTGTACGGGTTGTGGTCCAGGTGCAATGGAAGGTCCTATGAAAGGAGCTGCCATAGGGCACGCAAAACAGCGTTACGACGAACAACGCTACATTGGGTTAACTGAACCATCCATTATTGCGGCAGAGCCACCTAACCCAATTGTGAATGAACTCATTATCATGCCTGACATCGAAAAGCGTTTAGAAGCGTTTGTTCGAATGGCACACGGCATTGTTATTTTCCCAGGTGGTGCTGGTACAGCAGAAGAGCTTCTGTACATCCTTGGTATTATGCTTCACCCAGACAATGTCGATCAGCCGATGCCGATTGTATTAACTGGACCGAAAGAAAGTGAGGCTTACTTCCGATCCATCGATAAGTTCATCGGGGATACACTGGGAGAAGAAGCGCAAAGCCGCTACAACATTGTGATTGGCGATCCTGAAAAAGCGGCAAAAATCATCAAGGAAACCATGCCAACGGTTCGAGAGCATCGCAAAGAAACAGGTGATGCGTACAGTTACAATTGGTCTTTAAAGATTGAGCCTGAATTCCAGCTCCCATTTGAGCCAACACATGACAACATGGCCAATTTGGATCTTCACCTAAACCAAAAACCTGAAGTATTAGCCGCTAAATTGCGTCAAGCATTCTCGGGAATTGTTGCTGGTAACGTAAAAGCAGAAGGCATTAGGGAAATCAAACGAAAAGGACCTTTCATTATCGATGGCGACCCCGCGCTAATGAAAAAAATGGATCGACTACTCAGCGATTTTGTTGAACAACAAAGAATGAAACTACCGGGTTCGGAATACATTCCTTGCTACAAGATTGCTCTGTCAGAACAATAGTTACTAACGGATAAATAGGGCTGTCAGCTCAATGGGGATTGCCTGACCAGTCAGGAAATCCCCATTCAGGTCATCACGTTTTGATTCGTATACTCTTTTTATTCACATACGGTTTTTATTTACATACACTAAGGGGCATTACGCCCCTTTTTCTTTAGAATTCAAAAATGTCGATTCATCTAGTCATCATTGATGCTCTGAACCTCATTCGTCGCGTGCATTCGGCGCAACCTGATCCCACAGACATCTCACGGACCATAGAAACTACTGGTCGAACATTGAATCGAATCTTATCGGAATCTACTCCTACGCATATCATTGCGGTCTTCGATCATCATGAACAAGATAGGGGGTGGCGAGCTGAAGTACTTCCCACATATAAAGAAAACCGAAAGCCCATGCCTGAGCCACTACTGAAGGGTTTAGATGCTATCCAAGATGCATGGTGGAAACTCGGTATCGATTCACTATTATCCGATGGTGATGAAGCGGACGACTTAGTCGCAACATTAGCCTGTAAAGTCGCGAGCCATGGTGAAAAAGTAACTATAGTGTCGACAGACAAAGGCTACTGCCAACTACTCTCACCTACCCTTCAAATTCGAGATTATTTTCAGCACCGCTGGCTTGATGCTCCGTTTATTGAAAAAGAGTTTGGTGTAAAACCAGAACAACTCGCTGATTATTGGGGGTTAGCGGGAGTGAGCTCCAGCCAAGTTCCTGGTATTCCGGGGGTTGGACCTAAAGCGGCGAAAGAAATCCTCACCGCTTATGCTGATATCGAAAGTGCCTATGCGTCTGACGACTTACCAGCTAAGTACCGTAAAAAATTTGACGAGCACATCGAATCTGCACGAGCGTGCAAAAAGATTTCAGCATTAAAAATAGATATGGAGCTCGGCTTCAACTTGCAAGATATCCGATATTCAGGGTCTCAAGAACCTTAATATTTACGCTCAAAATCCACGCTAATCCTTTATGTTCAATAAATGTGTTGTGAAATCCTTTGCATTCAAAACACCAATACAATATTGGGCTTACCTTACAAGATGCTGATTATTCTAGAATCAGCTTCACAACGTTATTGATAAATATCATTATTTTTATATCTCCCAATAAGGAGAAAAATAATGAAAAGAATCATCTTACTTACCTTAACGACGTTAATGTCGCTCCCAGCTCTCTCTTCAACCTGTGCCAAGCATTTGGATATAGGAGTCCCTTCAAGTCAATCCGACCAAGTATTGTGTCGCGATGGCTACGCCGTAGGGTATAACTACACAACAAAAAATGCAGATTGGGTTGCCTATCACATCACAGCAGACAGCGTGAACTTAAAGTTCAAGCGAAAGAGTAGTTTCTTCAAAGAAGATCCCGATTTGCCACAGCATGCACGCTCAACTCTCGCAGATTACCGTGGTACTGGGTACGACCGAGGTCACCTCGCCCCTTCAGCAACCATGGATTTTACGCTTCAATCCATTAAACAAAGCTTTTATATGAGTAATATGTCTCCTCAGCTTCCCACATTTAATCGCGCGGGTTGGCGAATACTGGAAGAACACGTGCGGGATTTGGCGAATGAATACAATGAACTGTACGTGGTAACGGGGCCCATCTATCAAGGAAATGAAAACAGTATTGGAGATGGTGTAACGATACCGAGTGCTTTTTATAAAGTAATTCTGGATCCGCAATTTAACGAAGCCATCGCATTCATCGTCCCACACAGAAAAGTTTCAGGAGATGAACTTGTCAATTTCATTACAACGATTGACGATGTAGAACAACAAACCGGATTGGATTTTTTCTCTGCCACCCCAAACGCTACCGAAGATGAAATGGAGTCAGTAGATTGGCCGGATATGTGGCCAACTAGCCAGTAATAATTGGGGTCTACTGCCCCTAAAAAGAAGCAATAAAAAACGCTCCGATTGGAGCGTTTTTTTGACTAAGTGAGGCGAGAACTTAGTTAACCTACATAACCTAGAAAACCTAGTGAGGCGATATGTTCGACAAGCATTGAATGTGAACCGTGATTTCTTCTCTATCATGGTAGAGATGCTTGGCTTGAAGCTTGAATTTCACTTTATTGTCGATTAGAAAAACTTTTAAGTTCTCGATATCTTGAAGAACTTCATCGTATCGACCTTTCATTGGGAGCTTAAGGTTAAAGATGGTTTCTTTTGCCCAACCTTTTATTAGCCACTCTCCCATCAGTTGAGCAACGCGCGATGGTTTTTCAATCATGTCACACACTAACCAAGTCACGTTCTTACGTGGGGGTTCAAATTTAAACCCATCTTCCATATGGTGTTTAACCTGCCCCGTATCCATCAAGCTTTGCGCCATCATGCCATTATCAATCGCATGAACAAACATAGAGCGCTTCACAAGCTGGTATGTCCAGCCACCGGGACAAGCGCCCAAATCGGTCGCCCACATGCCAGAAGCTAAACGTGTGTCCCATTCCTCTTTAGGAATGAAAACGTGGAATGCTTCTTCCAATTTTAATGTAGAGCGGCTTGGCGCATCGGATGGGAATTTAAGACGAGGAATCCCCATAAAGAATTTTGAGTTATTGTCGGATACGGAATAGCCAACAAAACAGTGACCCGGTGCAACAAAACACGCATGCAATACCGGCTTTTTAGGGTTGTCTTTATTGTAAAGCACCCCTTTTCCACGCAGAGCTTGCCTTAATGGCACGGTAAACTTACGGCAAAACTTCAGAAGCTCTTTTGCTTCATTGGTGTCTGGTGTTTCCACACGAAGATCGCCACAACGTGGAAATGCCTCTATCTCAGATAGCCCTTCAAGAATGGGCGAAATTCGATCATCCTGCGGCAACTCTTTACATTCTGCTGCCACGGCAAAAATCTGGCGGGCAAAAATCAATGAGTTAAAGTCCAGCTCCTGAGCCAGTTTCGCACCATCGCCTTCCTGGTAGCACTCGAACAACACATACCCTGTGTTTTTTTGTACTCTCGGGAAACCGTACACTTCTAATTGAGTAGCACGATCCTGAATCTCACCTGCACACTCTTTTTCGAAACCTTGGCGGCAGTAGAGCATTAAGTGTTTCACGACTTCACCTCTTTCATTCTAAACGCAGCAATAGTGAAGCAAACCCAACCCACAATAAACATTAAGCCACCAAATGGAGTAATAGGTCCAAACCATTTGATTCCCGTTAATGCAAGCGCATAAAGGCTGCCACTAAAGCAAAGGATGCCGATAATAAAGCAAATCGCCGCGTTTCGCAGTCCTTTTTCTACTTTCTCACCGACTTTTATCTGCATCAAAATACCAATCAAGACCAACACCAATGTGTGGATGAATTGGTATTGCACTCCGGTATCAAATACCCCAATTAGATAATCAGACAGCATCGCCTTTAAGCCATGCGCTGCGAATGCACCCAACATCACGGCAGTCGCGCCAAAGACACCAGCGATCATTAAAACTTGCTTACTTTTCACTGCTCCCCCTTAACTTCACAACAGCCTCTTATAAAGCTCACCAAATGTTCAATGGCTAAATCGATATTGCCTTCTTGTGTGTGACCAGAGCTTTTTCTAGGTTTGAAGCTATGGTCGCCGTCGGGAATAAACTGGAGCTCTACTGCATCAGAAAAATGAAATTCGGCGCATTCTTCTTTTTTCCCAAACGTGTCTCTTTCACCCTGAAGGATAAGGCATGGTTTATTGATTTGAGCAAGGTGATCACCTTTGAATTTCTCTGGTTTCCCTGGTGGATGAAAAGGGAAACCAAGGCACGCGATACCTTGAATGTGTGGAGATTCGGATAACAAGCTCGCCATGCGTCCCCCCATCGACTTTCCGCCTATTACAAGGCTCTCATCACTGTATCGCTCAATCATCTCTTCAAAGGCTTCGAGCAACTTTGGCGCGCGATCGGGTGGACGCTTTTTTCCATCTTCCGAGCGCTTTACCATGTAAGGAAAGTTGAAACGAACAACACGAATACCATGTTCTGCAATACCTTCCGCTACCCGAGTCATGAAATCATGACCCATTCCAGCACCGGCACCATGGGCAAAAAGAAACGTCTGCGCACCTTCACCATTTACAATTACTTGGCTCATTAAATAAAATCCTCTTGCTCTTTTGCCGCTTTAGCCAGCATCCAATCTCTGAAGGTGGCTATTCGCCCTGTATCCGCCTGTTGCTCATGGCACACAACATAAAAAGCATTTTTGCTGATCAATACCTCATCAAATGGACAGACTAATCGTCCTGCATTAATTTCTGGTTGAGCAAGAACATTGTTTCCCAACGCGACACCCTGCCCGTGGACTGCTGCTTGCAATACCATGGTTGAATGGCTAAAGATCGGACCATGATTAACATTTACCCCCTCAATTTCATGAACGCGAGTAAATTGTTTCCAATCTTTTCTGGATGTATCGTGCAATAACGTATGCTGTTTTAAATCCCCAAGAGATTCTAATGGTTTTGTACCGAGCAATAACTGAGGCGAACAGACAGGAACCAAACATTCTTGATACAGTTTGTCCGCTCGAAGACCCGACCAATTGCCTCGCCCATAATAGATGGCAACATCCACATCATCAGTGAGAGAGCCTTCATCCATATCCACGGCTTTAATGCGAACATCAATGTCAGGTTCTTGTGCATTAAAATCCGCAAGCCTTGGAACGAGCCATTGAATGGCAAAACTTGGTGGTAGGCTAATGGTTAGCGCCCCTTTCTCACTGCGCTCAAGCACTTTGTCGGTGGCTTCAGCAAGTGAAGTAAAAACGTCTTTGATATCGAGGAAGTAGCTTTGCCCCTCTTCAGTTAAGAGCAAAGATCGGTTACGACGACGGAATAATTTCAACCCAAGATAGTCTTCCAGGGTTTTGATCTGATGGCTCACGGCTGCCTGCGTAACAAACAATTCTTCAGCAGCTCGTGTAAAACTCAGGTGTCTGGCTGCTGCTTCAAAGACACGTAGAGAATTTAATGGGGGAAGGCGTCTGGACATGATTCACCAATTTAAACTTAGCATTAGTTTTTTTTATCCGAAACATTATAAATTGTCGATTGCCGATGAGCCAGAGAAAATCTATATTTCGTCTCGTAGCGCTAAGCCTGAACGGCTTGATTATCTATGATAATCAATTGGTTTGGTTGTTACGATGTTGTGTTTGCATAAACTCGAATTTCGAGTTGGTAGAGTTATCTACCATAGTGTCTTAGCGCTCAGCGCAAAGACCATACTTCCTGTATTATTTTGACCTGTCTGTCAATTTTTCAGCACCGCCTATAAGGCGGTGTTTTTTTATGTCTCCAAAGCCTAAAAAGCCCCGATAAACAGGGCTCGAAGTCATTAAGTACACAGGAATTAGTGCAGTGGTTATGCAATCACTGTTTCTTGATTTGCGCTGCCATCACCAGAATTCCCTTTAGGGTTGTCACCATACTGATTTGGACCAGGTTGGCTGTCCATTACACTGAATACAAACAGAGCGATACCACCAATAGCCGCGAGACCAGCGCCTACGAACGCCAACTCATAAGACTGATTGAAAGCGGCAAAACCGGCAATAATAGCACCCGGTAATGGGCACAATAACCACCAGCCACTTTTGCCAACATCATGCAAACGGCGAACAGCCAACGCAAGCTGGGGCACGAGTACCGCTAATGGGTAAATGACATTAACGAGTGGGATGAATGCCACTAAAAGGCTGACCAAAAAGTTTATTAGTGCAAACATCCAGTAATCTTTGCGACGCGAACGACTTGAGAAGTCGAAAGGGTTTTTCCAAGCTTTTAAAAATTCGTTCATAACCAACCTCATGATATTGATATATTTATTTTAAGAAGGTTACAAATAGTAATTATGTTGCATAAAAAAACCACTCCAAAGAGTGGTTTTTTTGTAGGGGTTAACAGAATTATAGATTAAGGACGGTATACCTTAACATTCTGATAACCTTGTTCTTTAAGATAAAGAGCTTGCAAGCGGCTCATGACACCTCTATCACAATACAGCAAGTACGATTTAGTTTGGTCTAAGTCGCCAAATTTAGTGCTCAGCTTAAAGAAAGGAATATGAACAACCTCAACACCCTCTATCTCTAGTGGGTTTTCGTCCTCTTCTTCTGCGCTACGAATATCCAGCACAACCGCACCTTGATCAACGGCTTCTACTTGTTCAACTTCTGGTGCTTGTTCAAGGCTTTCTTTCGCAATATCACGAATATCCATTACGCGGGAATCGTAAACGACTTTCTCTAGAATAGAGAAATCAAACTTCTCTTCTTCCGTTTCAAGCTTTTCTTTAACTGCTTTGACGGTTGGCTTTTTCGAAATCACACCACAATATTCAGGCATAGTTTTCGCAAAATCTTCCGTGCCAATATCACGAGCAAGATTGATGATATCTTCCTTATCCCAGTTGATAAGAGGGCGAAGAATCAGTGTGTCTGTTACGATATCGATATGTCTTAGGTTGGTCAGCGTTTGGCTAGATACTTGGCCCAGTGCTTCCCCAGTAACCAATGCTTGGATACCGAATTTCTCAGCAATCATTCCACCCGCACGCATGAACATACGCTTCAAAACGACGCCCATTTGACCGTCATCTACTTTTTCTAGAATCTCAGCAACAACGGGTTCAAAATCCACTGAAATGAATTTTACTTTGGCCGATGAACCGTATTTCTCCCACAAATAGTGAGCAACTTGCTTAACACCAATCTCGTGTGCTGGACCACCAAGATTAAAGAAACAGTAATGCGTTTTCGAACCACGCTTTATATGCAAGTAGCTTGAAACACCAGAATCAAACCCACCAGAAATGAGGCTGAGTACATCTTCTTGTGTTCCTAGCGGGAAACCGCCCAAGCCTTTATGACGCGCCAATACTTGATAAAGATTTTCGTTCGCCACTTCTATATTTACAGTAACGTCGGGTTTACTGAGTTTAACGCGAGCACTTTCGATGGCTTGGTTTAACCCGCCACCAACATAGCGTTCAAGTTCAATAGAAGTAAAATCATGCTTACCGCGGCGCTTAGCGCGAACTGCAAAGGTTTTTCCTTCTAGCTTGTCGCGGTTAAGTTCGAGCACTTGCTCATAGATATCGTGCATGTCTTCAAAGTCTGATTGCAGTACTTCCAGAACATGATGAATACCCGGAGTCTGAGTCAGGATTGCTAATACCTTTTCGTAGTATTCGTCACTGTTTGCTTTCACTTCAATGTGGTCACGACGATTAAACACCGCCACATTTTCAGTGTGCTTTTGAATAACAATGCGAATATTACATTCCAGAATACGAGTGAAGCGCTTTCGAACAGAATCACTTTTAACAAAAATTTCTGGATGGGGTTTAACAATAAACTTCATGACTTTCTTCACTGTATTAGAAAAAGGATTGCCTTAGGCAATTCTGAGGCGCGCGATTATAACCGAGATAACCCCACAAAAAAAGGTGAGCTCTTATCGAACTCACCTTTATCATTTTAGAACTATCATTTACTGCTGAGCAGAAACTTCATCACTAAAGTGTGGTTTACCTTGCATGATGTTGATTTCAACGCGACGGTTTTCAATTCTGCCCTCTCGCGTATCGTTGCTCACGAGCGGCTCCGTGTCTGCCATACCCCGAACACGTAAACGAGCATGCTCAAAACCTTTCACTTTTTCCATTTCATGAGCAACGGATACGGCTCTTTGAGAAGATAAATCCCAATTTGAGCGATACAGTTCAGAATCTAATGGTTGGTTATCTGTGTGCCCTGAAACTCGAACAATCCCCGGCACATCTTTTACAAGTTCAGCCACTTGGCGCACCAAAGGACGGAACTTAGGTTGTAAGAAAGCAGAGCCTTCGGGGAACGCACCTTTTTCACGAATACGAATAACGATTTGTTGTCCGAGATTCTCTACTTCAACCGCACCTTCATCGATTTCTTTTTCCAGCGCTTTTTTGATGCTTTCAACAATGGTTTCCGTTTCTTCAGATTGAGATTCGGCTTGTTGCTGTTGTTGCTCTGACTCGTTATTTTGATTCATCTTTGTGGATGTATCTGGCGATTTACCACCTGTCAGCTTACCGACTTCTCGTTTTGTACCACCTGCGCGATCGGACTCACCATCATGAAACTCTAACGTCTTTTGCGTCATATCGATGGTTTGCTGCATGATCACATCAATCGGTGTCGGCTCTGGGCGACCAGGGCGGAACTCTTGCGCGATCACACTGGTCCCTTTAGGGATATCTTTCACTTCCAACTGATTTTGAACACCAAACGCAAACTTCATTGAGCCAGCAATCTGTTTGAACTTCAGTACATCCATTTCAGAAAACGAAAGCAGGAGTACGAAGAAGCACATCAATAGCGACATCAAATCAGCGAATGTACCCATCCACAATGGGAGCCCCGGGGGGGGACATTTGCACTCTTCTTCTTCCATCTCAGTTCACCTTACTCGCCATCCACATCAAGAACACGCTTACTTTCATTAAGGTAGTTCTTCAAATAGCTGTCGATAACACGAGGGTTTTGACCGTCTTGAATGGCTAACACACCATCCATAATCAGACGGCGATTCAGTTTTTCTTGCTCACGACGAAGGGATAGCTTGTCGGCAATTGGGAAAAACACCATGTTAGAAAGAATAGCACCGTATAGCGTTGTAAGAAGTGCTACCGCCATTGCAGGACCGATAGATTTAGGATCATCCATGTTGGAAAGCATCGCTACCAAACCAACCAGTGTACCGATCATTCCCATCGCAGGCGCAACATCACCAAAAGCCGTAAACACAGCTCTTCCTTGTTCATGGCGCTCATCGGTGAGCGAAATGTCTTTTTGAAGGGTCGCCCGGACAACATCTGCATCATGCCCATCAACGAGTAAATCGATGCCTTTTTGCATAAAGGAGCTGGTAATTTCCATTTCTTCTAACGCAAGAAAACCACCTTTACGAGCTGCATCCGCCATTTCAACAACCTTAGCGATCAAATCTTCAGGTTCGTCCGCTTTAAACATGAAGGCTTTACCTGCAATTTTGGCCGCGCCAAAAAACTGCCCCATGGTAAATTTCATTAATACAACGAAGGTTGAGCCACCGACTACGATCAAGATAGAAGTGGTATCGATAAAAATACCGATGCCTCCCCCCAACACCATCGCCATGATGACGAATGCAAAACCGCCAATTAATCCAATTAACGTTGCTAAATCCACAAAGCACCCCTCATGCTAAAAATTCTACTGTGCGCTTAACACCAACTATCGGCAGAATCTGAGTATTATTTAGGACTTTTCCCGATACCAAGCGCAAATTTTCCTTTAACTTTAACAGAGTATAACCGAGTTACCTACGCTCGCTGTCCATTCACATTGTAGGCAATCTCTCGTTTTGTGTTGTGATCACGTCTGAATTGGGCAAAAAAGAATCTCCATCATAATTTGAGACTATTTGTTAATAACGAATAGAGGATAAAAACTGATATACTGCACTTTTGTTAAATTTTCTCTTGCGTGAGTTTGACCAGCAGCAGTCGCTGGGGTAACTTGCGTGCAACGTTTTAATAGCAGAAACCGTATGGCAAGCAAAAAACCAGAAAACATGACTTTTGAAGAGTCTCTAACAGAATTGGATTCTATTGTTGAGCAATTAGAAAGCGGCGATCTCGCATTAGAAGACGCTTTGAAAAAATTTGAACGTGGAATCCTCCTTGCTCGATCAGGTCAAGGTAAATTATCTGAAGCTGAACAACGTGTTGCCATTCTGACTCAAGATGACGATCAGGCTGAACTTTCGCCATTTGAATCAAATTCTGAAGATTAATTTATGTCCGCTTCTTTAACGCCTTATCAAAACCGCAGTAACACGCAGTTGAATGCATGGCTTGATACCCTTCCTTATCAAGAGTTACCTCTAATTCAGGCTATGCGCCACGGATTAACTCTGGGTGGCAAGCGTGCGCGCCCTTATCTCGTTTACATTACCGGTGAAATGCTGGGATGTACGCTAGAAGATTTGGATACACCAGCCTGCGCAGTCGAGTGCATTCATGCCTATTCTTTGATTCATGATGACTTACCCGCAATGGACGATGACGAGCTTCGTCGCGGTGAGCCAACTTGTCATATCAAATTTGATGAAGCTACCGCCATATTGACGGGGGATGCACTACAGACTTTGGCATTTACTATTCTTGCTGAAGGTAATTTGAGTTCCGACGGTGAGCTTAACCGTATAAAAATGGTTCAAGGTCTTGCTAATGCCTCTGGCGTAAGCGGGATGTGTATGGGGCAAGCGCTCGATCTCGCCGCGGAAAACCGCAGCGTGTCACTCGAAGAACTTGAAACCATCCACCTGAATAAAACAGCAGCACTGATAAAAAGTGCCATTAAGATGGGTGCGATGGCTGCTGGAGAGAAAGGGCTGACTGTCCTTCCTCAATTGGAAAGATATGCAGACCTAGTCGGTCTGGCTTTCCAAGTACAAGACGATATTTTAGATATCATCAGCGATACTGAGACATTGGGGAAACCTCAAGGTTCAGATCAAGAATTAAACAAGAGTACTTACCCTTCCCTATTAGGTTTGGAAGGTGCTCAGAAGAAAGCTCAAGAGCTGCTCACTGAGGCGTTAGGCACATTAGAAGCCATCCCTTACAATACGCAGTTACTTGAAGAGTTCGCCCGTTATGTGGTCGAGCGCAAAAACTAAACTATAAGCGCTGAATTTTATGACTCTCGATATTTCAAAATATCCCACTTTAGCACTGGCAGATACACCTGATGAGTTGCGCCTCCTTCCAAAGGAGAGCCTACCGACACTATGTGATGAATTGAGAACGTACCTTCTTAATTCCGTCAGCCAATCAAGTGGGCACTTGGCATCCGGTTTAGGAACAGTGGAACTAACGGTTGCTTTGCATTATGTCTATAACACTCCATTTGATCAGTTGATCTGGGATGTTGGTCATCAAGCATACCCACATAAGATCCTGACAGGTCGCCGTGAGAAACTTCCAACCATTCGCCAAAAAGGTGGACTTCATCCTTTCCCTTGGCGAGGCGAAAGTGAATACGATGTCCTGTCTGTCGGTCACTCCTCAACGTCTATCAGTGCAGCACTGGGAATGTCTATCGCCGCAGAAAAAGAAGGCAAAGACAGACGAGTGGTGAGCGTTATTGGCGATGGTGCGATTACTGCAGGCATGGCTTTTGAAGCAATGAATCATGCTGGTGATGTACATACTGATATGCTGGTCATTCTGAACGACAACGAAATGTCCATTTCAGAGAACGTCGGCGCACTGAACAATCATTTAGCTCAGCTTCTATCGGGTAACCTTTATACCTCTATTCGCGAAGGCGGTAAAAAAGTACTGTCTGGCTTGCCTCCAATTAAAGAATTGGTTCGCAGAACAGAGGAACACCTCAAAGGAATGGTTGTTCCAGGGACCTTGTTTGAGGAGCTTGGCTTTAACTACATTGGTCCTGTCGATGGTCACGATGTGAACGAACTGGTTAAAACGCTGAAAAACATGCGTAGCCTGAAAGGGCCTCAGTTCCTACACATTATGACCAAAAAAGGTAAAGGACACGCACCTGCCGAGAAAGATCCGATTGGATACCACGCGGTACAGAAACAATTCCTAAACCCAGACAACAAGCCAAAGACCAAAGCTTCAAAGCCAACATTTTCCAATATTTTTGGCGACTTCCTTTGTGACATGGCAGCTCAAGATCCAAAACTAATGGCAATCACACCAGCAATGCGTGAAGGCTCTGGTATGGTTCGGTTCTCGAAAGAATATCCTAAACAATATTTTGATGTCGCGATTGCTGAACAACACGCAGTAACGCTCGCAAGTGGCATGGCCATCGCAGGTCAGAACCCAATCGTAGCGATTTACTCAACGTTTTTGCAACGTGGTTACGACCAATTGATTCATGACGTCGCTATCATGGATTTACCGGTATTGTTCGCTATCGACCGAGCTGGACTCGTCGGTGCCGATGGTCAAACTCACCAAGGTGCGTTTGACCTCAGCTTTATGCGCTGTATCCCTAACATGGTTATTATGGCGCCTAGTGACGAAAATGAATGTCGCCAGATGTTGTACACCGGACACAAACACACAGGTCCATCTGCTGTTCGTTATCCTCGTGGTAGTAGGTGTGGCACAGCTATTCAACAAGAGATGACTGCACTTGAGATTGGTAAAGGCCGCATTGTCCGCCAGCGCCAAACTGACGATCAAGCGAGTCAGCCAAAAGTTGCCATATTAAGCTTCGGTACGTTCTTGCCTAGTGCTCTTTCTGCAGCAGAAGCGTTAAACGCTACAGTGGCTGATATGCGATTCGTGAAACCGCTAGACGAAGCTTTGATTTCGGAATTAGCATCCACGCACGACGTGCTGGTTACGCTAGAAGAAAACGTTATCGCAGGCGGTGCTGGTGCTGGTGTTGTTGAATACCTAATGAGCAGTAAACAAATTGTGCCAGTATTAAACCTTGGTTTACCTGACCAATTTGTCGCGCAAGGCACGCAAGAAGAAATGCACGCCGAACTTGGCTTAGATGCTGCGGGTGTTGAGTTAGCGATAAAAGATTACTTAAGTAAATAACCGCTATTACCCTAAAGTAACCATCAAAAAAGCCGAACTGAGTTCGGCTTTTTTATACTTATAAACTTATCGTTATTTCAATTTAGGTGCATCGTATCCGTTTGGTTCATCACTATATATACATACATTATATTTCTCTACCAAGCCACTCTCAGCCATACAGTGTGTTTCAAAAAATTCTTGTATTTCAAAACGCTGGCAATGTGCTTCAAACGCTTCATTACTTTCCCAGACTTCGTTAAATGCAATGGGATAAGATTCACCTTCTGCGAATGGGCTAGGGATATGGCGCGTTACGATATACTGTAAGCATCCATCCTCTCTTAATGTATTAGACTCCAATGATGACAGAACATCGAACAATTCATCCAGCTTACCTTCCTTCGGTAAAAATTGAGCAATGCAATACACCTTTTTAGACATGTTAAGTATCCTTTTTTAACGACTCCATTATATAAGCCAGCCAGCATACCTGCCAACAAGCCATAATGAAATAGCCGCCATGATACCTGCGACAATATCGTCCAGCATAATACCTAACCCACCGTGGACTCGCTTATCAAGCCATCCGATTGGCCATGGTTTTACCATGTCAAAAAAGCGAAAAAGGACGAACCCAGTAAGAATCCACTTCCAATCGAAAACGGGCACCTTCAATAGTGGGACAATAGCCATAGTGATCCAAAAGCCGGCAAATTCATCCCACACAATGGAGCCATGGTCGTGCACCCCCATATCATCAGAAGTCACTTGGCAAATCTTGATGCCGATAATACACGAGGCAATGACAGCAATAATGTATAGAGGCAAAGGTAACTGCACCAATAGAAGATAAAAAGGAACCGCGGCGAGTGTCCCCATGGTGCCTGGGATAATGGGAGCTAATCCACTGCCAAAACCTGTCGCAAGCAAGTGCCAAGGGTTTTTAAGCGAAATCAGGGATAGAGGAGACGGCATTACGAGTTAACCTTAAAATGATCGTAGCCAGACAACTGCCAATCCAGTTTCTGACCTTCTTTTTCCAGTACCAATTCGCCACCACTGCGAATTTGCCCAATACACGTAGCGGTTGTACCCGAATACGCAAGCAAGGTATCCATTTGACCTTTATGTTCTTCTGGGACACAAAAACAAAGCTCATACTCTTCACCGCTGATTAGCGCCATCTTCAGAGCCTCATCTGTATCATCGCAATACGCTAGTAATTCATCAGACAGGGGAATGGCATCCACGTTAATAACCGCCCCGACGTTAGAAGCGTCCATAATGTGTTTTAAGTCCGAGATTAACCCATCAGAGACATCTAAACAGGAAGACGCTACATTTCGCAAAGCCTGCCCAACGACCAAGCGTGGAGTTGCGAGATAGTGCCTTCTTTCGAGTTCTTCTGCGAAAGGTTTACTTCGTTTTGATTCATCAAGAACAACTTCGAGCCCAGCCGCACTATCACCTAACGTGCCCGTCACGTAAATCCAATCACCCACTTTTGCACCATCGCGTCGCATCGCTTTACCCTCGGGGACAAAACCTTGAACGGTCAGGGTAATACTCAAAGGGCCTTTAGTGGTATCGCCACCAATGAGCTGGATATTGAAATAGTTAGCTAACTCAAAAAATGACTCGCTAAATGGGGCCAGCCACATTTCATCGGGCTCTGGTAAAGTGAGCGCAAGGGATACCCACGCTGGCGAAGCACCCATAGCAGCTAAATCACTCAAATTTGAAGCCAATGCTTTGTGAGCGACCCACGCTGGGTTAGCGTGCTCTAGAAAATGCGTACCCGCCACGAGCGTGTCAGTACTGATTGCTATTTGAACATTTTCAGGAGAGGTAACCAAGGCGCTGTCATCGCCGAGGGAAAGCTGAACATCTTTGCGCTGGGTTTGTCGGTTTACGAAATAGGTGGTAATTAGGTTAAATTCACCTGCCATAGCTGACTCTTGCATGTTGTTATTTATGTTAATTATACCCAAGTTTGCATGACTTGCTCGAAGCAGTTTAAGACCTAGAGCACGAAAAGAAAAAGGTCAGCTAATTAGCTGACCTTTTTGTATTTATTCACGATTACTTTTTGCGAACATGCGGTGCGGCTTTATCAAGCACACCATTCACAAACTTGTGGCTATCTTCTGCTGCAAACACTTTTGCCAGCTCAATAGCTTCGTTAATCACTACTTTGTAAGGAACATCTTCGCGACGCGTCATTTCATACATCGCAAGACGAAGCAAAGCCAGCTCCATCATGTCCAAGTCTTGCATAGGGCGAGACAAGTAAGGACGCAGTTTGCTGTCTAACTCTGTGTGACTAAGCACAACGCCAGTTAGCAGGTCACGGAAGTAAGCGACGTCAGTTTCTGGTGCAGACAGAGAAGGCTCATTTGCATGATGCTCTTCTTCATCATATTTGCCTCCAGACAGGAATTGCTCTTCAACAGTAGCAACATTCTCTTTGGTAATCTGCCACGAATATATGGCTTGTAATGCAAATTGACGTGCGTTACGACGTGCGGCTGGTTTCACACTGGCCCCCATTAGGAATCAATTTCTGAAAGAACGTTGATCATTTCTAGCGCGCTTAGTGCAGCCTCTGCACCTTTATTACCAGCCTTGGTTCCTGCGCGCTCGATAGCTTGATCGATGGTGTCAACAGTAAGTACGCCAAACGCAACTGGAAGACTGTATTCCAGAGACACTTGAGCCAACCCTTTGTTGCATTCACTACAAACATAGTCAAAGTGAGGAGTACCGCCACGAATTACTGAACCTAAAGACACGATAGCGTCGAATTTTCCAGTTTTCGCAACACGTTGAGCCACTAGAGGCAGTTCAACTGCTCCAGGGCAACGTACGACAGTGATGTTGTCTTCGCTGACTTGTCCATAACGCTTTAAAGTATCGATTGCACCAGATAACAGGCTTTCGTTAATAAAACTGTTAAAACGAGAAATAACGATAGCAATTTTTGCATTTGGAGCAGGGAGAACGCCCTCGATCACTTTCATAAAGCTTTCCTTTAACTATGTTCATCAAGTGAGAATCGCCGGATTCTAGCACAAAAGTGTGAGAGATATCTAATGGAAATTAAGCGATATCACCTTAGAACAGACGCTAATTTACTGAGATAATTTCCCTCGTGATTCCTTAAAAGCGGAATTCAGGACAGAGCTTTTGTATCCCATTCGCTTTATCGTTCGTTGAATTTGAAACAACCGATAATGTTGAATACAAAAAGAGCAGGCACTTAAGCACCTGCTCTTTCTAAGACAAAAAACATGTCATTACGATATGAGAGAATCACCGCTGAAAAAGTGACCTCGGAAGAACGATGGATCTCTAAAGTCTGATGACCTTAATCACAAACGTATTCAACAACGTTCAAACCAAATCCGGACAAAGAGTGGTAACGCTTAGAGCTCGAAGAAAGCAAACGCATATCACTGATGCCCAAATCAGCAAGAATCTGAGAACCCACACCTACACGGCGCGAAGTGCCTTGCTTTTTCGCCATGGTTGGCGCGTCACCTTTGTCTTGCTGCTCAAAGGTTTTTACTTTGTGAACGATATAATCTGATGTTTCTTCATTCCCCAAAATCACCAGAACACCGCCTTCATCACCTACGCGCTTCATCGCCTTGTCTAACGTCCAGCTTCGCTCGGCACTGCGGTCACTTCGAAGAACATCGGTGAATGTGTCTTGCAAGTGAACACGTACCAACGGCGCTTTACCGTTACTTGATCCTGCGCCGTCTAAGTCGCCTTTTTTCAACGCATAGTGTATTTGGTTGTCGATAGTGTCGCGGTAAGTCACCAATTCGAAATCACCAAACTCCGTTGGCAAGTGGCATTGAGCCACGCGTTCAATCGTCGTTTCGGTATTGTTTCTAAACTCGATTAAATCTGAAATAGTGCCAAGCTTGATGTCGTGCTTTTCCGCGAACACTTCCAAATCGGGGCGACGCGCCATTGTGCCGTCGTCATTCAGAATCTCGACAATAACACCAGCTGGCTCTAACCCTGCCAAACGCGCCAAATCACAACCTGCTTCGGTGTGCCCAGCTCTTGTTAGGACCCCACCATCTTGGGCAGTCAAAGGGAATATATGACCCGGTTGAACGAGATCTGCCGCTTTGGCATCTTTCGCTACAGCCGCTTGCACAGTCAGCGCTCTATCGGCTGCAGAGATACCCGTTGTCACGCCTTCTGCGGCTTCGATTGAGACGGTAAACGCGGTGGAATACTGCGCATTATTGTCTTGAACCATTGGCGGCAAGCCAAGATGCTCACAACGCTCTTTGGTCATGGTTAAACAAATAAGACCACGACCGTACGTTGCCATAAAATTAATAGCTTCAGGCGTTACGTGCTCGGCTGCCATAATGACATCGCCTTCGTTTTCACGATCCTCGTCATCCATTAGGATAACCATTTTACCCAAACGAATATCTTCAATGATTTCTTGAGGCGTACTAATAGACATAATGCTGTTCCCGTTAGTTAGGCAAAACCGTTTTGTTGTAAAAATTCCATTGTCATGCTGGATTCAGGCGTTTCATTTGAAGAACCGCTGTGGGCAGAACCTTGAAGTAAGCGTTCCATGTACCTGGCTAATACATCAACTTCCAAGTTTACTTTTCGGCCAACTTGAAAATCGTTAATCGTTGTTTCAGAAGATGTGTGCGGCACAATCGTCAGTTTGAAAGCATTTTTGCGGAGCGCGTTAACAGTGAGGCTAATGCCATCAACGGTAACCGATCCTTTTTCCGCAACATACTTACCTATCTCTTGAGGCATCTGAACCCAGAATTCAACCGATCTTCCGACCTGATTGCGCTCAACAATCTCACCAACACCATCCACATGCCCAGACACAATGTGCCCACCAAAACGCGTGGTTGGTAACATGGCTTTTTCCAAATTCACTTTGTCACCCACTTGATATTGAGTGAATCCCGTTTTGTTCAACGTTTCCAATGAAAGGTCGGCTGTATAGCTGTGATCGTTAAATTCAATAACCGTCAAACATACACCATTGGTGGCAATGCTGTCCCCTAAGTGAACGTCAGACATATCTAACTTGCTAGCATCAACCGTAACGCTAACATCTTCACCTTTGGGCGTAATCGCGGTTAGGGTTCCCACCGCTTCTATAATTCCTGTGAACATAATTTCTTCTACGTATTTTTTAGAATTTTGGCCGTGATACGAATATCTGGTCCCACCATGCGTACATCTTTTATATCGAGTTCTATTGCTTCTGCCATGGTGTTCAGACCCAAAATATGCACCAAGCCTCGACCATCACTCCCCATCAATTTAGGGGCTAGATATACAATTAGCTCGTCGACTAATTCTAGCTGAATCAAACTGGCGGCCAATGTCGCCCCTGCTTCAACCCATACTTTTTGCACTTGATGGATAGCAGACAGCTGTTTCAGTACAGCCGATAGATCAATGTTGTTTTTCTTGTCCAGCGCAAAAAGTTCAGATTCTGACGAAACGATTTCGACTTTACCGCCAGTTTTGAACAACGCAAGGTCAGAATGGAGCTTCTTCTGACGATCAAGAATGACACGCAAGGGTTGTCGAAGCTCACTTTCTGGGTAAACAGACTGAATGGATGAGGGAAGCTCAGACCAACGAACGTTTAGTGATGCATTATCATCAATAACGGTTTTACTGGTCGATAGCACCGCACACGCTTGTGCACGATAAAATTGCACGTCTTTCCTTGCTTTAGTGGAGGTTATCCACTTACTTTCGCCATTACTCAGCGCAGTTTGCCCGTCCAAACTTGCAGCTAACTTCAACTGCACATAAGGTTTGCCTTTTTGCATACGCTGATTGAAATCGGTATTTAAGGCGTTGGCTTCGGACTCTAATACACCGACATCGACTTCGATGCCAGCATCTCTTAGTTTTTGGATGCCTCGTCCTGAGACCAATGGATTTGGATCTTGCGTCGCACAGATAACGCGAGCAATACCCACGTTAATCAAAGCATCGGCACATGGCGGTGTTTTACCTTGATGCGAGCAAGGCTCAAGAGTCACATAAGCTGTCGCGCCAATGGCATCTTTTCCAGCGTCTTTTAGCGCAATGATTTCAGCATGGGCTTCACCTGCTTTTTGGTGGTAGCCTTGCCCCACGATTTGATCGTTTTTGACAATCACACAGCCCACATTTGGATTAGGTGATGTTGTAAAACGCCCTTTCTTGGCCAAAGCGATTGCCAATGCCATATAGTGGGCGTCTTGAAGGGGTAATGGCATTAATCTTCTAGCTTAGCGATTTCTTCGCCAAACTCTCTAATGTCTTCAAAACTGCGATAAACCGATGCAAAACGAATGTAAGCGACTTTGTCGAGGTCTTTAAGCTGATCCATAACAAGGTTACCAATCATTTCACTGGGTACCTCACGCTCACCCGTTGCACGAAGTTGAGACTTAATTGTACTTATCGCGAGCTCAATGGCATCGGCTGCCACAGGGCGTTTCTCAAGCGCTCTTTGAAATCCACCGACCATTTTATCTTCATTAAACGGTTCACGATTTCCGTTGGATTTAATGACTTTCGGCATGACAAGCTCTGCGCTTTCAAATGTCGTGAATCGCTCACTGCACGCCAAGCATTGACGGCGACGACGAACTTGATGCCCATCTGCAACCAGACGAGAATCAATGACTTTGGTGTCATTTTCTGAACAAAATGGACAATGCATATCACCTCCAAAAATTTGTCTTAGTCTACCGGAATATAAGGGGTTGAGAAAAGAAAAAAGGGCTCACAAGGAGCCCTTATCAACACTTTAGCAGCATTTTTTTGTTAACTGCCCAGCAATTTGTTAACTACGCGGTAAATAATTGGCTTTACCCACCCATTTGTAACTGGTTAATTCTTCTAACCCCATAGGGCCTCGAGCATGGAGTTTTTGGGTCGAAACCGCCACTTCCGCGCCTAAACCAAATTCGGCACCATCGGTGAATCGTGTCGATGCGTTAACGTATACCGCAGCGGAATCAACTGAGTTAATAAAGCGCTCGGTATTCACCAAGTCATTTGACATGATGGCATCGGAATGACTCGCGTTGTGTACACGCATGTGATGTACGGCTTCGTCCAGATCACTGACCACTTTCACACCGAGAGTGAAACTCAGCCATTCGGTATCAAAGTCACCCTCTTTCGCATCTCTTAGGTTTTCCGCATCGGACAGAAATACTTTGGCTTTCGGTTCAGCAACAAATGCGACTTTTTCCGCCATTTTCCCTACCAATTTAGGTAAGAACTCCGCAGCAACCGCTTCATGCACAAGCAAAGTGTCCAGAGCATTACATGCTGAGGGGCGCTGAATTTTTGCATTTTCAACGACGTTCAGCGAGCGATCCAAATCAGCACTTTCATCCACGAATATATGGCTGATACCAAATCCCCCAATAATCACTGGAATATTGCTGTTTTCCTTACACATTTTATGTAACCCAGCACCACCACGAGGAATGATCATATCGACATATTGGTCGAGTTTGAGCAACTGAGACACTAATTCACGATCGGGCTTTTCAATGTATTGGACCGATGCTGCCGGTAACTTCGCTTTTTCTAACGCAGATTGAATAACCTTAACTAACTCCATATTGGAGAAAAAAGTCTCTTTGCCACCGCGTAAAATACTGGCATTACCCGTTTTCACACATAGCGCTGCGATATCAATCGTGACATTCGGACGCGCTTCATAGATCACTCCGACAACGCCAAGTGGCACACGGCGTTTAGTCAGAAACATGCCATTTTCAAGCATTTTGCTGTCTAGTTCGCTTCCGACTGGATCAGTCAAGCCAATGACGTTTCGTACATCGCCAGCAATACTTGCCAACCTTTCTTTCGTCAGCAAGAGACGATCAAGCAACGCTTCGGTTAAACCCGCTTCACGACCTAGCTCTATATCTTTGGCATTCGCTTCAAGAATGACTTTTTCATTCGCTTCAAGCTCATCTGCAATAATGGCTAACGCTTGATTCTTCTGAGCGGTTGATGCTGTTGCAAGGTAAAAAGCTGCGTCTTTTGCCGCTTTTCCCATGTTAGTTAAATCCATGACTTTTCTCCTCAATTCTACTCTTGAATCACAACAAGATCGTCACGGTGTATGACTTCTGCACCGTACTCATAACCAAGAATCGCGCTGATATCTTTGCTGTGTTTTCCTATAATTTTTTCTAAGTCACCACTTGAGTAACTGGTAATGCCTTTCGCAATGAGCTGACCTTTGGAAGTGGTAATACGTGCAACTTCTCCGCGGGCAAACGATCCGCTCACCTGCACGACACCTTTAGCCAATAAGCTACTTCCTCTAGCAATCACTGCGTTTACTGCACCTTCATCGATAACAATATCGCCAGATGCCGCTGGTCCAGCTAGGATCCACCGCTTGCGATTTTCGAGTGACTCTTCCAATGGTAAGAAACGAGTGCCTTGCGGATTGTCGCTTAAAGCGTCGAAAATGACATTCTGCCCGCTCCCCGCTGCAATAATCACTTCTATACCTGCTCTTCTCGCAATATCGGCAGCTTGCAGTTTGGTTGCCATACCGCCAGTACCTAACGTGGTTCCGCTACCACCCGCAATTTTTCGCAGAGTGTCATCGATGGTTTTCACTTCTTTTATTAATTCAGCATTCGGGTCTTTACGAGGGTCTGCGGTAAATAACCCCGGCTGATCGGTTAAAAGCAGTAATTTATCGGCGCTGCATAAAATACCAACAAGTGCTGATAGGTTGTCATTATCACCCACTTTTATCTCTGACGTCGCCACTGCATCATTTTCATTCACAATGGGTATTATGTCGTTTGCGACCAGTGCATTCACGGTATCTCTCGCGTTAAGAAAACGCTCTCTGTCTTCAAGGTCAGCGCGAGTAAGGAGCATTTGGCCTATTTTCAAACCAAATAGGTCGAACAACGATTCCCAGATTTGGATTAATCTGCTTTGCCCAACCGCCGCGAGCAGTTGTTTGCTCGACATGTTGTTGGGCAAGGTCGGGTAGCCTAAATGTTGTCTGCCTGCTGCAATAGCACCAGAAGAAACTAAAACAACAGCATGACCTTGCTTTTTAAGCTCTGCACACTGCCTTACAAGCTCAACCATGTGGGGTCGGTTGATCTCCAAAGTGCCGCCTGTGAGCACACTGGTTCCTAACTTTACAACGATGGTTTGAGTTTGGGAGGCTATCCCGTTTTTTTGATTCATTGTCATTGTCAATATGGTTAAAAACAAACTAAGAACAGATGTTGTAACAATGAAGTGAGGTTTTAACAAGAAGAAAAGGCGCAAAAATGCGCCTTTTTATGCACTTATACCTGAGTCACGGTAAGGTGCGGTGTTGAAACACGAGAATTAAGTGACTTCTACTGACTCTTTATGCAACTCGTAATCAATTTCAAATCGCTCTGAAAGTGCTTTTTTTAGTTTTTTATCAAAGTCTTCCATTGTTCTGGCAACTTCATCTTGAGCTTTCTTAGGAATTGCCTTTGATTCCCAGTTCCCTTCAACATTGTAGAGCCCTAAACTGTAGTTAGCGACATAACCTTCATCTTGCTTATCGAACTCTAACCACCACCCCCAAAACTCCCTTTCTTCCGGTGACTTTTTGTCACTAACGCAAACAGATAAGCAATCAAACAAGTAATGACCTTCCTGTGACTCCTTCTCTCGCAAGTAAGGACCAACGGCTTTTAATGCCGACAACAAACGAAAGTGTGTGGGATTCGCAGTATTTTCAGTCATATTGAATCTCCATTTCAATTATTAGATTTATAAGAACTTAGATTTATAAGATACGTGCCTTAAGATATTCAGTTTCGGCACTTATACCCGACAGCCCTAAAGCGCAGGATTACGTCTGTCGAATCTAATAATCATTGACTAAAATCGACCAAAAGTCATTATTTTAGTTCATATTTTAGCCATTGAAGTGCTAATGAGAGAGATTCCTCATATCCTTTCGAAATTGACTTAGATGACACTTTCTTCGCTTGACCGCCATGGCTAAATATTGAGACCAATTTGTTGTCTGAATAGGGAGAAATGGGATCCCCTTCCAGCCCAAGAGCAAGGATAGGCACTTGAGTTCTTCGATTCGTTAAAAAGCCTTGCGTTTTAAGCGACCAAGCGCGCATTTGACCAGCCAAGCTGTGTACATCGACAACTTCTTTACCCAATCGAGATGAGAGCATATCCAAGTACATCTTCGGCATTTGTAGCAGCTTATCTGTAGAAGACAGAACATCGTGAATAGGCGCGCCCAGCGCAACGCATGCTTTTATTCTATCTTGTTCTAAAAAGCTCAAACGAATCGCCGCATTTCCACCAAAGCGGAAACCAAGCATCCCCACTTTAAAGTGATCAACCCAAGGAATCCGAGGGAGCTCATCGAGAATCGCTTTGTGAAGGCAGCTTGAATCTTCTGTGAGATCCCAATGGCTGCTATGGCCGATAGAAGGCATGTCTAAGGTGAGCATGGCAATATCATTGGGCGCCAAATAGTCTTTGAACAATCGCCACATGTCCGATTGCAAACTATCAAGCCCGGCACTAACAATCACAACAGGTAATTGTCTTTCGGTGTGCGGAAGGTGTAGATTTGCTTTTATCTTTTTCTTGCCAAAAGGCACTTCGATCTTCTTAGTAATAAGCGAGCTGTGTTCCATCGCCAAATCATAGGCTTTGTGCACCAACACCTGAGCCTGAATGGAAAGGCTATCTCCCTTTATGTGCGGGTAGCCCGCAATGCTAAAACACAGGCTGGCTCTAAAGTAAGCGTCACTCGCTTCATCACCCTTCAGTTCCGATGCTTTCTTCTGATTCAACATCCCTTGATGAATCCATTCGTACGTCCAATTACCGGAGTGATACCCCATGACCGTATCTAACCATTCATCATGGGTACGGGAATGAGTGGAAGAAGCAATTCTTGAAAGCACTTCTTCCATCTCTAACGGCTCAATCCCCTGCCATATCCACTGCATACGCCTTAGCGTTCGATACCAAGATTCGCCTTGCTCTTCTCGCTGCTTATCCAAGTAGCTCTCGTTACTTGGCATATAGCGAACAAGTGCAGACGTTTCTCTCGCTTGGCGATGATTTTGAAACAGTTCTTCTGAAAGGTTTTTGCTGATTTGCTCTTCAGGCATGGACATAAGGCAAGGATCTTATTCAGTGTTGTATAAGGGGTTTCTGCCCCTAATAGTAATAAAAAAAATAACCCTATACAGGGTCATTTTGAAAATTTGAGTGTTTACCTAAGTATTTACTCTAGATAAAGCCTTTATTTGTTGATTGGATCAACGAATGTCAACGCCATATCCCATGGTTGCTCGATCCAAGTATCTTGTGGAATATCAACAACATAATCATCAACCAAATCGATACCAGCTGGTTTAGCACAAACAGTAATCAACTTCGCCTTTGGATACATTTCGCGGATCTGACGAGCTGTGTCACCACTGTCTGCCAAATCGTCAACAATCAGGAAGCCTTCACCATCACCTTCTGGTGCTTTTAAAACCGACATATCGCGCTGGTGATCATGGTCATAACTAGAAATACAAACCGTGTCTACATAGCGAATACCCAGTTCACGAGCCAGAATAGCGGCAGGAACTAAACCACCACGACTCACGCCAATGATGCCTTTCCATTGCTCTGCTGGCATTTGACGCTCAGCAAGCTGACGGCAGTACATCTGCATGTTGTCCCAGGTGATGATAAATTTATTACTCATAGTTGTTATAACCTGTATCGGCTTTGTCTTAGCCTGCGCTAAGAACGAATTTAATGGTGAAAATGGCTGCCATAACCCAAACACTTAGGGACACATCTTGCGCTTTACCGCTCAACGCTTTGATAGCTGCATAGGCAATAAAACCTAAAGCAATACCATCCGCGATAGAAAATGTTAGCGGCATCAGAAGACACGTCACAACAACAGGAGCCGCTTCGGTTAGATCGCGCCAGTCAATACTAACCAAACCAGAGAGCATCAGGATTGCAACATAAAATAGTGCGCCTGCTGTCGCGTAAGCGGGGATCATTCCAGCTAGTGGCGAGAAGAATAAAGCAAGTAGGAATAAAATGCCAACCACAACCGCTGTGAGACCAGTTCGACCGCCAGCAGCAACGCCAGAAACACTTTCAATGTAAGACGTAGTGTTCGATGTACCTAGAACAGCACCAACAGATGTTGCTGTTGAATCCGCGAGAAGCGCTCGGTTCAAACGAGGAATCTTGCCATCTTTTTGAATAAGGTCGGCTTTTTGCGCGACCCCGACCAAGGTACCTGCAGTATCAAACAAATCGACAAATAGGAAAGCAAAGACGACGGAAATCATGCCGATTTCAAATACAGCAGAGAAATCCAATTGCATAAAGGTTGGTGCAATGCTTGGCGGCCATGAAGCCACACCACCCCAAGTTACATCACCGAATGCTAAGCCAAGACCCGTCACGGCTAGAATAGCAATCATGACTGCGCCTTTTACACCTTTATGAACCAGTGCAATGGTCAAAAAGAAACCAAGCGAAGCGAGTACAGCTGGAAGAGAAGTGATTTGACCCAAAGAGACAAACGTCGCTGGATTATCAACAACAATACCGGCATTTTTCAGTCCGATGAAAGCTAAGAACAAACCAATACCTGCCGAAATACCCGTTCGCAGTGACATAGGTATAGAGTGAATGATCCATTCGCGGATTTTAAAAATGCTCAGTAAAATAAATAGAACACCAGAAACAAAAACCGCCGCTAATGCCACTTGCCACGTATGCCCCATCCCCAATACAACGGAATAAGTAAAGAAGGCATTTAACCCCATACCTGGTGCTTGAGCGATTGGGTAGTTTGCCACTAAGCCCATAATGAAACACCCAACGGCGGCCGCTAAACATGTTGCGACAAACACAGCATCACGATCCATTCCGGTATCAGACAAAATCGCTGGGTTAACAAAAATGATATAAGCCATGGTGAGAAAAGTCGTCAACCCGGCAATGATTTCGGTGCGCACACTGGTATTGTGTTCACTCAGTTTAAATAGCCTTTCGAGCATAATCGAATCCCTAAAATTGTGTAAAATAAACGTTTGCGTAATCGATTGGCGCGAATTATAAAGATATCAAATATCAAATTCTAGTTAGAATTAAAACTCTCGATTATCCGTACAATTATCGAGGGCTAGCGACGCTACCTTTTTCATGCATATCAATCACTTAATCCTTATAAACGTTTCTATGCCATATTGGCATAGAGCTCATCATTGTAGGTTGAAAACTGAGCACATAGTTAGACAAGGAACACATTTCCCAGAAATTTGCGATTGGTAGCGTTTAAAAATAGAAGGATTATGAAATTGCAGGCTTATGTTGGGTAAAAGTCACAGAGTGAATATATTTTGAACATAAAAAAACGCCACTCAACTTGAGTGGCGGTAGAATCTTGTTATCCCGACAGCAAAAACAGGGATGGTAAATTAATTCCAATTTTAGGGGTGAACAATTTGTTCAGTCTTACACTTGGTTATGACTAGTAACCAAAGCTGGTTGGGTATGCGAAGTTACCAGTGTATATAGATGGTACATTCCAGAACATCGCAGACGGTAAACCTTTCATAGCTATCACCTTTAAATCAATTAAACACAATTTGATTCTCAGTTCCTTGGAGGCGATAAACGGACTCATCCTTTGAGCATTTTCTCTTCACTGCTGAAGTTGGTTGCTAATATACCACCAAGAAAAATAATTACAATATTTAAAATGATCCACATCACACAAACCTGCTTAAATTGCGCCTAATCAAAAAAATAATGTAATTTAATTACAAAAATATCAAATAATGACAAAAACCAAATGAAACAAATTTAATTGTTGCCATCCATAGTCTTTAAGGCTAGCAGAAGTATTACTATTCTGTTTTTTACACCGCCAACTATTTGTTACGCGATCGCTAAAGATTGAATTGAGAATTGCTACGTAAATCTGAATTGGAAATGGTATTCTAGGCGCATCGTCACAGCGTTGTTCAGGATGAAATACGGTCATTACCGTAACTGATGCGATATCTGGTTAGTTATCTTAAATCCTCAAGAAACATCATCCTGTCAGCCTAACAAAACAATAAAGGAGTTTTCCGTGTCTGAGTTCCATTCTGAAATCAGCCAGTTGTCCCCAGCGAAACTTTGGCAGTTCTTCGATAAAATTTGTTCTATTCCTCACCCTTCAAAACATGAGGAAGAGCTTGCTCAATACATTATAAATTGGGCCACAGAGCAAGGCTTGGATGTACGCCGCGATCCTACTGGTAACGTTTTTATCAAAAAGCCAGCCACACCAGGAATGGAAAATAAGAAAGGCGTAGTGCTTCAAGCGCACATCGATATGGTTCCTCAAAAAAATGAAGACACGGACCATGACTTCACAAAAGATCCTATCCAGCCTTACATTGATGGTGAATGGGTTACAGCAAAGGGCACTACTCTAGGTTCAGATAACGGTATTGGTATGGCTTCTTGCTTAGCTGTACTTGCTTCTGACGACATTAAACATGGTCCAGTTCAAGTTTTACTGACGGTCGATGAAGAAGCAGGCATGACTGGCGCATTCGGTTTGGAAGCTGGATGGCTGGAAGGGGACATTCTTCTCAATACAGATTCTGAGCAGGAAGGTGAAGTATACATGGGTTGTGCTGGCGGTATTGATGGTGCAATGACATTTGATATCCAACGCGAAGAAGTACCAGAAGGTTATGTGACTCGCGTGCTCACTCTAAAAGGCTTAAAAGGTGGGCATTCCGGTTGTGATATTCACACAGGTCGTGGCAACGCGAACAAATTATTTGCTCGCTTCCTTGCCGGTCATGCTCAAGAACTTGATCTTCGACTTATTGATTTCCGTGGTGGTAGCCTTCGTAACGCCATTCCAAGAGAAGCGTTTGCTACCGTTGCCGTCCCTGCTGAAAACCAAGAAAAACTAGCAGAACTTTTCAATACTTACACAAACCTGCTCTCTGCTGAATTAGGCAAAATTGAAACCAGTATCGTCTCTTTCAATGAAGAAGCAGAGAATACTGGAAAAGTGTTTGCTCAGGCCGATCAATTCCGTTTTGTTTCCGCTTTAAACGCCGCGCCAAACGGTGTTATTCGTATGAGTGATGAAATTGAGGGTGTGGTAGAAACATCTTTGAATGTTGGTGTTATCACAACAGAAGATGACAAGGTCACTGTACTGTGTTTGATTCGCTCTTTGATTGACTCGGGTCGAGAGCAAGTTGAAAGCACGCTTCGCTCTATTGCAGAGTTGGCTGGGGCAGAATTATCTTTCTCTGGCGCTTACCCTGGTTGGAAGCCAGACGCAGATTCAGAAATCATGGCTATCTTCCGTGAAATGTATGAAGGCATCTACGGACATAAACCTAATATCATGGTGATTCACGCTGGATTAGAATGTGGGTTGTTCAAAGAACCTTACCCAGAAATGGATATGGTTTCTTTCGGGCCAACAATCAAATTCCCTCACTCTCCAGATGAGAAGGTGAAAATTGATACCGTTGCTTTGTACTGGGAACAAATGGTTGCACTACTGGAAGCCATTCCAGAAAAGAAATAACCTCTAGAAAAAGTAAAGGCTGGCGATGTGCCAGCCTTTTTTATTCATAATCGAAAAGTAAATTACTCTTCGTCAGCGATACTTTTCTTTTCTTCCGCTGCTTTTTTCGCTTTTTCTGCGGCCACTTTTTCAGCCAAAGCCAATGCAGCAGCTTCGCGCTCGCTTCGCTTTTCAGCTTTACGATCATTGCGCTTAGCTTGATTTTCTACAAACTCAGCCAGCGTTTTTTCTGCCCACTCGTTTGCTAAAACTTCAGACTCAAAACCAGTTTCGCGTTTCGACACAACAGTACGACGCGATGTAACTTGGCGAGTGATTTCTGCTGTCCAGCCATTGCGCTTCTCAGTCACACGGATAGCAAATTTTCTGTTTTTCGACATTTCTATATTCCTAAGGGATTTGTAAAGGGATATAGCCATCCCTTGGCAAGCGCGGTATTAGAGCACAAAGTCACACAAATTGCTCTAGTTTTTCAGCAACAACACTTCGAAAAAAACCGCCAGAGCTTTCACTCTGGCGGTTTCGGTAAACTGAGAATCAGTTGCTAGCGAAAACTCAATTAACCGACATTCTTACGTGCATTTTGGAACATACGCATCCAAGCACCATTCTCACCCCAACCCTCTGGAGACCAAGAGTTTGCTACCGTGCGGAATACACGCTCTGGGTGAGGCATCATGATCGTTACACGACCATCCGATGTTGTTAGACCCGTAATCGCGTTTGGCGAACCATTCGGGTTGTTCGGGTATTGCTGCGTTTGGTTTCCGTTGTTATCAACGTAACGCAACGCGACCGTACCTGAATTTTCAATGGCATTTAGGTGTTCACCGCCGCGAACTTCAACACGACCTTCGCCATGAGAAACCGCGATTGGCATACGAGAGCCTTCCATGCCATCGAAGAACACAGAATCGGATTTCTGCACTTCAACTAGGCTAAAGCGCGCTTCAAAACGCTCAGATTCGTTACGAACAAAGCGAGGCCATAAATCCGCACCTGGAATCAGTTCCTTCAAGTTTGAAAGCATCTGACAACCGTTACAAACACCTAAAGAGAACGTATCTTCGCGCTTAAAGAAGCTTTCGAATTGGCTGCGAGCATCTTCATTGAACAAGATTGATTTAGCCCAGCCTTCACCAGCACCCAATACGTCACCGTAAGAGAAACCGCCACAAGCGACTAAACCGTTGTACTCTTCCAGTACGGCTTGCCCTGTTAAGATATCACTCATGTGGATATCGGTGGCTTCAAAACCAGCACGATCGAACGCGGCAGCCATTTCAACGTGAGAGTTCACGCCCTGCTCACGTAGAATTGCCATTTTAGGCTTAGCGCCTTTCGCAATGTATGGCGCAGCAATATCTTCATTCACATCGTAGCTTAATTTGACGTTCAGGCCTGGGTCTGAATTGTCTTTCTTCGCTTCGAATTCTTGGTCGGCACACGCTGGGTTATCACGTAAACCTTGCATCTTGTGCGTTGTCTCTGCCCAGGTGGTACGTAGCTCTGTACGTGAACGCTCAAGCACAATCGCATCGCCAGAAGTGATAACGAAGTTGTCTGAATCTTCAACGCTACCGATAACGTGGGAACATGTTTCCAAGCCATTTGCAGCCAGAGTAGAAAGTACCGCATCCAAATCGTCGTTCTTAACCTGAACCACAGCACCCAATTCTTCGTTGAATAACGTCGCGAGCGCGTCTTCACCCAGCTCTGCGATATTCGAGCGAACACCACAGTGACCTGCGAATGCCATTTCCGCTAGGGTTACAAACAAACCACCATCGCCTTTATCGTGGTAGGCCAACAGTTTGTCTTCACGAACCAATGTTTGCATGGCATCGAAGAAGCCTTTTAGCTGATCTGCGTTATCTACATCAGCTGGCTTGTCGCCTAACTGCTTGTATACCTGCGCTAGCGCTGTCGCACCTAAACGGTTCTTGCCGTTACCTAGGTCTACCAGTACCAGTGAGGATTCGCCTTTGTCAGTAAGTAACTGAGGGGTTACGGTTTTGCGAACGTCTTCCACACGACCAAATGCCGTGATAACCAATGACAATGGAGAAGTGACTTCTTTGTCTTCACCATTTTCGTTCCACTTGGTTTTCATAGACATGGAGTCTTTACCAACAGGAATGGTTAGGCCCAGTGCCGGACAAAGTTCCTCGCCCACCGCCTTAACGGCTTCGTACAAACCTGCATCTTCACCTGGGTGACCCGCTGGAGACATCCAGTTTGCCGATAGCTTAATGTGTTTAATGTCGCCGATATCTGTCGCAGCGATGTTCGTCAAAGACTCACCTACTGCTAAGCGAGCCGATGCACCGAAGTCTAACAATGCAACTGGTGTACGCTCACCCATCGACATAGCTTCGCCGTGGTAAGAATCGTAGCTAGCCGCCGTTACTGCACAGTTCGCCACAGGAACCTGCCAAGGTCCTACCATTTGGTCACGAGCAACCAAACCAGTTACTGAGCGGTCACCAATGGTAATAAGGAATGTTTTCTCTGCAACGGTTGGTAAACGAAGAACGCGATCCGCCGCTTCATTTAGCTCGATACCTTCACGGCTAATCGCGGAACTTTCCACTTTCAGCGTTTTTGCATCGCGGTGCATCTTTGGTGTTTTGCCAAGTAGAATATCCATTGGCATATCGATTGGTGTGTTATCGAAGTGCGAATCTTCAAGTGTTAAATGGCGCTCTTCTGTTGCCACACCCACGACAGCGTATGGCGCACGTTCACGCTTACAAATTGCTTCGAATGTTGCCATGTTTTCTGGCGCAACGGCCATAACATAACGCTCTTGAGATTCGTTACACCAGATCTCAAGTGGGCTCATGCTCAACTCATCATTTGGTACGTCACGTAGCTGGAATTTACCACCACGCTCACCATCATCACAAAGTTCAGGAAGCGCGTTTGAAATACCACCGGCACCAACATCGTGAATGAATGCGATTGGGTTGTCGTCACCTAGCTGCCAACAACGGTCGATCACTTCCTGACAACGACGTTCCATTTCAGGGTTTTCACGCTGAACAGAAGCAAAATCAAGATCTTCAGCCGATTGACCAGAAGCCATTGAAGAGGCTGCACCACCACCAAGACCGATGTTCATAGCTGGACCGCCAAGAACAATCAGGCTAGCACCAACAGGAATTTCTTTTTTCTGAACATGCTCGTCACGAATGTTACCCATACCACCAGCAATCATGATTGGCTTATGGTAACCACGAACTTCTTCACCCGCGTGAGACGTTACTTTTTCTTCGTAAGTACGGAAGTAACCCAACAGGTTTGGACGACCAAATTCGTTGTTAAACGCCGCGCCACCAAGTGGACCTTCTAGCATAATATCTAGTGCGTTAACGATGCGACCTGGTTTACCAAAATCAGTTTCCCAAGGTTGCTCGTAACCAGGGATACGAAGGTTAGATGTTGTAAAACCAACCAAACCCGCTTTTGGCTTGCCGCCAATACCGGTTGCGCCTTCGTCACGGATTTCACCACCAGAACCGGTAGAAGCACCAGGCCAAGGTGAAATTGCCGTAGGGTGGTTATGCGTTTCAACCTTCATCAAGATGTGCGCATCTTCGTGGTGGTAGTTGTACTGGCGAGATTCTGGATCAGGGAAGAAACGACCAACTTTAGAACCCGTCATTACTGCTGCGTTATCTTTGTATGCAGACAAAACGTGGTCAGGCGTCGTTTCAAACGTATTTTTGATCATTTTGAACAGAGACTTATCTTGGTCAACGCCATCGATAGTCCAGTCTGCATTAAAGATCTTGTGACGACAGTGCTCAGAGTTCGCTTGAGCAAACATCATCAGTTCGATGTCGTTCGGGTTACGACCAAGCTTGGTGAAGTTTTCTACTAAGTAGTCAATTTCGTCTTCAGCAAGTGCAAGACCCAGTGAAACGTTTGCCTCTTCAAGCGCAGCACGACCACCCGTTAAGATATCAACGTCGGCTACTGGTGCCGGCTCTGCCACTGTAAACAATGCAGATGCAGCATCCAAATCCGTGAACACTGATTCCATCATACGATCGTGGATCAGTGCTTTAACGGCTTGAGTTTGCTCTTCAGATAGAGTTTCTGATGATTCAATGTAGTAAGCCGTGCCGCGCTCCAGACGTTTTACTTTGTCTAGACCACAGTTAACAGCGATATCGGTGGATTTAGAAGACCACGGAGAAATAGTACCCGGACGTGGAGTCGCGAGAAGTAGAAGACCTTCAGGCTCGTGCTCTTCGATCGTTGGACCATAAGTCAGCAGTTTTTCTAGTTTGCCTAATTCAGACGCATCTAGATCTGCTGTTAGGTCAGCAAAGTGCATAAACTCAGCGTAAATACCTGTTACTGGCAGGCTTTGCTCACGACAAAGTTCAAGTAATTTGTTAACACGAAACTCAGAAAGAGCTGGGGAGCCACGCAAAATTCTCATGTGCTTAGGTCTCTTATGCAGTTAGTTAAGGTGATATTGCAATAAATTCAAAGAGTTACTATCCACCCTGAAACCTATACCAATTTCACCTCGCATTTGCGGGCGTATTATAGAGGAAAAAATCTGTGACGTAACCACAAATAGCAACCGTTTGCGCCTTTTTTTAACACTTCAATTAATTGCGCCGCTATCAAAGGAAGCTACGTGCTAGAAACAGAGTGTCTTGAGACCAATTAAAGACAAGACCTGTTGCATTTCTCCGTCTGCCATCTCGCGCTTTTTTATTCTTTTTTTTATTGCTGCTTTGCCCTAGTGACCTGCTTTGATATAAAGAGAGCTGAATTTCAGTGTGAGTAAACTGTTTTGAGTATTATTTCCCCACTAGCCTGGCTAAGAAGGTTCGCTTTTATCTCTATGATAAGCGTCGTTTTATCTGGCTGTCAGATAGAATCCAACCCAAAAAGTGAACTCGAAAAGATTAAGGAAAGAGGCACGCTAAGAGTCGGAACACTGAATAATCAGCTTTCTTACTATATTGGCCCGGATGGTCCTACTGGCTTAGATTTTGAGCTCGCCAAGCGATTTGCTGACGAGCTTGGAGTCAATTTGGAAATGAAACCAGCCTACCGCTTATCGGAATTGTTCCCAGCGCTTGATCGTGGCGAAATTGATATGATTGCGGCTGGGTTAAGTCAGACCCCTGATCGCCTTAAGCATTTTCGCGCCGGACCAGCTTACTATTATGTATCCCAGCAGGTGGTGTATAAAAAAGGATCATGGCGACCAAGAAACGTCGATCAGCTGGTTAAAAAGCAAATCCCTATCATCGTTGTAAAAGATTCACACTTTGAACGCACACTAAAAACACTCCAACAAGAAAAACCGGGGCTCATCTATCGTGATGAAGAGGACGCTGACGTCAACGATCTATTACAGAAAGTATCCAAGGGTGAATTGGCGCTCACCATGGCCGATTCGGTTGAGCTTTCTTTATCTCAGCGTTTGTACCCTTCATTGGCGTTAGCATTTGAGCTAACAGAAGACCAGCCTATCTCTTGGTATATGCGTCGCAGCGACGATGAAAGCCTTTACGCACTGCTCATCGAATTCTTTGGGCTTCTTAAACAATCTGGCGATTTGGCTCGATTGGAAGAAAAATACTTTGGTCACGTGGAAAGCTTCGATTACGTGGATACAAGAGCATTCATTCGCGCATTAGACAGCAAACTGCCTAAATGGGAAGCGCTATTCAAGAAGCACTCTAACGAATTCGACTGGCGCTTAATTGCAGCACTGGGCTATCAAGAATCACATTGGAATCCACTCGCCAAATCGCCAACTGGGGTAAGAGGCATGATGATGCTTACCTTGCCAACGGCAAAAAGCGTTGGCGTAAAGAATCGTCTCGATCCTGAACAATCCGTGCGTGGTGGTGTGGAATACTTGAGGCGTATCGTCGATCGTGTCCCTGATTCTATTTCCGAACACGAAAAAATCTGGTTTGCTCTAGCCTCTTATAATGTGGGTTACGGTCACATGATGGACGCGAGAAGACTCACAAAACGTCAAGGCGGCGATCCAGATTCTTGGGCAGATGTGAAAGACAGATTGCCACTACTGCGGAAAAAAGAGTTTTATAGCAAAACTCGCTATGGCTACGCTCGCGGAGATGAAGCGAGAAACTACGTTGAGAATATTCGCCGTTACTACCAATCGATTATTGGTCATATCGATAAACAGCGTATCGCAAACGAAGAAATCAACATTGACGATCTTCAGGTCATTGATGTTCCACTGTCTGCTGCTCTGCCTACGACTTCGGGAGCTGAGGCAACATCAAGTAAGGATACTAAGCAACAAGATAAATCTGCTGAAGGCGAAAAAGAGAGCGAAAAGCCCAAAGAAGACAAGAATTAATGTCTTTAAAGCAATTCGATTTATTGGATACCCAGTGGGGCTCAATTAACGGTTGAGCCCCGCTCTATTTCAAACCTTCTCACTCAATTCAAAAGTTCTTTAAGATGAAAATGCATTCCTAAGAGCAATATGTCTTTTCTAAACGATTAGGATGCTAAGCCCTTTTTTCACTTGGCTTTCTGGTTTAGTGTCACACTACTTGAAAAACCTACCAAACGCCCTTACATTAAACAGTGATGACAATCTTTGCTGTCACGTCATCAACTCGTAACAATCGAAGCTTATAACTTGTTTTTGAAGTACAAAGAAACTCTAGTTTTACTGTACAAAGAAACCTTAGTTTCGCTGTAAAAGAAAACTCACTGTTCACCAAAGATGTCGCTTTTAACAAAGATAATAGAAGCATGACTAGTTAAAAGAAAAACTAGTACCGGTGAAGGGAGTGTTGGGCGGTGCCAGAAAAAAATAACAGCACCGTTATTGTTAGCTTGGTAGAGGAGAGAAGATATGTTCTCCAAAAGAAAGTCGTCTAAGCGACTGCTACAAAAGGCTGTTTCGTCCAATCGTCGTAAGCGTATGCTTGCCAATAACAAGAAAAAAGTTATTTGGCGTAGTAAAGCTTTTGCTCTTTGCTTAGAGCCTTGATACGGAAGAAACAGTTGTTTCTAAACGGCAAACATCAATTCTGATGTTTGCCATCAGACTTCCCTTCTTTTAACGCTTTTTTTTTCTTTCCGTCGACGTTTAAAAAAGCTTTGTAATTGCTCTCTGCACTCTTGCTCAAGTAACCCTGATTCTATTGTCGCGTAGTGATACGACGCTTGGCTTTCAAACAGATTCAATACTGTACCTGCCGCCCCTGCTTTTAAATCTGGCGCACCATAAACCACTCTCTTTACTCGGCTATGAAGCAGCGCACCTGCGCACATGGGGCATGGCTCTAACGTGACGTATAGGGTGGTATCAAGCAATCGGTAGTTTTCCAGCTCACTGCCCGCTTTGCGCAACGCTTGTACTTCAGCGTGTGCCGTTGCGTCATGTTGCCCTATTGACCGGTTCCAGCCTTCGGCAATCACATTACCCTCTTTTACCAATACTGCACCGACGGGCACTTCACCTTCTAATTCAGCTTGATGAGCAAGCTCGATAGCTCGTCGCATGAAATGTTCATCTTGTTCACTAAATGACACGTTTTCTCTCTAGGCTCGTTTTAATTGCAATGATTCTTCGAATGGAATGCGCGGATTATATACTCAAGCTTGGATGTTCGCATGCGAGTTTAATAAATAGACATACGGTCAGCCAGAAAATCAATCAGTAATCTAACTTTAGAGGATAAATACCGATTGTTAGGATACAGCGCCCATATGCCTTCTTTGGTATCACGAAAATCGGTAAGTAATTCGACCAATTCTCCGGTTGCCATATAGGGGTGAACGTAATAATCGGGCAATTGAACGATGCCAATACCTTTGAGCGCGGAATCAATCAACACGCGTCCGCTGTCGCATTTCATCCGCCCTTCAACGGAAAGCTGCCTTTTATGACCATTTTCAATGAATCGCCAATAGGGATGATTTCCTATCAAACATTGATGCTGGGAGAGCTCCAATAAAGATCGAGGTTCACCAAATTGCTCTAAGTAGGCTGGGCTCGCACACACATGCATTTGACGAGCACCTAACCGCTTGGCGATGTAGGTGGAATCGCCTAAGTGTCCAAGGCGAATAGCCAAATCAAAACCATGCTCTAGCATGTCCAGCTTCTGGTTAGAAAGGTGGAAGTCTAATTCGACTTCAGGGTACTCGACTAAAAATTCATTCAGCAAAGGGGCAAGCATTTGTTCTCCGTATGTTACCGGTGCCGTTAGCTTTATCTTCCCCTTAAGAGTCGTTTGAAGCTCTGTTACCGCCTCTTCGGCAAACTCAAGGCCATCCACTAAATGCCGGCAATGCTGATAATACACTTTGCCAGCATCAGTCAACGTCACCCTACGTGTGGTTCTTAGGAACAGTTTTACCGACAAACGTTGTTCTAAACGTGCAATTTTGCGGCTCACTTGTGCGACTGAGGTTGATAATTTTTGAGCTGAAAGTGTAAAACTCTCTTGTTCCGCCACAGCGACAAACTCTGTGACCCCTTCCCATTGGTCCATTTTTTGTGCCTCAATACAAATCTTATTATTACAAATATGTAATAGTAAATTTCATTTTACCCAGATTATCAATTCAAATAAATTAATTAAAATCTCCCCCATACCTCGCCAACTCACTCTATACGTTAGGATGTTCTCTTAGTTGGGATATTCTCGAGTCAACCTGTTGGCGACCATCGTGATTACTTAAGGGTACAAACATGTCTGAACAATTCATTAAATCTCGCGCAGCAGTCGCGTGGGGACCAAATCAACCACTCTCTATTGAAGAAGTTGATGTCATGCTTCCGAAAGCAGGTGAAGTTCTGGTTAAGATTGTTGCTTCTGGTGTTTGCCACACCGATGCATTTACTTTGTCGGGCGACGATCCTGAAGGTATCTTCCCCTCTATTTTGGGTCACGAAGGTGGCGGTATTGTTGAAATGGTTGGGGAAGGCGTCACCAGCGTTGAGGTCGGTGACCATGTAATCCCTCTTTACACAGCAGAGTGCGGTGAGTGTAAATTCTGTACTTCAGGAAAAACGAACTTATGCCAAGCGGTTCGAGAAACTCAGGGCAAAGGTTTGATGCCTGATGGCACCACTCGTTTTTATAAAGACGGTCAGCCTATATATCATTACATGGGGTGTTCGACATTTTCAGAATACACAGTATTGCCTGAAATCTCGCTAGCGAAAGTAAACGCTGATGCCCCATTAGAAGAAGTGTGCTTACTCGGATGTGGTGTAACCACTGGTATGGGAGCGGTACTCAACACCGCTAAAGTACAAAAAGGTGATACCGTTGCGATCTTTGGGCTAGGCGGAATCGGTTTATCTGCGATCATTGGTGCCACAATGGCCGGAGCAAGCCGCATCATTGGTGTCGATATCAATGAAAGTAAATTTGACCTCGCCAAGCAGCTTGGCGCGACAGATTGCATTAACCCACAACATTATGACAAACCCATTCAAGAAGTCATTGTGGACATGACTGACGGTGGCGTCGATTTCTCATTCGAATGTATCGGGAACGTCAACGTTATGCGCTCTGCACTTGAATGTTGTCATAAAGGTTGGGGAGAATCTGTCATTATTGGTGTGGCAGGCGCAGGGCAAGAGATATCAACTCGCCCATTCCAATTAGTAACGGGTCGAGTTTGGCGTGGTAGTGCATTTGGTGGCGTGAAAGGTCGCTCCGAATTGCCGGGCATTGTAGAGCGATACATGGATGGTGAGTTTGGCCTACAAGAGTTCATTACTCACACTATGGGGCTAGATGGCATCAACGACGCTTTTGATCTCATGCATAAAGGCGAAAGCATACGCTCTGTTATTCATTTCGATAAATAGGGTCTGTCGACCTTCAACTTAACAGAGCGGTTTTCCGCTCTGTTTCCTATTGGGAAGCTCCTATACATGGCTATTACTGAAATTAGTGCCGCAAAAGTCCATGGCGGCTGGCACAAACAATTTACTCATCAGTCAAACACTGTGCAGTGTGAAATGCGATTCGCCATTTTTTTACCCTCGCAAGCCGAATCTGAGCCAGTACCTGTAATCTACTGGTTATCTGGGCTGACATGCACTGACGAAAATTTCATGCAAAAAGCCGCGGCATTTCGTAAAGCCGCCGAACTTGGTGTTGCTATTGTCGCACCAGATACCAGCCCGAGAGGTGAAAGCGTACCTGACGACTCAGAAGGGGCATACGATTTTGGTTTAGGCGCAGGTTTTTACCTTAATGCAACACAAGAACCTTGGAGCACTCACTACCACATGTACGATTATGTGGTGAAAGAACTTCCAGCGCTTATTGAAGCCAATTTCCCAGTCAACACCAAAAAGTCCATTTCAGGTCACAGCATGGGTGGACACGGTGCTCTCAGCATTGGATTAAAGCACCCAGACCTATACCGTTCTGTTTCTGCATTCAGCCCAATTACCAACCCCATGAATTGTCCTTGGGGTATTAAAGCATTCAGCCTGTATTTAGGAGAAGATAAAGCCAACTGGTCGCGCTACGACAGCTGTGAATTACTTAAAGCAGCAGATAGCGTGCCGCCAATATTGGTTGATCAAGGGAGCGCTGATTCTTTCCTTGAAGAACAGCTAAAACCAGACACGTTTCAAAGCATCGCTAAACAGCACGACAATATTGTATTTAGAATGCAAGATGGCTACGACCACAGTTATTTCTTCATACAAAGCTTCATCGAGGATCACTTAGCGTTTCATGCACGCTACCTCAAATAGTGTTCATAAACAAAAGAAACCCAGCACAATTGCTGGGTTTCTTTTGTTTAAAGCGTTGTACCAAATGACAAAGTGTCGCTTCTAAATTTACATCGTATAGGTGTAAGGCGCTTGAATACCTAGAGGGATTCCTAATGCCCAATACGCCAGTAAGAAGATGGTCCAACCGATCAGCATCGCGATGGAAAACGGCATCATTAGAGAAGCCAAAGTACCAATGCCCGTTGATTTCACGTAACGTTGGCAGTAAACCACAACAAGTGGGAAGAACACCATAAGCGGTGAAATGATGTTGGATACGGAATCACCGACACGATACGCCGCCTGAGATAGCTCAGGAGAAATTCCGACCGCCATTAGCATAGGCACTAGAATTGGACCAATTAACGCCCATTTCGCAGATGCAGACCCAACCAGCAAGTTTACAAATGCCGTTAGGAGAATCATACCTACGATGGTTGCTTGCCCTGGTAGCTCAAGAGCTTTAAGCCCTTCTGCACCATAAAGTGCAAGCATAGTACCAATGTTTGATTGACCAAACGCCGACAGGAATTGCGCACAAAAGAATGACATAACAATGTAAGCACCCATCGTCGCCATAGTATCGGACATGGCTTTAATCACGTCGTTACTGCTTTTGAACGTACCAGCCACACGGCCATAAACAATGCCTGGAATAATAAATAAGATGAAAATCAGCGGTACGATAGATTTCATTACTGGTGCGGAGAACGCCGTTAACTCTCCATCAGGTGAGCGCAGTGCTGAGTCTTCCGGAATAAGTGCGACAACCAGCAAAGCAATACCTGCCAACATCGCCCAACCAGCATAACGAAACGCTTTGGATTCAATAGCCGAAAACGATCCCAAATCGGGAGCTTCTTCCGCATCTTCATCAACAGGAGTATTGGCTAGACGAGGTTCAATGATTTTCTCGGTCACATACCAGCCAATCGCAACAATGATGACAGAGGAGATCCCCGTAAAGAAGATATTCGCCAGCGGGTTCACAACATAACTTTCGTCCAATACCTGTGCTGCCGTTTGGGTGAAGCCAGCTAATAGAGGATCGATGCCAGATGGAATAAAGTTAGCCGAGAAGCCACCAGAAACACCCGCAAATGCCGCCGCAATACCGGCAAGAGGGTGACGACCAGCAGCATGGAAGATAATCCCCCCCAACGGAATCACGAGTACGTAACCCGCATCAGCCGCGGTATGTGACACAATCGCCACCAAAATAAGCATTGGCGTTAAAAGTTTCGCTGGCGTGAAGTTCAGCATTTTCTTCAAGCCAGTGGTAATGAAACCAGAAGAGTCAGCGACACCTACCCCTAGCATTGCCACTAACACAATCCCCAAAGGTGCAAAGCTAGTAAAAGTTGTCACCATATTTGCTAGGAAACTTGCGAGCGCTTCACCGGTAAGTAGGTTGTTTATTTCCAGTGCTTCACCAGTACGCGGGTTCATCAGATCAAAGGAAACATTAGAAAGTAATGCTGATGATACCCAAACAATTACTAGCGCCCAAAAAAACAAGATTGCTGGATCAGGGATCTTGTTACCAGCGCGTTCGATAAAATTTAAAAATCGGTCCATTCCCGACGGTTGGGATGGTGGAGCCTGCTTAACAGCTTGGTTACTCATAGGTAACTCCATATGTCAGATGTTGTTTTCAACGAGCTATTCATTTAGTTATATATCGCTCATTTCTCGACTGACTATTCTATTGGAACACTAATATAAAAGCACAAAAAACCAGACCATTTCATAATCTCAGACAATTATTTTTAATTTATTTACAAATAAACAACAAACCACAATCAATCTTGCAACTAGCACAAAATAAAAGCGCTACAGGAAAGTTAATTCTCCTGTAGCACCGTTATGTTTAAGAGTGGATTATTTATATGATGAATTTTTGTACTGCGGTCTAAAAGCTCTAATCAAACTCGTTATAGCTGGACACCATGGTTTTGATCGACACTTTTTGATTCGCATTGAGCCGATTTTTCCACTCACCTTCAACTGTGATGATTTTCACCGCAGACGAAATGGAACCGGTAGGCTGAGATACCGTCCATGTCAGTGTGTAGCCGCCGCTTTTTACTTCCGTACCCGACTGGATGCTATCAAAAGTTATGGTGCCATTAGCGCCGCTCACTGATCGCTGGCGAAAATACTCCAACTTTGATTCGGCTAAATACAACGCTTCTAAGCTGCGTATCGCATGTTCAGATTTGTGCTCCATAAAGGTTTGTAACTTGACAAGCCCAAGTACGCCAACACCAAATATTAGAAAAGCGATCATCACTTCAATCAAGCTAAAACCCTGGTGTTTTTTAGAAATCATTCCAAGATCCTTTTGCCCACTTTGGTGGGGAGTTTTTGCTTCGAGAATAATCAATAACGTCTTTGTTAAAGCTTAGGCTGACGGCATTGTTAAAAATTGCTGAGTGACCACTAGAATCTAAATACTGCCCTCCCGAAAAAGTAAACGAGCCACTTTGGTAATAGGATGCATTTGCTCGAACTGCCGAAGGTATATCTGAAGCGCCAACTGGGTTGAGAAATGGATTGGCGCCAGGTAGAGAGTTCCAATCGCTTAAATCAGGGGAATAACTTGAATTTATATGGAAAAGTACCCCTTTAAATTCTCCAGAAGTAGTGTCCGATATCAAAGAAATAGGTCCATTATTGACCACTAACGTTACCCCGTTAGGTGTCGCGGCTGACTTGGCTACCAAACTAGGGTATTCATCTTTTGATATTTCACACCCTCCTTCAACCCATATAAATTCATTCCCTGCATGGATAGCATTTTTTATTTTGGTGCCACAATTGCTAAGAACCTTAGTTCCTGAGGTGATTGCTGACCCGGTTAAAATATGGAAATTTCCGTTATCTCTTACTTTTTCCGCTTCGTTTACAGGAATACCGTAAAAATTCTCAAAAGGAGCGACTGACGAATCTTTGACAAAATCGCCTGTTGATAAACTCGTCGTTCCATCACCATTAGTCGTCGTCTTATTCGCCGCTTTGCAGTCTTTACCTTGCCCGTCAAACCCAGCCCAAGGAGGATCACCGTGAACGACGCCTTTGTTCTGTATTGTCCCAAGTACTTTGAAAGTACTTTTGTATCGAGCTGCTACACATTTCCAACCATCACTCGTTAATGTACCTGGGTCAGGGGTATCAAAAGCATTGGCACCGCGAAGAAACAAGTCTGCACTCGACTGCAAAGCACCTGAGCCCAACGAACCACCATATTGGATCTCTTTTTCAAGGATGGTGCTATCAACCTGTGCGGTTGCCATTTTTCCATTAGATGATGTCACCAAAGACATAGTCAATTCTGGTTGATTCGAGCATGCATTCACGTTACCAGAAGACACTTTGTCTACGTGGGCTCGAGCATAAATACACTCTAGTCCCCCCTCTGCGGTCCAATGGTCTTGGCGACTTTTCACTTCGTTCTGCGCACGTTTAATTTGAAAGAAAACCTGTTTATATGACCCCATAACTAAAATCAGCGCAGCTAACAAGATAAAGCTTGTTATCGTTAGCGTAATATAGCCTTCAGAACGTCGGATCATTTCCAGTTCCTTTGTTTAAACGATGTATTAAGAGTGACTGAGTCCGTCGAGCTCTTAAGGGATCCAGTCATTGAGAGTGTTATAAATGCTGAACTTACCGCTGAACCGAGCGGTGTCGATGTCACCGTAAAATCGGTAATTTTTACTTGGTTTTCATCCAGCATTTTGAAATACCGATTACAAGATGCTTGAGTGCTAATCGCAGCAGATTGCTTTGTGCATATTTTAATGTTGTTATCATCATGCTTGAAGAATACATGCTCGTACTTATCGTTTTTGTTCAAATACACATATCCCAAGGAAGTTGGTGAGGTTACATATACATCTCCCGCCCCAGATACGATAGCCGCGGCATTTTCACTGCCATTGTATCCAGCCCTAAGCGCATCTTCTTTTATGTACTTAAGGGTATCCGACATGCTTTGCAGAACCAGAAGATCAAGAGAACGTTGAGTGGCCGACTTTTGTGCCGTCAGATATACAGACCCAATTGAAATGATCGCGAGCATACTTAGCCCTGAAGCGATCATTAACTCAACCAATGACGCGCCTAACTGACGCGATGAGCTAACACTCTTTGAAGCCATGAGTATTCCCTCTACTGCCACACACTTTGACTCGACCATTGGTAAAGTGAGTAATCACCGAACCACTATCGGACATATTTTCTTTGTAACTGAATTGAAAAGTGCCACCTTGAATTCGACCGTTCACGCCTTCCACTTTAAACGGAGAGCCATGGTTACTGTTGAAGTGGATACTTTTGAAAGGTGAGCCAGATACAGATTGAACTAAAGCACCTGAAGCCGTATTCGTTTCACGTAGCTCAACGGACCAGTCTCCATTTTTGGAAGCCCCAGAAATAGTGACGTGGACCCAAAGGTCTTTGTTTTTCATCACCGCTTCCGATCGCGCTTCAACCAAAAACGCCCGAAGCTCATTGGATAAACGAGTTATTCGGTTGTCATCGGTCACTGATTTATAGCTTGGAGCAAACGCACCAAGCAGAATGGACAGCAAAGCCAGAGTGATCAAAAGCTCAATGAGTGTAAAGCCGCGAGCCATATTCCAAATTCCTCTGAAACTTCATTTATGCACCTAATTTCGCTTGCGGAGATGCTAGCACCAACGAAGAATAGCGCTGCGAAAATGAAGGAAGATATGGAAATGATTCGAAAAAATAGATGCAAGAAGCGCAACAGCCACCCCAAAGGAATGACCTTGCTCGAAGTTCTGGTTGCGGTTTCTATCATTGCCATTTTCGCGGCGGTTGTTTACCCCTCCTTGAACGACTACGTATACAAAGGGCACCGTAAACAAGCCATGGCGGATATGATCCGTATTCAACTAACAATGGAGCAGGCATATAACAATGGCTACTCATGGAGCAACATCTTATCTGGCTCCACTTGCATCATATGTGATACCTCAGACGACAGGTACGCCTTTGCGGTAACATCCGCGGGTGGTTACACAATCACCGCCACCCCAAAATCAGATAAAGGTCAAAATAGTGATTCTTGCGGCACACTCACGGTCAAAGCCGATGGTACCAATATGCCTAAAGTTTGTTGGTAGTTAAAACTCGCTGACAGTTAAATTCGCTGGTAGCTCAAGTTTGCTGACAATAAATTCTGACGGCAGCGAACGCTTTTTAAGAAATAAGAAGCCCGCCTGAAATAGGCGGGCTTCTTGTATAAGGCTTATCGCTTTAGCCCCAGTTCAGCTTTAAATCTCGTTTAATTAAAGCTGTAGCAGTGGCGGTATTAGCAGCAGCGAATTACTTCGCAACCATCACCATAGCAGGGCGAATGACTCGGCCATTCAACTCGTAACCTTTCTGCATGACTAACATCACCATGTTAGATTCGTGATCTGGGCTTTCCTGAATCGACATAGCTTGATGGAATTCAGGGTTGAACGCCTCACCTTCAGGGTTGATCTCTTTAAGACCAAACTTAGACACAACATCTACAAACGTTTTGTGCGTTAGTTCAACACCTTCAAGGAATGGTTTAATCACTTCATTTTCTGCATCTGCCGCTTGGATAGCGCGCTCCAAGTTATCGATAACTGGAAGCAGTTCTTCAGAAAATTTATTCAGCGCATACTTACGGGCTTTATCGATTTCCTGTTCACTGCGACGACGCATGTTTTCAACGTCTGCCTTTGCACGAAGTACCGATTCTTGCTGCTCTTTCACTTTAGCTTCACTTGAAAGCAATGCTGCTTCAAGTTGAGCGATTTTTGCATCAGTTTCATCTTGAACCGATTCTTCGTTCCAATCGATATCGGCATCAGAGCCTACTGCATCTACTTCTTCTGCAGTTTCCTGTTGCTTTAGCTCTTCTTCATTAATCTTGTTTTCTTCGTTGCTCATGATATCTCCAGAATTCAGAATTCAACTACTTATGCGATAATATGCTCAAAAAATTGAGATAAAAAACCTCGCATAGTTCTTCAACTTGCCTTTATTATGGGGATGAAGATTTGCGTTTCAAGCACAATAACCTCAGACAACGGATTTTCTCTATGCCAAAGCCTTTTGAAGTGATCGCAATTATAGGCAAACCCCGTGACAGTAAAGCCATTCAAACTCATAAAGAGTTGTACCACTGGCTCATTAAAGAAGGCTACTCCGTCGTCATTGACGACCGATTACAAGAAATCCTAACAGACATAGACCGCTCTTGTTTCACCAGTCTAGTGAACATTGGAAAACAAGCGGATCTTGCCATTGTTGTGGGTGGCGATGGCAATATGCTTGGCGCGGCCAGAGTGCTGTCTCGATTTGATATCTCGGTGATCGGTGTCAACCGTGGAAACCTTGGTTTTCTAACCGATCTCGATCCTGAAGACTTTGAAAAAGCGCTATCAAAAGTCCTGATTGGTGAATACTTAGAGGAAGACCGCTTTCTACTGGAAGCTGAAGTGCATAGGCACGGGCAAGTAAAAAGCCACAATGCGGCACTTAATGAAGCGGTACTCCACCCTGGGCAAATTGCTCATATGATCGAGTTTGAAGTGTACATCGATGATCGATTCGCTTTCTCGCAACGCTCCGACGGATTGATAATTTCCACTCCGACTGGCTCTACTGCGTATTCACTTTCTGGCGGCGGTCCTATTTTATCGCCAAGCCTGAACGCTATTTCCCTTGTACCAATGTTCCCCCACACTCTCTCTAGCCGCCCGTTAGTTGTGGATGGCGACCGACGTATTAAATTGCTTGTTTCCCCAGATAATCGCGGCACGCAGGAGATAAGCTGTGATGGGCAAATTTCACTCCCCGTCTCCCCTGGGGATGAGATCCACATTTATCAAAGCCCAAATGTACTCAAACTCATTCACCCTGAAGACTACAGTTACTATCACGTGCTAAGGAATAAATTGGGTTGGTCTAGCAAGCTTTTCTGACCAAGATTTCGCTCACAAAAAATCGACAAAACGAAAAAAATCACCTGTACAACTTTACTGTATAAAGAAACAGTATATACTGCATTTATATACAGTATTGTTCAGTTATACAGGTAAATAAAATGCTGGCTCATCTAAGTGTTAATAATTTTGCAATTGTGAAGTCTTTACAGCTAGAACTTGCCAAAGGCATGACAACCATTACCGGCGAGACAGGCGCAGGTAAATCCATCGCTATTGATGCTTTAGGCTTATGTTTAGGCGATCGCGCCGAAGCAAGCTCTGTTCGTCAAGGTGAAGAAAAAACCGACATCTCAGCCTCGTTCTTACTGGACAACAATATCAATGCAACGCGTTGGCTAGAAGATAACGATCTGATGGATGGCTGTGAATGCATTCTAAGACGAGTTATCACTAAAGAAGGCCGTTCAAGAGCCTTTATTAACGGCAGCCCAGTACCTGCTTCACAGCTTAAGGTTCTCGGGCAGCTCCTCATTAATATTCACGGACAGCACGCCCACCATCAACTGATGAAGAGTGACTACCAACTTTCTATGCTGGATCAGTACGCTGGTCACGTGAACTTACTTAACAAGACCAAAAACTACTACCAAACTTGGCGTCAGTCAGATAACCACCTAAAGCAACTTACGCAAAACAGCCAAGAAAACCTCGCTCAAAAGCAGCTTCTTGAATACCAAATCAAAGAACTCAACGATCTTGCCATTGGCGAGGAAGAGTTTTCGGAGCTAGAACAAGAACATAAACGCTTGGCTAACAGCGGGGAATTAGCATCCACCTGCCAACAAGCAATAGAGTTGATTTATGAAGGTGAGGACGTTAATGCTCTAGGTATTCTTCAAACAGCCAATCACTCGTTGATTCAGCTTTCTGAATTAGACTCAAAGCTTTCAGGCTTACCCGATATGATTTCTGAAGCCATTATTCAATTGGAAGAGGCAAACAGTGAGTTACGTCATTACCTAGATGGTATCGATGTCGATCCTGCTCGCATGGTTTATGTTGAAGAACGTTTCTCTAAAGTGATGTCTACGGCACGTAAGCATCATGTCATGCCAAATGAGTTGTATCAACATCACCAAGAGTTGCTCAAACAAGTTGAAGCCTTAGATTGTTCAGACGAAAAAATGGACGCATTAGCAGCGGAAGTTGAAGAGAAGCGTCTGAAGTTCTTAGCCACCGCTGAAAAGCTAAACAAATCTCGACAGCGCTATGCAAAAGAACTCAATAAACTTATTTCCCAAAGTATGCATGAACTCAGTATGGAAAAAGCCAAGTTCTGTATTGATGTCGTACGTGATGAAAATAATGCGTCGCCACTTGGTATCGACCAAGCAACGTTCTTAGTGTCAACCAACCCAGGTCAACCAATGCAGCCAATAGCAAAAGTTGCCTCTGGTGGTGAACTTTCACGTATTTCCTTGGCCATTCAAGTTATCACCGCTCAAAAAGTGGATACCCCTAGCCTGATTTTCGATGAAGTCGATGTGGGCATCAGCGGACCGACTGCGGCAGTCGTCGGCAAAATGCTTCGTAAGCTTGGTGAATCCACGCAAGTGCTTTGTGTAACTCACCTACCACAAGTCGCCGGATGTGGGCACCAACAGTTATTTGTCGCCAAAAACACCAAAGGCGGCAAAACGGAAACACAAATGAACTGTTTAGATCAAAACCAGCGAGTTGCTGAATTAGCGCGTTTATTAGGCGGTAGCCAGATAACCGATAGTACGCTGGCAAATGCGAAAGAGCTTTTATTTGCGGCCTGATAGAACCTTCAATTCCACAACGAAGATCCAGTCACAAAATGTTATTCACCTCACAGCGCAGCTCACCCCTGCGCTGTTTGTCTTTGTAACAATGCAACTTATCGCTATAACTATGGTCATATGATTTCACCATCGCTATTTAATGGTGTTAGAAACTCGAGAATGCCAGTGGATGGCATGAGAAACTTTTTACTTCTCGACCCAGAGTGATTATCATCTCGCCCGAGAACTTGAACTTAGTAATAAAGAACAGAAAGCATATGCAATTTAAGAAGTGGATTGTTGCAGTACCATTAGCGCTCGTCATGTTAACGGGTTGCTCGGTTGCAGAAAAACTGGTTTATCGTATCGACATCAATCAGGGAAATTACATTGAGCAGAACTCGGTAGACCGACTAAAATTTGGTATGTCTAAAGAACAGGTTCGCTTTGTTTTAGGTTCGCCAATGCTTGTCGAAAACGGCTACCCAAATACGTGGTATTACATTTACCACCACACAAAAGGGCACAGCGACTCCATACAGAAAAATCTCTTTGTTCGTTTCGATGACAACGAAAGATTGGTCAAAGTGGAAGGTGACTTCCCAGCCAGTGAAAACTTTTTCGAGGGTGTTTACTAACCCCATTTGAGTTCACCAGATATTGAAAAGGCTCGCCAATTGCGAGCCTTTTCTATTTTTGCAATATATCTATTTTCGGTAATAAGCCAACCTTATGCCGTTCCCATCTTATGATTTATTTGGACTTTTCAGCTTCCGCTTGTTTCTTCGCTTGCTCTGCCCTTTTCCGACGTATCTCTTTGGGATCGGCTAATAGCGGTCGGTATATTTCAATGCGATCTCTGTCTAACACCGTGGAATTTAGCTTTATGTTACGACTAAAAATACCTACTTTGTTTTTTGCGAGATCGATTTCAGGGTAAATCTCCAACACGCCAGATTGCTCAATGATTTCTTGAACCGTCATCTCCGCCTCTACGGCTAAGGTTATCACTCGCTGCTCTTGCGGCAACGCATAAACCACTTCGACGTGAATCATGTTTGGTAAGCTGCTCATTACACATATACCTGCTTTGCACGCTGTGTAAACGCGTTCACCATATTACTAGTCAGCTCGTTGAAAATCTTACCAAATGCCATTTCAACCAGTTTGCTAGTAAACTCAAACTCTAGTTTCAACTCAACCTTGCATGCTGTTTCATCCAACGGAGTAAATTCCCAACCACCATGAAGCTGCTTAAATGGACCATCCACCAGCTGCATCAAAATTTTTCGTCCAGCTTCTAACTGATTCGATGTTGTAAACGTTTTACTGATGCCTGCTTTCGACACATCCACGGATGCCACCATGCTCGATTCAGAGTTTTCAATAATTCGAGAACCAGAACAACCTGGCAAAAAGCTTGGGTAACTGGCTACATCATTTACAAGGCTATACATCTGCTCAGCGCTAAATGGTACTAGGGCGCTGCGGGTTACTTGCGGCATATCGGATTCACTTAAACAAACATTGAAACGGGGAAAACGTCCTCTTATGTTACTTCACGTAATCCTCCTATGAAAGTTTTCTGGATCTAGCCCTAAAAAACTCGCTGGCTTCTCGGCAAATAAAAGACAAAAACAAACGCGTTTGAATGCCTTATCCGTTTCATTTTATTCATGAAGTATTCGTTTAAAAAGAAACACACAATGACGTATGCACCTAGCATCTTTAGGGAACTTGGGTATATAATGCCGTTCTTATGGCAAAGAAAAATTCAAAACCAAAAGCAGGTAGCAATACCATTGCTCAAAACAAACGAGCTCGCCACGAATATTTCATCGACGACGAAATCGAAGCTGGCCTAGAACTTCAGGGATGGGAAGTCAAATCTCTGCGTCAAGGCAAAGCCAATATCGCCGAAAGCTATGTATATATCCGCGATGGTGAGGCATTTATTAGTGGAGTGACAATCACCCCGCTACAACAAGCATGTACTCATACCGTTGCAAACCCTACCCGCGTGCGTAAACTGCTGATGTCGCGTCGTGAAATCGACAACCTATTTGGCAGAGTAAACCGCGAAGGTATGACCTTGGTTGCCACCGCTATGTATTGGTCCCGCTCTTGGGTCAAAATGAAAGTGGGTGTCGCGAAGGGTAAAAAACTGCACGATAAACGTACTGATATGAAAGAAAAAGATTGGGCTCGCGATAAAGCTCGCGTTATGAAGAGCAATTTGCGCTAATCTTGACCACTTGAGTTGCGCAGTGCTAGACAGCCTAAGGTTTTCTGGTACTATGCAACTTACACTTTGGGGCTGATTCAGGATTCGACGGGAATACTGCAGTCTGAGGTGCATGCCGTGGGGCGGTTGGCCACGTAAAAAGCCGCAAAAAAATAGTCGCAAACGACGAAAACTACGCACTAGCAGCTTAATAACCTGCTCAGAGCCTCTTTGCCCTAGCTTCCGCTTGTAAGACGGGGAATTACAAAGAGTCAAACCCAAACTAGCTAGCGTGGCTTCTCCCACCTGAGAGGAAAAGCGCGAATTCTAATTCAGGATAGTCATTTACTAGCGTGTCGGTTCGCAGGTGGATGGTGAATTTAAAGATCGACTAAGCATGTAGTACCAATGATGAATGATTTTCGGACGCGGGTTCAACTCCCGCCAGCTCCACCAAACGTTTGGAAAGCCCGCTAGCTCTTAGAGTTAACGGGCTTTTTGTTGAGCGTTTTACTTTTTTCGCCTCTCATCAAGCGCTTGCTTGAAAGTCACATCCAGCACAATGTCAGATTGCTCTTGTTCCGGCTCTTTCTTTTTCCTAATACTTTTTAGCTGTAAACCACGAGTTTTACACTCCCACAATACTTGGGGTAACCCTTTAAAAATTTAAGACCCGCCACCGCGTATACAAGTGAGTTATTGAAGAACTCGACAATAATTTCTAAAGAGCCCTCACGCACTTCTTTCATGACAACCAAAAGTGAACGGGAATTTGACGAATATTCATTGAAGGTCTCTTTTAAGAGAGCCTCAATATAGGTAGCGCCCATTAAAACAGAATCTAACGTCGATGAAGACCGGATACCTAAAGTGACCAAACCGTTCATGCTATTGAACACACTCAGCGATGCTAAGTTACCTTCATAAGGCAGTTCTAAACGAAGTATGAGTTCACCTAAACACACCGCTACTAGCGCGCCGCCAGCTTGTCTCAAATGCTGATAACCTAGAAATAGTCCAAGGGGATGCTACCTTTTTATAGGGAATCAGCCACTGTTTTTAGGGCATCTCTCATCCACTTGTGTAAAGCATCTTGCTTATGAATTGAATGCCAAAACTGATCAACTTGAAAGTCATACATATCAAAAGGTAGGCTAGTCTGGTGAAAATCGTAGTGGGGTGAAAGCTTACCGAGTAGCCTTGTGGGCAAGGTGATGATCAGATCGGTATTGGCGACAATGTCGGGCGCTAAAGAAAAGTGTGGAATCGCACTAACCACCCTTCGGCTGCGCCCCAGCCGAGTCAACTTTCTGTCTATTGACGTTTCTGCAATACCATTCGTTGAAATGACCACATGTTGGGCATGGCTGTAACTTTCAAGTGTCAGAGGCGCTTGGCTAAGCGGGTGATTTTTGCACATGATCACCGCGTAGTTATCACTAAATAGCCTCTGCTTGTAGACATAGTCTACGCAATTGTTGGTGGAGTACAGCAGTAAGTCGGCATGCTTTTCTAAGTATTCATGAATGGGGATGTTGGCGTTGTAATGAATCGACTCCACTCGGAGTTTCGGGGCTTCTTTCCGGACTTTCTCTAGTAACGCTGGAATCAGCATCATGATTTCAAAATCCAAAGCCCCAATAGTAAATACCCCTTCTGCACTTTCTGGCTCAAAGGGCACTTGATTGAGCAACCCTCGGATTTGTCGGTTTACTGGAATCAATGCCACTTCCAGCGCTTTCGCTTTAGCGGTAAGTTCGTACCCCGCCCCTACTCTTACCAACAATGGATCGTGAAACAGCTCTCGTAGTCGGTTAAGCGTCCGACTAACGGCTGGTTGGCTCATTCCGAGTACTTTGGCTGCTTCACTCACGTGTTTGAGCTCAAGCAGTTTTTCCAAAATAGGCAGCAAGTTAAGATCTATTTTTCTTAGGTTTAAATGTTGCTCGACCATAAAGTTCTTCTTTTGTTTTATTCAGTAAACGCATAACAGTTATACCAACCGTGCATTGGAGCATTATTTTGAGTTTTTTTAGCATGGCTTTCGAAATAAGGAGAAACCTATGCAACTAAAACCATTAAGATCACTTGCTCCACTTTATCTTGCTCTTGTTAGCACCGGAGCAATGGCTCATCACCATAATCAAGAGATTTATTTCCCCGATGTAGGACAAGCGAAAGCGGAATATGTTTCGCCGTCTATCACTCAATCTATTCAGCCAGGGCAAAAGATAGATAATTTGTTTGAACTTCAGTTCGACAATGAAAAAGCTACGATTCAAAAGCTTGGGAACAACACTTACTGGGTGGGAGTGAATTACTACAACACCACGGTTGTGGTAGACAAAAAAGCCGGAGTCATGCTTATTGACCCATTGGGTGCCGACCGTGTTGCGACAGTATTAAAAGCGGTCAAGCAAATAACTAATAAACCGATAACCGCAATGGTTTATTCACATTACCATTTGGACCACGTTGAAGGGGCCTCGACCATTCAGGATTACGTGGACAAGAACCAGTCAGAAAAGTTAGAAATTTACGCTAGTCAGGCGGTGTACGACAAAATCATGCACCACACCACAAAAAACGACAACGGTGAAATAGAAGCCAAGATTCCATTACCAACGAAGGTGCAACAGTACAAACGTGGCAAAACCATTAAGTTTGGTGACCAACGTGTGCGTTTCATTGCGCCCAAAGGGCATGGCCATACACCAGATAACACCATGATTTGGATACAAAACGATAAGGTCATGCATTTTGCAGACATGATTAACCCAGACCAACTTCCCTTCTACAATTTTGCTGGTGCCGAAAACTTCCATGGCTATGAAGAAGACCTTAGATTCTTATTGAAGAAAGGAGAACGCGGTCACTGGAAGTACGTAAACGGTGGTCACGGTAACATCGGTTCACCGGAAGATGTACGAAAGCTTTTGGAGTATATCGAAGATCTGAGAACCGAAGTAGGTAAACAACTCGACATCGCTCCTTATCAACCCCAGCTAGCAGATGGTAACCACTTCATCTGGGTGAAACGCTGGCAAGATTCTATTTCAGCCGGTGTGCGAGAAGCATTAGAACCCAAATATGGTCACATGTATGGTTTCAATTCAGGTGCTGTTGAAACCCACGCCATCAAAGTTCTGTTCGATATGACCGACCACTAAGCATTCGTCTATTTAAACTCAGCTCTGGATTAAGAAAAACGGTACCAAATATTGAATGAAACACACTCAGTTTTACGATATTTCTAGCCTGTATTTTTTGCCGGTAGTGAGACGAGTCTATTGCAAGTAGATTCAATAAAGCTAGCGACAAAAACAGCAGCTAGAAAGGTATTCTGTTCTCCAGAGCTGAGATTATTTAATTTCGGCTTACTCTCCACCTTATCTCTTAGTAAGCCGATCTTTTGTGTTGTATTTGTAACCGCGTTTTATTCCCACACAAATTCCTATTACTACCCGTGTGCCCGAATAACCAAACTTCACAAAGCCTTTATCTGGGAACCCTATGACGCCTAAGAATTAACTAGTTCGCTTTAAGAATATTGAAGTAGAAGATATTTTTGAAAAAGAGAGCCAACATGGTGTTGGCTCTATAGCTAGAAGGTAGATAATTAAGGGCTACAAGTCAGCATAAACGTACCTATGCTGCTGTTATCTACTTCAACAGTAATTGGTGCAGTAAAGCCCGTTAAGTTACATTCCACGTTCAGTCCATATGACCCATCACCATTATCCGCAGTAGTTGCAGAGGCGAATACGGAGCTGGCTGACGAAATTGCAACCGTGTGTCCACCGTGCCCGACATCGCTGCCATCAGACTGCTTCAGCACAACCGATATTTGACCTGAACCTCCATTCGGTATGGTGACGTTAGAGGTCATTTCCACATTCCCTACATCGACTTGAGTAAAGGCAACACTCACGGTATTCGTTAGGTTATCTCCCCCTACGCTTGCAGTAATGACGTAATCAGTCGCTGTTGAGCTATTGATGGTCGCGGCGTAGGTACCGTCATTATTATCCACTGCACTATAAGTGATTCCAGAAGGTGAAGGCGTGAGTGCTAACGTACCACCACTTTGACCATAATTAGAACCATCTGCCTTTTTCAACGTAACCGTTAACTGCAAAGTATTGCCCAGTTTGGTCGCAGAGCTGTTTACTGTAATGGTCGACTGCGCCAAATCGGGTCCTGTGGAGTTAAAGGTCACGGACTGTGCAGCTGCCAAATCGGTGCTATCCAGTTTTGGCGTAATTGTTACTGTACCTGCAGTTGTCGATGTAAATGCTTCAGTATAAACCCCGCCCCCTTGATGCGTTACGCCAAGACCATTCGCTGTGCCTGTAGTAGCAAAGCTCACAGTGCCACTTACTGGTACAAAAGCTTGTCCTGCGTAATCCTTTAATGTAACCGTTGCAGTAACGGTGCTCGTGCCATCGGCATCTACACTGTTAGCGCTTAATGCAAGGGTTGTTTGGCTAACATCTAACGCTGCTGTAAAGGTAACGGTTTGAGCGGAGCTTAGGTCAGTGCTGTCCAATCGAGGTGTTATCGTGACGGAGCCAGCGCTCGTAGACGTTAAAGTCACAACATACACACCATCTCCTTGAGCGGTTACTGCGGAAGACGTTACGCTTCCATCTGTTACGAAGCTAACGGTGCCACTTGCTGGTTCAAATGCCTGCCCTTCAAAATCTTTTAGAGTTACCGTCGCAGTCACTTCATCCGTTCCATTCGCACTCACGCTAGTAGAACTTAATGTATAAACCGTTTGACTCACATCGAGAGCTTGTACGAAATCAATCGAAGCAGTATCAGAAATTGCATTACCATCAATACTTCCTGATATCACCACATTGCTGGCAACCGACGAAGATACATCCGCTGTATACGTACCGTCACCATTGGATTGAATATTTTCAATCGTCACTCCATTTGAAGGAGAAGCACTGAGAGTTAAAGTTCCGGTATTACTTCCAAGTGAATTCCTATATTGGTCTTTTTCTTGAACAGTAATGGTGACTTTTTCCGTGCCATTCGCGTTTGCGGATGTCGCGGAGCCCGACAATTCAGTCTGTGCATAATCTACGGGCTCATCCGTTGTACAGAAAGCATCGGTGCTTCTAAGCTTCATATCCACTGTCGCCGTTTGCGAGCTACTGCCAACAAACGGAGTAGATAAGCGACCATAATACCATCGGTTATTCTCTCTTAGATAAGCACTCGCATAGTAGTTAACGCCTTCAACAATCTTATCTAACGTCGTATTACCATTGTCATCGGTGCTTCCTCGCATATACTGCGAATAGCTTTCATCGTATGCCCAATAGCGGCTTAGAGGCGCGGGTTTCTGCTTGATAACCGTTTGATTGCTGTCCAAACAGACGAGTCGTGTATGCAAGGTTTGATTCACTGTCGGGCAAAGTGATAGGTCATTAATTTGAAGTGAGGTCAGTGAATCAGACGCTGTAAACTCTAATCTGCCTCGAGTATTATTGCCGTAGTAGTACAACTTATATTGTGCGTTTTCAGTTAAATTCTGTAAATCTAACTCGCCATTCGTTACCTGTCCGCGCTGAATATATGAGTAGCCTTCATACAAATAATAACGCCCACTGTTTGCGCTTGCTGTCTTAGTTGTGTCCGTCGGGCAAACCAGCTCCACACTTGGCTTAAGGTTTATTCTTGGGGGGTTCTTGATGTTTAAGTGCGCAGTGAATGATTTTGATGCATCGTTCGTTTTACCAAAACAGAAATCGTCGAGATTAACACCTTTTTCACCAGTTCCAACTGCGATACTTTGTCCATCCACTTCTATGGATGCCAAAAGGCTGTTTCCGCTGCTGTCCAACAAATCGAAGGTACCAGCAAAGGCAGGGACTCTCTGAATATTCAATTTATCTAAATCATTCCCCCATCCTGACGGCTTGTAGGCCCAACCGCCATCCTTACGGGCATAAGACAAACGCAACCTCTGATTGTTGGGTTGTCCATCTTTGTCTAAAACATCGACATCGAGCTTACATCGGTTTGTTCCATACCAATCAAGGTTGTAATAAGACAAGTGCGTTATCTTTTTCGCCACACTAAATGTATTGGCGTTTTCAGCTGTAATCAGCGCTTCACCTTCATAAGACCATTTAGCCGTATTTTCGTTGTAGCTCCATAATGGGATGGATCCATCTTCCAACTTTAGAGGTTGAGATGTGTTCGGGTGAACCGTACTTTTCGGCACTTCAAAGTTTAGGCTTATTCCGTCCCCACCAAACTGAGAAACTTGATTCCCTACGCTGTCTTTGATTTCGATGGCAACAAATCCTGCACTGATAAAGCTGAATTCAGAATCGTTATTTAAATCTGACGGTGTCGCCCCTTCAAGACCACTAACCTCGAGCCCACCAGGGAAAGCAAATAAAGGGTTGTTCGTGCTATTCGAAAGGTTTTTAGGATCAGCAGAAACCAGAACAGCAGATGCTTTTACTGCTCCAGTCGGTTCAAATGGATTCCCATCACTATCAAAAAACTCCGTGTTTGCGGGGATATCAATTGAAATTTGTGCATTATCAAGAATTTGCCCAGCCAAACTGGAGGTTGGTTTTATAGGCGTATTTATCACAACTTGCTGAGTAACTACATTCCCACTGAGTAACACGGTCTCTTCAGCAAACGAACCTGCGAAGTCAGAAGACGTCGATTTAGGAAGGACTTCTACTCGGTTTTGTAAGGAAGTATCTGAAGACAAAAGATCGTAAGTTGCCGCATTGGAGAAAAAACCATCACCCGAAACGACAATACTCAAAGTGGCAGATGAATTGTCTTCTTTCTTTAAATTATCGGACTTCAGTGTTAGAGGTAAAAAGCCTGAAGATGGAATTTTTATATCACCAGAAACATAACTAGCGCCATCCTTATAACCAGCCACAACTATCCCGTCAGAGTCGATGATTGAAATGTCTACATTGGTATCTTGCCCTTCCATTTGGAATTGTGCACTGACATCTAGCCCACCTACAGAATCTTGATTCGCACCATTGCTTACAACCAGTTGAATGGGCAAACCACTGACGATCGGCAAGCTGGTCTGAACCGGAACGGATACATTCGACTCGCCACCAGCTGTAGAGCTTGCGTCATCATCAAAAATACACCCAGTAAGCAATACCGAGCTTCCCAAACACGCCAAAGCCAATCGAGAATGCTTAAACCTTGCAACTTTATGCAACGTACTTTTTTTGTTGTCCATAACTAACCTTATTTATTTTTTGAAACATAGGTAACTTAATCTTTGAAGGTTAGTTCAGCGATAGCTAATACAGAAGTTAGAATTGTGTTTTTTTGATATTTATCAGTAATATATGAAAAAGAAATCTACAGAATTATCATTAACCCCCCTAAACTTGTCTGGTCTATCTTTATATCGAAATTTATATCATTGATGGTTAGCATTAACGAAAAAGCTCTAAATTCGGCTAGAAACCCGAATAGAGAAAGTCTGACTAATTTGTATGGTTTACCTACCCTATGGCATCCGCTTAGAATGAGATTGGTCGCCCCCGAAAGTGAATATACCTATGGTTTCCAAAAATAAACTGGTTCGTTTTAAGAGTATTGAAGTAGAAGATATTTTTGAAAAAGAGAGCGTGTTACTAAAACAAGTTCAATCTGGAGAGCTTTCTCAGGTATTGATGCTTTGGCAAGCCAAAACGGCCACATTGGTCTTGCCTTCTGGTAAGAAGTGGAAAGTATCTGAGGAATTAACGTCGGGGTTGGATAACTTAGGGTGGCTTCTCATATCACGGAAAACAGGTGGCGCTCCTGTTCCACAAGTTCCAGGAATTATTAACCTTTCACACATCTATCATTGGGAAGAAGGCGTTCCCTATGACATTCAAAAGTCGTATCAAGATTTGTGCTTTGTCCTCACCCAGTTTTTTAAAGCTCTGGGTGTTAGAACCAATATACACGCCACTCCCCAATCCTATTGTGATGGTGACTACAACCTAAACATTAACGGAAAGAAGATCGTCGGCACTGCGCAGCGAGTATTGCTCAAAAAAGATGGCGGAAGAGTTGTACTCTCTCAGGCATGTATTCTCGTTGATGCCATTATGGAAAGCATCGTCGCCCCCGTTAACCTTTGCAACACACTGTGTGGGCACAGCAATCACATCGAAGCAAGTGTACACACATCACTGTTTGAGCATATAAAAGAGCGACCAAGCATAGACGCTCTCTACCAACAGTTAACGGAAGCTTTCTTAACACACGCCTAAAGCTCCTATGTTTAACAAAAGTCTAAATTTGTAGAATAGCTCGATTTATTTATGGCTATGAATTTTCATATTGAAACAATATGATACGGTTAGTATCTAATCTTGGATTTGTGTAACACATACATCTTCGGTGTTGCATACAACGTTTAGATGGTAATTCCATAATAAATAAGGAATATCTACATGGCTTGGACACTCAACGACTTAGTGCCGGTACTTTCTAACCACGAAGGCTGGACAGTCGAAAACAACACTTCCTCTCAATCTCTTCTTATTCGAAATGAAGATGGTGTAGAGGCCTACCTCGCTGTTGCTGGCGAACAAATCATTGCTGAAGTTCTGCTTTTTGCAAAATCGTCAGTGCATGATGTAAACGCCTTGAATGATGAAATCTTAAGAACCCACAAAATGTTCCCGCTTTCTACTATCGGCATTAACAACATTGCCGGTGACGACTACTATGTGGCGTTCGGTTCTCTTTCTTCTCAATCAAAGGAAGAGAGCGTACTGATTGAGATAGCGACACTGTACCGTAATGTGGAAGCGTTCATCGACTTGTATGAAGAATTCTTAGGAGAAGCATAATGGGTGTATGGAAAAAGCTATTTACTGCGATTAAAGGTGGCGTAAACGAAGCCGCAGAAGAGGTTGCAGATAGCCAAGCACTTCGTATCTTGGATCAAGAGATCCGTGAAGCGAAAGAAGAGCTCAGAAAATCAGACGAAGCGTTGGTTTCTCTAGTAGCGAAAAGAAAACTTGCTGACAACAAAGTAGTCGGTTTAGACGGCAGTATTGCAGAATACGAAGAACACGCTCGTAACGCCATGACAAAGGGTGAGCAAGACTTAGCTCTTGAGTGTGCAGGACGTGTAGCGGAGCTAACCAATCAACGTACTACCGAGCAAAACTACGCCGAGCAGTTCAAAGCGTCTGAGCAAAAGTTACGTGAGAACATTGCCCAAGCGAAAGACAAATTGCGTCAGCTAGAGCAGCAAGTGGATGTGATAAAAGCCAATGAAGCCGTGCAAAAAGCACAAGCTTCAGTCTCATCGACCAACGTTGGTGCGAACAGTAAAATGACCACCGCCGTGGAGTCTCTTGAGCGCATTAAAAATCGCCAAGCAGAGAAACAAGCTCAGTTAGAAGCAGCTGAAGAATTGCACGAAGCGCAATCGGGCAGCAGCTTAGACAAAAAACTGGCTAATGCAGGTATTACCGCGGGGGGTAAATCTTCCGCAGAAGACGAGCTCGCTCGTATCTTAGGCAAATAAAGGTACATTCCTCACATGACTGTGTGGTTTACATTAAGAAGGTGGGTGTATGCCCACCTGTTTTCATTAAGAACCAAAAGCTTACTCGGTTTAGCCGCTGGCTATGTGGTCATTTCATGGGCGTTACTCGCATTTGCGGGCGAATCTAACCTTACATCGAATGTCACCGACTTTTTGTACTACATTGTTGTGACCTCATCTACCGTTGGTTACGGTGATATGTCACCAACCACACCTATGGGTCGCTGGATTGTGGCATTGTTTGTCATCCCGTTTGGGTTGGGTTTATTCGCAATATCAGTGAGTCAGATCGGGGTTTTGGTCGTCACAATGTGGCGTGCAGGCGTATTAGGAAAACGGAGAGTAAACGTGGAAAATCATATTCTGTTGCTGGGTTGGAATGAGCAACGGACGTTGCACTTAATTCGTATGTTACAACATGAAGAAACGGGCAGAAGACGCATCGTACTTTGTGTAAAAGCCGACATAGAAAACCCGCTTCCATCTGAAATCGACTTCGTTAAAGTCAGTGCCTTCACAGACTGTAACGATATGGTGAAAACCAACTTACCTGCCGCGAGTTGTGTCATCATCGATAACCCAGAAGACGACGTCACCTTATCAGCAGCCCTCTACTGCGCAAATGAAAACCCGAAAGCGCACTTACTGGCTTATTTCAAAGACGAAGCATTAAGTCGATTGCTTAAGCAGCACTGCCCGAATGCCGAGTGCATTCCATCGGTAGCCACCGAAATGTTGGCCAAAGCCGCTGTCGACCCTGGCTCGAGCGCCCTTCATCAAGAGCTGCTGAATTCAACACAAGGCATGACTCAATATTCAGTGGCATTTCCTGCCAATGCTTCTGAAACCCAAATCAGCGAGTTATTCGATTCTTTTAAAAAGGACTATCAAGCAACCCTGATTGGTATTGATAAAGGAACAGGTATTGAGCTGAACCCCAGCTTAGATTGTGTGGTATCTGCTGGTAACACGCTTTTCTATATTGCCGATGAGCGAATTGATAACTTCAGTTGGAAATAACCATGTTTGACTGGTTTAAGAAAAAAACAGAAAAAACCGAAGAAAAGCCCAGTGCTCCTGAAGTTTTAGGGCTTAGACTTGGCGGTGCTTTCGAGTTGGACGACTTAAAGTTTCGCATGCTCGAACCTGAACTCACCATTGACGGTGCATCTCGTACCCAGTTGATTCAAGCCGTCGGGGAAGTGAAGCTCGATAGTCAAACAACACTGCTTCGATACTACACCGACGACGATGGGTACATACAAGTATTGCTGAATGGCGAAGGCGACAGTGGAGTATTAGAAGTGAAGCTCTTTTACTTCTATGAGACCAAGTCTATCGACCTAGAAACCACTTGGAACCGCTGGATAGAGACAGATTTGGTTCAGCCATCTCAGCAACTTGATGGTCATGAGTTCAATAAGGTATGGGATAACGACCGCCCAGTAGCGATGACGGAAAAAACCTACCACAGCAACGGAAAGGTATCGGAAACCGACCAATTCATTATGATTTATGAACGCGACGCAACCCCCGATTTGGCAGAATCGCTTGTGATCTCATGCGAAGAAAATTTCGAAAACGGTTCAGCTGAGCGCTGCGTTACCTATATTACAGGCGTCGACCTGTCACCCACTGACTTTACTGTCATTGGATAACACATTTACAAGGAATTTCATTCATGGAATTAGTGGCTCAATCCCTAGCGGGTTTAGTGGATTTCGTAACATACTTTGCGATTTGTATCGCCTTCTTGATCCTGTTTAAGCTGGTTTATATCCGCTTTACGCCTTATGACGAATGGAAACTGGTCAAAGAAAATAACATCGCTGCCGCAGTAGCACTTTCGGGCTCGTTTGTGGGTTACAGCATTTCGATCGCGGGAGCAGCATCTAACTCAGTTAACTTAGTCGATTTTGTTATCTGGGGATTAGTAGCATTTATCGCTCAGTTACTTGCTTTTATGCTCGTTCGATTTATGTTCTTGCCTAAAATTTCCCAGCGTATTGAAGACAACGAAATCTCTGCCGGTATTGTGTTGGCAAGTGTTTCAATCGCAGTAGGTATGCTTAACGCTGCGTGTATGACTTACTAAGGAGCACCGGATGAAACGGAGTAGAAAAGTCATATTGCCATCCATGAAAAAGGATTGGCGACAAGCTGATGTAAGACCTCTCGTAGCATTCATGGGATTAGCCACCGTTACAGGTTGTTCCGATGATTCAACGGAAGCAGAAATCTTTAGAACCGTTGAAGAGTGTAGCGATGCCCACCCTGGGTATACCCAGCAATGCCAGGCCGCGTACCAAGATGCGGCAGAGCTCGCGTTGTTGTCTTCACCTAGGTTTAACTCTCAGGACGACTGTGAATTCGACTTTACACGTGGGTGTTTTCAGCCAGAGTATCAAAATTGGTTTATCCCAGCTTTAAGTGGGTTTATGTTCGCTCGCCTTACCGACTCACACTACTATTCTCGCCCCATGTACATCTACCGCAGTGGCTGGTACAGCGACGATGGCATTTGGTACGGTTCAAGCAGCAGTAGTTACAAAAAACACAAAAAAATCAAAGTCAAAACAAACGACTTCAAAAAGCCGCCAGCCGTATCTAAAACGATGTCGCGGGGCGGTTTTGGTTCTACCGTAGAAGCCAAATCCAGCTGGAGCAAATCCTCTGGCTCTAAATCTTCTTCTCGCTCAAGTGGCAAGAAGTCAGGATGGGGCGGATAACTTCATACCATCCAAATAGGGGGCAAACCGTCCCCTACTTCTTTTTTGCTTTTATTCATCATTAAGGTCGATAGACCTTCCATCAAAAATCTGGCGCGATACCCTGATGCTAAGAATCGATACCAAAGAGCGCGCAAACTGGCGCGCACTTGCAAAGAAATACGGCTTTGGCTTTCACAGTATGTACGACGACCCGTATTGGGATGAGCGAGCGTATTACCAGTTTACACTCGAGCAGATCGAACGAGACATCGAAGAACCGACCGAAGAAATTCACCAAATGTGTTTGCAAATCGTCGACAAAGTGGTGAACGACGAAGAACTGCTCGCGAAATTTCAGATCCCAAGCGAGATGTGGGAAAACGTTCGAACCTCGTGGCGAGCCAATGAGCCTTCCTTATATTCGAGGCTCGACTTTGCTTATTCAGGGAAGGGGCACGCAAAGCTTCTGGAAAACAACGCCGATACACCAACCAGCTTATACGAGACAGGGTTTTGGCAATGGGTTTGGTTAGAAGAAAAAGTTAACGCAGGCGAATTGGACAGGCGCTCCGACCAATTTAATATTCTGCAAGATTACCTGATAGACCGATTCCATCAGCTCGCCAAATCTCAGCCAGGTCAAACGCTGCATTTCTCGTGCTGTAAAAACACCGAAGAGGACAGAGGAACGGTTCAATACTTAGAGGATTGCGCCAAAGAAGCAGGTCTCTCGACGTCGTTTGTGTTTATAGAAGACATTGGCTTGAACCAACACCACGAGTTCACGGATCTGAAAAATAGCCCTATCCGTTGGATGTTCAAACTCTACCCATGGGAATTCATGTTCAATGAGGAGTATGCCCAACACCTTGCGGAAGCGAAAGTAAACTGGTTGGAACCTATGTGGAAATCTGTGTTGTCTAACAAAGCATTACTTCCCATGTTATGGAAAATGTTCCCGAAGCACCCTAACCTACTGCCCTCGTACTTCTCGGATGATCCTCAAGCCAATACATTGAAAGACTACGTTGTAAAACCAATCTTCTCACGCGAAGGGGCGAATATTTCCATTTTCAAAGACGGGAAAGAAGTAGCGACAGCAGATGGACCGTATGGCGAAGAAGGGGCAATCATTCAGGCATACCACCCGCTCCCCGTATTCAATAACTGTCACACCCTTGTCGGCAGTTGGCTCGTCAACGACCGAGCCGCAGGCATGTCGATCCGAGAAGATGATTCACTCATCACCCAAGACTACGCTCGATATGTTCCACATATTATTTTGTGATTAGAAAACGAGAAGAAAGCAGTGAGTGGCTCCGAAGAGCGAATTTTTCTATTTTACTAACATTCGAGTACTCTAACACTGGTTATAATACCTATCTATCTCCTATGTCTTCGGTAACACTTAAATGGAAAACTCTGCTGGCTCGGATCAAAAAAGCCCACTCCCTCTAACTTCATCTTCTGCGCAACTTTCGTCTCCCAAAAAGATATGGATAACGCTATTGGTTGTTGCTATCACGGTACTTGGGTTTGTGCGTGTTACAGACGAGAAAGCTCATGAGATGGTGAATGAAAGCATGCTGGTGGCAGGGGCCAGTTTTGCGACAGCCCGTACTTTAGATGCGGCAATTTCTCTTGTTAAAAGTGCAGAAGTGTCCGTTGGTGTGGCTTCCGTTACGTTGGGTCAAGTTCTGAACCCTGTGAGTGACTTAATCGACAAATTTGCTTGGGTGATGACGCTCGCAGTCGGTTCTTTGGCTTTACAAAAAGTCTTGTTGATCATGATGTCTTCCCAGCTTGCCAATGTACTTTTGGCATTTTGTGCTTTGGGGTTATTGTTGTCCATTTGGTCCCCCATTATGCAGGGCTACAAGAAGCAATGGTTCTCGGTGTTTAAGTTTATGGTGTTGATCCGGTTTGCTGTAGTGATTTCCCTTGGCTTGAACATCATGGTAGATACGCTGTTTTTGGATCAACAAATCGAGTCCCGAGCCACTTATATCGAAGAAGTCACCACACTTGTTCAACAAGCTTCTGACCCTTCTGCATTAGAAAAGCCAGCGGAAGATTCCAGCTTCCTCGGTTCAGTCAAACAAGAGTGGGAAAGCTTAACTGGTAAGCTACGCTCTCAAACCGAACGGCTCGACTTAATACAAAACAGCGTGGAAGATTCAATTATCAGCTTAATGGAACTTATCGCTCTGTTCTTGTTAAAAACGGTTTTACTGCCGTTAGGTTTTTTAATCGCGTTTAAAAGCATCATTCTGAACAAATCTATTAAGCTCCTCTAAAAATAAGAATAAATAACAATAAGTTACTGATGGCTGTTGTCTCTAATGATAATTTAAGTCTTTTAATCACTTTCATTTTGAACACTGTTTTATTAGTATTAAAAAATCAACAAATGGATAGTTGGACGACAAAATGGCTTTTAGGATTCTCTCTAGTGATGTGTATCTCCCCCAATACCCTTGGAATGGAGATGATTTTGACCTTTACCTTGGATTAGAAAAAGGAACCTGTAGAAGCAAATACGCTGTCGGTAAACGTTACATAGCCTCAGGTGAAGAAAGCGCTCTTTTTATGGCAACTAAAGCCGTTAAAGGCTGCTTAGAAAAGGCAGACATTTCGCTTAACGATATTGACCTTCTTATTTATGCCAGCGGTACCCACCACCAATCACTTCCTTACGATGCCGCAGCCGTACTGTCGCAATTACAAGCACCTTCCTCCTTAGCCAGTTTCGATGTAAACAGCACGTGTTTATCGTTTTTATCTGCACTTGATCTGGCAAATTGCTTATTTAAAGCCAATCGCCACCAGCGAGTTTTGATTGTTTCAAGTGAACTGGGTTCTGGTATTACTTTGAATAAATTCAAAAAACCAAGACCAGAGGTAGCAACTTTGTTTTCCGATGGCGCGGCGGCTTATTTGTTAGAAGCCAAGCCTGACGCCTATGGTTTTCACGGAGCGCTGTTTGAAACTCATCATGAGGGTTATCAATGCTGTCAAATTAAAGGCGGCGGCAGTAATGTGAACCCACATAAAACCCCTTACGAGGATTACCTAGCTGCTTGCCAGTTTGAAATGGATGGTAAATCTCTATTTCGCCATATTGTGAATGTCATGCCTAAATTTCTACAACGCGGCTTGGCTCGGGCAGAGTTAACCAAAAACGATATTGCCTTCTTCCTACCACATCAAGCCAGCTACCATGGGATGGTAAAACTGCCCAAATTAACGGGATTCGACGCAGAAAAAATCGTTAATAATTTCCATGAGCTAGGAAACCAAGTGGCCGCGTCACTTCCTATTAACCTCCACCTACTGCGAAACAAATACGCGGGTAGCGATAAGAAGGTACTCATGGCTGGATCGGCGGCTGGTTTGTCTCTTGGAATGGGGGTCATCACACTATGAAGATTTTAGTCACGGGTGGGACGGGTATGCTTGGTAACGCCATTATCCGCTTGTACCACAAAAAACACGCCCTACGATTTTTAGGAAGAAACCCGAAGATTGCCGCTTCACTCGAAGAGAACTACAACACGTCGGCTTACCTCGGCGATTTGTCGGATAAAGAAATGTTGCGCCAAGCCTGTCATGGTGTCGATGCCATCATTCATTGTGCCGCGCTTTCAAGCCCATGGGGCAGCTATGATGATTTTTACCAAGCCAACGTTTTGGGCACTCAAAACCTGCTCGATGCGGCTTTAAAAGAAAAGGTCAAAACCTTCATTCATATTTCCACCACCAGCGTGTATTTTGATGAAAGCGATCGCTGGGCAATAAAAGAATCAGACCCTGTCGCCAATCCGTTTTGCAACGACTACGCCAAAACAAAATATCAAGCCGAACAATTAGTACAATCAGCGCCTACCGACCTTAAAAGTATCATCTTAAGACCACGTGGAATTTTTGGCCCCAATGATCGAGCTATTGTGCCTAGAATCATGAAGGCAATTCGAGGAAATACGCTGCTTATGCCTTCTAGTCGGAACCCTATTCTGGATCTTACTTATGTGGATAACGTCGCTGATGCCGCCATTCTGGCTTGCAAGAATGCCAAGAATGTTGAATCGGGTTCCATCTTGAATATCAGTAACGACGAACCAAAACCCGTTTTGGATATTCTACACAGCCTATTTCAACAAAGCTCAAGTCACCAAGGAAGCAATACCAGCGTCAACATAAAAGGGCTTCCGTATTCATGGCTTTTACCTATTTTAACCGCTAATGAGTGGATAAGAACAAAGTTGCCTAGTAGACCAGAGCCAAAAATAACGCGTTATTCTGCTGGGTTATTCCACTACCACCAAACCTTGGATATTAGCCGAGCGAAAGAATTGCTTGGCTACAAACCACAGGTATCAATAGAAGAAGGGATTCAGCGTTATGTCATCTGGTCTAAAAATCAAACTGTTTGAAGGTGGGCACTGCGTTCACCCAGGTTTTGTAGTTAAGCCCGGTAGTGGCATAAAACCCAGAGCCTTTCCTGCTGCGGTTGCCGCTATCCATCACCCTACGCAGGGCTACATGCTCTTTGATACGGGTTACCACGAGGCGTTTTTTCAACGAACTCGCCCATTCCCAGAACGTTTTTACGCGTGGACGACACCTTGTCATTTTCATCACGGTGACGGTATTTTAGAGCAACTACACAAGGAAGGCATAAGTAAGACTGACATCAAGCATGTGGTGTTGTCGCATTTTCATGCCGACCACATTGCTGCAATTTGCGAGTTCGACGACGCCGAGATTCATTGCCACCCCGATGGTTTAAACGCACTGACTCAGTCAAGCCGAGTGGGCGGTGTCCGTAAAGGCTATTTAAAAAAGCTTCTTCCTGACTCGGTAAGAAGTAACATTCGTACCCATTCAAACATCACCCAGCCAATAGGCGATGTATTACCTGAAGCAAACGAGATTGATCTTCAATGCCAAGATTTATTTGGCGATGGGTTGCTGTTCTTAGTTTATCTTCCAGGGCATGCTGCTGGGCAAGTAGGGTTATTGGCAAAACTCAGTAATAACTGGGTTTTCTTGTTGGCTGATGCTTGCTGGCTTATTGAGAGTTTGTCTGAGAACGTCAATCAACACTGGTTAGCCAATATGCTGTGTGACGATGTTGGCGCGTATAAACGAACACTGAACGAGCTCCGTAAGTGTTACCAACAACTAAATCACATAGTTGAATTTGTGCCTTCACATTGCTCCAACACTATTGACCGATTAAAAGAAAAAGGGTGGATGTCATGATCACCCTATTGAATCATTTTATCAAAGCGCGCTATTCACGCTTTCATTCTCGCGAGCAAGTAAATGCGTGGCAACAGCAGCAAATTCAGACGCACTTAGACTGGGTATGTGAGCATTCCCCATTATACCGTGGGCTTAAAGGGCTCCCATTGGAAGCGTTTCCCATTATCAATAAATCCTTCATGATGGAGAATCTTTCACGAATCAATACGCGAGGGTTGGATGGTGAGGAATTGATGGAGCGAGCGCTCACTTGTGAATCGACACGCCAATTTAGTGAATCTCGTGTTGGAGATGTAACGGTTGGCCTGTCTTCTGGCACTTCAGGGCAACGCGGGCTCTTTCTTGCTGACAGCAAAGAAAGACAAATGTGGGCAGGCAATATCCTTGGCAAGCTGTTACCCAATGTTTGGCAAAAACACCGAGTCGCCTTAGCGCTGCGAGCAAATAGCCCACTTTATACCACCGTTAACCGGGGACCTATCCAGTTCTTTTTTGCAGACCTGATGAAGCCCACTCACAAGTGGATAAAAGCATTGGATGATTTCCAGCCCACATTGCTCATTGGAAGTGCACAAGCCTTGCAGCTTTGTGCCGAATTCAGCGGCAGTTTTGGATCCCCAGCCATCTCACCTCAACGCATTATTTCAGGCGCAGAGGTGTTAACCCCAGCTGATAAATATTTCATTCAAGAGAGATTCAAAGGTGAGCTTCATGAAGTGTATCAGTGCACAGAAGGGTTTCTGGCTTGCACCGATAACCATGAACAAATGCGCTGGAACCAAGACATTGTTCATATCGAAAAGCATTGGCTCAACCAAGAAAGAACCCACTATAGCCCTATCATTACCGATTTTAGGCGACGAACTCAGCCTGTTATTCGCTACCAACTGGACGATATTATTGAAGCAAAAGATGATGATGGCGTATTCGAGCCTATTGGATCGATAGCAGGGCGGTGCGGGGATAAACTTTTGCTTACTCGAAACCAATTTCCGGCACATGTCCTGCCAGATCTTATCTATCGGGCCATCACATTAACCATCGCAGATCGGGTCGACTACCGAATTGTTCAAACCGATCTCAATGAGTTAACAGTCGAAGCACTGCCTCAATGGCATCACAAAATAAAAGCGGCATTAATGGGTCTATTTAAATCACTGCAGTTAGATGACGTAACCATTGAATTTGGTCACGCACCAGAGTGGACCCCTTCTAACAAGCAAAGACGTGTGATCAATCTGTATGCAAAATAATCCAATGCGTTTTCTTGTAACAGGGGCACGTGCACCTGTCGCCTTTGAGTGGGCTCAAACGTTACTCAAACAAGGGCATCAAGTTTACCTTACGGATTGCACACGATTTCCGCTAGCTCGATACACCAAAGGCGTATCCGGTTACATTAAAACCCCCGCTCCAAAAACCGATTTTAGTGGGTATCGCGCGGCTATTTTGGAAGCCATTGACCACTTTGATATTCAAGTGGTGATCCCAACTTGTGAAGAAGTGTTTTACTTGGCCAAATTCATCAATGAGCGACCAAATGTGAATGGCTTTATGCCTCCGCCCGACTTACTTTATGCACTGCACAACAAGAAAGACGTTTTGGGTTTGCTGGAAAACCTGCCTAGTGTAAAGCTCCCTACTACCCAATTGATCACCGACAAAAAGCAAATCGATATCGATTCCAATTCAATTCTTAAACCGATTTATTCGCGCTTTGGAACAGACATCATCCGTGATATTAGCATTGAAGCGATCTCTTCGATTGAGGTATCCAAGCAATATCCTTGGGTACAGCAGCAAAAACTGTCGGGAGCACCTCTATGTCTTTACGCGGTTTTTGAGCATGGAAAACTTATCGAACATCAATGTTACTTACCCAAATATTGCTTAAATCATTCCGCTGCGACCTATTTCGAGCCCACGGAAGATGCCATAGTTTCTCGGTTTATCGAAACGTTTGGCATCCAGCACAACTACCATGGACAAGTCTCGTTTGATTTCATGGAACATAACGGTGATATCTATGCGATTGAGTGCAACCCGAGAGCAACCAGCGGTTTACACCTTATTGGGGATCTTCTTTTGTGGAACAAAGATGAATTCACCTCAAAGAGAACATCAGCGTTGAATTGCCCAAAAGTGAGTGCAAAACATTTAGGTGGGGTAATGTTGATTTGTGATGGGTTGAAATCATTGTTCAACAAAAAAAGCTGGAGTGATTTTCTAAACACCCCCTCAGCCATTCCTGTTTCTCAAGTGCCCATCACTGTGTATGGCACAGCACTTGGATTCATGGAGCTTCTCTACAACGCAAAAAAGCAGGATCTAAGCCTATCAGCAGCGACAACCTTCGACATAGAGTGGAATGGCGAATCTGAATGAATAGCTCGAATGACTGGCACAGAAAGTTCTCAAACCTGCTCCCCAATGAAGCGCCAATAGACAAGTGTTGGGCTGAGTTCGCACGTTTAGAAATAGACGGCGTTGTCATTCCGAGCACAGTTAGCCAACCTATAGCGAATAACTGCTATGCGGTCTCTCCTTTGTCGCTTATTTCTGGTTATGCGGAAGATGAGCTTCCAAAAGTAAAAAACGCGTTTGCTCAAATACTATGTCGGTTCATGATCAAAGCCGTAGTTACCCCCTTAAAGCTTGCCAAGTTAGATGACGTTCAAACGCTAAACAACCAGTGCTTATCGACCAATATGTACAGTTCATCTTGGCGCACCATATCGCTTCAAAAAATTCGCGATGCTGCGTTAAAGCTTGCGCCGAGACAAGCCCTTTTACTGCGATCACTCAATCCATTTCAACATCTCAGTATTATTGAGAATGCAATGAACGACGGTTGGGTACCAATCGCCACTAGGCAAGTTTATTTGCACTGCGATTGGGATAATTTCAAACTTACACCCGACATAAAAAGAGACAAAAAGTTACTTATAGAGGCTGGTTGGGAATTTAGAGCACTTGAATCTAAGCAAGAATGTGAACGGGCTAAAACCCTTTATGATGCCTTATATTTAGATAAGTACAGCGAGCACAATATCCAATTTACTGCCCAATATCTGTACCGAATGAGTCAAGAAGATCTCATTCAGCTACGCGGGCTTTTTTACCAAGGAAGAATAGTTGCAGCGCTTGGGATGGTTATTATTGATGGAGACATGACCTGCCCTATTTTTGGGTACGACACATCGCTTTCCCCTAAATTAGCCTTGTATCGCCGTTTGTCCATTTTCACCATAGAATACGCCAAGGCACATGGCCTCAACTTCAATATGAGTTCTGGCGCCCCGCGCTTCAAAACACATAGAGGTGCAAAGCCAGAAATTGAATACAGCTACGTCTACACTAAACACCTAACATGGTTTCAACGCTGTATTTGGCGATTGCTATCCGTTTTAACGCAAACCTTCTACAAACCTCTGTTACAAAAATATCGCTTGTAGCTGACGTAACCGGCATTAAAAAGACAACGCCATTTATCCAACTTGTGAGTTAACCCCCTATTCACTTTTAACCCTTCCGATTTATATTGGTGAATGCACTAAATTCGTCAGTTCAGTTGTGCATTGATCTCTTTATAGGAGTCACCATGTTCAAACCAGCCACACCCATCGTGCTCACTATCGCCGGTTCAGACAGCAGTGGTGGTGCCGGAATTCAAGCCGACATCAAAACCATCTCGGTAACTGGGAGCTACGCATGTTCCGTTGTTACGGCGCTGACAGCGCAAAATACGCACGGTGTTTCTAGTGTGCATTCTGTACCTGCTGAATTTGTTGCGCAGCAGTTAGATGCTGTTTTTTCCGACCTAAACGTCGTTGCGGTAAAAGTAGGCATGCTCAGTAACAAAGACATCATTTATGCCGTTGCTGACCAACTTAGAGCGTACAAACCTAAATTTCTTGTCGTCGATCCTGTTATGGTCGCCACCAGCGGCGACACATTATTGGAAAGCAAAGCGGTTGATGCACTAAAGAAAGAACTGTTTCCATTAGCTACCTTGATTACACCAAACCTTCCAGAAGCCGTGTTTCTAACGAAGACTGAATTCCCTTCAAATGAAGACGAAATGTTGGCCTTAGCCGATGCTTTAAAACTCTCTGGCGCACGTAATACGCTATTGAAAGGAGGCCACTTAAAAGAAGATGAAAGCAGCACAGATCTATTGATAACCCCCGAAAGAGTATTTCGATACAGCGCAAAACGTCATTCAACTAGCAATACGCACGGCACAGGCTGCACATTATCCTCGGCCATCGCATCTTATCTAGCACAAGGGCATGCCTTGGAAAGAGCCGTTAGTATGGCAAAACATTACATTACAAAAGCCATCGCTCATTCCGATGAATTAGAAGTAGGCACGGGCTCAGGACCTGTTCATCACTTCTATACTGATTAAGTTGATATGTGAAGATCTTGCATTGAAAATACTGAGCAAAAAAAGCCCGCTAGGACAGCGGGCAATTACGGACTTAGAAAAGGTTACGGGTAATTAGAAACCGTAAGAGGCACCAAATACGAATGCGTTGTTAGCATTATCGCCTTGGTTGCGGAACTCAAAGTAAGGTTGTACACCTTTACGAGTCCATGTCGCACGAAGCTCGTGATCCATTGAGTTGTCTGAACCTTCTGCAGAGTTAACCACGTATACGTTGTTGTAAGACAATGCAACATCTTCATTCAACGTGTAACCAATACGGTTGTCGAAACGTGTTTGATTGTCGCCATCTTTTACTGAGTGGTAACGAGTACGGTTGCTCAAAGAAAGACCGTTATCGAAGTTGTAGCCAATTTTAACTAATGGACGGTACTGAACCGTTTCACCATTGTTGAGCAAGTGATGGTAACCCGCAGCAACCCAAAGGTTATCGTTGATGCTAAACATTTGCTCTGCACCAAGTGTGATGTAAGGTGTTGGAGCAGCATCACCCGTTAACTTACCTACTGGGATACCATCGTACTCAACCAAAAGCGTGGTACCAGAATCGAACGTGTGACCTGCTTCTAGAGTAGAAGTCGCTTTTGAACCATGGATATCATCGCTGTGGAATTGAGCGTTACCCGTTACGTAAGAAGAATCTGCGAAAGCGCTGGTAGACATGACCGCTGCTAGAGCCGAAAGAGTGAATACTTTTTTCATTTTAATTACCTATCTTTGTTAATCTGCACTGAATCCGTTTTGGTCGAAGAATACGCAATCCAGTTGAATTCTTTTTAGTGCCTCCCTGGCTCGATTCAAATCATTACAGATATTTTTCGGAGCGCAAAACAAAACCAATTAAATAGTGATCACCATCAAAATCAAAGGTTATAAAAACCTAAAAAACATTATTATTCAGCATGTTAAACACTAAAAATAAAAAGTTATCAAGCTCATTTATAACATGCATTTTGTATCACATCACATTCCATGCGGCATAGTAGTGATCAACACTGACCTTGATCACATAAGCAGTAGGAGTGCATCAACAGAATCAGGTATTTTTAGGTAATAAAGAAGATCCAGATCACACAAAATAACTCACTAATGGAAGCGAAAATTTAAGTTACGTAGAGAAAAAGAATGGAAAGCAACACAGGTGAATTGGTATTTTTACTACTTTTTAAAATTTGGTTCTATGAACAAGCTTAAGGATAAAGCTTCGTTGTCGCCTATTGATCTCTATCTACTGTAGATTCACTTGATTGACTCAGCTTAATTAAACGTTCATCACTAAACTTCAAACACCTGAGGCAAATAGAAGATTCCATTCAACTAAATAAAAAACACCGTTCGTTTAACAAGTTCATTAGCAGAATATACCTACCGAAATTAAGCTTACTCGCGTCTAAAAATACACAAGTTACAAAACATAAGAGTGACTGAGGAAAACTATGAAAAAGATTGCGATTTCTATCCTGCTATCGGCGGTTTCAGCGACAGCGTTCGCGGAAGGCAGCTTTTATTTTGGCGCCGATGTGGTTAACAGCAACTACAACAACATTTCTAGCTTCAAAGCGAAAAGTAAAGGCATGGGTTTCGCTGTGCAAGGTGGATATGAAGCTCGTACTAGCGACCTGTTCGCATTGGGTGCAGAGGTTGAGTACTTTAAGCAAGGTGGAGTGGAATACAATGCAAACTTCTCTGGGATTAAAGCATCCTCTGAGATTAATGTTTCAGCAATCAACTTCAACCTTAAGCCAAAGCTATACCTAGGTAACCTCTATCTGGCAACACCAGTGGGTGCAGCGTATGTAAGTGCAAATGGTACCGTAGAAGCATCGACAAAAATTCTAGGCAAAACCTATAAAGTGTCGCAAAAGCCATTTACTGATGGCTTTGGTCTTACCTTCGGAGCAGAAATTGGTTACGACATCATGGAGCAGTTTACGATTAAAGCTGGTGCTAAAAAAGTTGTTGCTGAATCCACTTCTCTGTATGCGGGTATCGGCTACAAATTCTAAGTAATCCCTAATTTAGTGACAGCGCTTCTGTCATTTCTCTCCCCATTGGAATACGATATCCGGTGGGGTTTTACTATGGGGTACAACAAAACTTCATAAGATACATACTCATAGTAAAGACGAGCATTTATCGAAACATGCCATACCCCACTTTCTGTATATATCGATAATCAACGTCAGGAACTTTCTATGTCTTTGTCTTCTGCCTTGCGTATTGCATTGGCTTTGCTTCTTGTTTTCCCGTTAACTTCAATAGCTCAAGAGCCGCTTTACTGGAAAGCACAAAAAGGCGAGCAAACTCTTTTAATACTGGGTTCTATCCATGTTGGCGATAAAAGTATGTATCCGCTGCCTAAGATGGTGAATCGCTTTTTGAGTGACAGTAAAGCTTTGATTGTTGAAATTGATTTAAGCCACCCGCCAGAATCACTCAGTTTCCCGACGTCTGAACTTTCGACCAGCGACATTCTGAGCAAAGAACAATCGTCAAAACTCACTGCTATCGCCAAAGAACTTGGCTTACCCGATTCTCGATTGCAGAATTCCCCACCTTGGCTGGCCGCTTTAACCCTTCAAATGGCTAATTTCCAACGCTTAGGTTATGCCGCAAATGATGGCGTTGATCATGTTCTGACCAACCAAGCGTTAGAATACAATGTTCCTGTTAAAGCATTAGAAACAGCAAATCAGCAACTTGGTTTTCTCAATGCACTCCCTAATAACGGATCACAGTTGCTCGTAGAAACATTACTGCATTGGGATAAGTATAACGACGAATTCCATTGTCAAATCTCAGCTTGGAAATCGGGGGATAAAAGTAAGCTCCTTCAACTGCTCGAAGAAGGGGATTTTGAAGAAGAGGCACTGGAAACCTTGCTGTATCAACGCAACCGAAACTGGGTAGAGAGATTTAATAATCCAGAATGGTTACAAGCGACAGGTAATTATACGGTGGTGGTGGGTACGTTACATTTACTTGGGAAACACAATGTACTTGAGCTCCTTGAGCAGAAAGGGTGGAAAGTGCATCAGCTTTCCGATTCATCAAAGGTAAAGTGCTAGAGAAACGGAATAAACCTATTAGAAATCAATGATAAAACGTTTAGCGCATAAACAAACAAAGGAAGACAGTGTCTTCCTTTGTTGTATCAGAATCTGAATCGTTAACCCTAACTCATTCTAAATTCAGGTTAACTTAGCCCAGAGTTTTTCCACTCGGTTTTCTGACTTTAAATGGACGGCTTTTACCACCAGCGTTGGATTCTGGTCTTCGGTTCTTCTGACCATGGTTGCCGCTATTACTGCCACCTTTATTATTCCCGCTCTGACTACCAGTACCGTCGTTATTCCTAGCAGTGTTTCCTTCTCCACCTTTACTTGGTCGGCGATTAAAATCGGTACCTTTGCCTTTAAAGGTCTTGAACTTTTTAGGCTCTGCTTGTTCTTTTTGGCGATGATCGAACAACTTCGCATCCGTCGCTTTCTCAATCTTTTTACCGCTACTGTCTGCGCGAGATGCTTCTTCTGTTCCAACCGATGATTCACACAAACGATGAATGTCTGCTACTTCTTCGTCGGTTAAGTAACGCCACTTACCATTAGGGATGCCATCAAGCGAAATGTTCATAATTCGAACACGGCGCAGTTTAAATACTTCAAAGCCCAACGCTTCACACATACGTCGAATTTGGCGGTTAAGCCCTTGAGTTAGAACAATTCTAAAGGAGAATTTTGTTTCCTTAGAGATTTTGCAAGGAAGCGTAACTGTATCTAAAATTTCGACGCCACTGCCCATTTTGTCGAGAAACTCTTGAGTGATCGGTTTATCCACTCGTACAACGTATTCTTTCTCGTGGGAATTTCCTGCACGTAAGATCTTATTAACAATATCGCCATCGTTGGTCAGGAAGATCAGTCCATCGGAAGGTTTGTCTAAACGACCAATTGGGAATATGCGTTTTCTATGACCAACAAAGTCAACAATGTTGCCTTCAACGTGACGTTCTGTTGTGCAGGTGATCCCCGTGGGTTTGTTAAGCGCAATGTAGATTGGCTTTTCTTTTTGCCTTAAAGGATTTCCGTCGATCAGCACGTCGTCTGTTGGCAATACCTTCACACCCATTTCAGGCAGTTCACCATTAATGGTCACTCTACCCTGCTCGATTAATTTGTCGGCTTCACGGCGCGAGCAATACCCAGTTTCACTAATGAATTTGTTTAGCCTTTTGGCTTCAGATGTCTGAGACATATAGATATTTTCTCTTTTGTTAACGTTTCACAACGGATGACAATCGGTGTGAACCAGCGGGATTTCCGCCTTAAAAATTAGCTCATTCGTTTCTGATGACGCTCTCGATTTTCGAGCTTTTTTTCTGCACTTTTTTTCAACATGACATACACCGCACCTGTTCCGCCATGGAATCGTTGCGCGCTATGAAAACACATTACTTCTTGGATTTGGGATAACCAACTCACCACATAGCTTTTCATCAATGCCGGAGGATTAGATCGCTCACCTTTACCATGAACAATCACAAGTGTTCTAATATCCAATCGCTGACACTGTTTAAGAAACTTAACCACTTCATCTCGCGCATCTTTCAGCGATTTCTTGTGCAAGTCTAGTCGCGCTTGAATCGGGTATTTCCCAAGCCTTAACTTTCGATAAACTCCATCCTGAACACCCGGTTTTTGGTATTCGACCATGTCATCTGGCTTTAGCATAGGCGCATGATCTAAAGACAAATATTCGGGGTCATCCTCTGATAGAGACATCGCAGCTTCACGCTTTGCAAGTTGCGCATCGGTCACTTGGTGTTTTTTCTCGTGAATGGCCGTGTCGTTTTTGATAGGAGTGACATCACTCATCATTTGCTGAAAGAGATCCAGCTCATCATCTTGAGACATAAGTTCATCTCGAATGCATCATCAACAGATGAACGGATTATATACTCAAGTGATGGGAATATGGAGTGTTAGAAAAAGAAAAACCGAAGAAAGCAGTCCACTCCCTTCGGTGCAATTTAGTTAATTGCTAAGCGATCTAGTGAGGAGATTTGTCATTCAATACTTTATAGACGAAGTAGGTGCCGAAAAACAGCATCAGTCCAATTGCGCCGAATATAACTATCATTGAAGACAGCCCTATAGCATTACCAAATAGGAGATCTAGCCAAAAGTCCATATTTCCTCCGTCAGTGCTGAAAGACAAGGTTAACGTTAATACTCGATGGATTACTCAGTACTGATCTAGATCAACAGTAATACCGACGTGACGATTTTGTTTCTTTTGGTGTGTTTTTAATCACACTTAACTTATAATCGCTCACCATCTAACCACACAGTCAATAAGTTAAAATTTATTGATAAAAGTGCTTGCGTCTGTCGTCAGAAACCGTATTATACGCATCCGTCTTGAGGCAAAGCCTTGAGATATAAAGAATCGGTGAATAGCGCAGCTTGGTAGCGCATCTGGTTTGGGACCAGAGGGTCGGGGGTTCGAATCCCTCTTCACCGACCACATTTTAAAACCTCGTCTTCGGACGAGGTTTTTTCGTTTTAGCGACCTATATATCTGCGTCACATGTGGGTCGAGGTCTGGAAGCCCAGCCGCGTCGAATCCTCTTTCACCAAACACATTTTAAAGCGTCGTCTTCGAACGAGGTTTATCTTTTGGGTGATCTATTTATCTGCGTCGAACACCGAAAGAATCGTGTTTACATGCAAAGGTCGACGAATTGAGCGCGTGTTAGTTTGGCTAGATCTTCAGGCGTGAGCTCTATTTCCAACCCACGCTTTCCTGCACTCACGCACATCAGCTCTAAAGCGAGTGCAGAGGAATGAATAAAGGTTGGTAGTGCCTTCTTTTGTCCGATTGGGCTAATGCCTCCCACAATGTAACCAGTAGTCTTCTGAGCAATGCTTGGATCCGCCATATCCGCTTTTTTACTCTTCGCCGCTTTGGCTGCGAGTTTTAGATTCAATTTACTTGCAACAGGTATAACGGCAACCGCCAAGTTTTTATCTTGTCCATCGAGGCTAAACAATAACGTTTTGAAAACACACTCCGGGTTCTGCCCCAAAGCCTCAACGGCTTCAAGCCCATAGTTCTGGTTACTTGGGTCGTGTTTGTACTGATGGACCTTATGAGGGACGTTTTTCTTTTTCGCTAAGTTGATGGCTGGTGTCATACGTTCGATTTCCATAAAAAAGGCGAAGCATTCGCTTCGCCTTTATCAAATCGTAATTTCCACTATGGGTCAATTACTTGTATACCATTTCGCCTTTTGGCTCATACGCATTCACGTTGATTGGGCTGTTGCTTTCTAGGTAGTCCTTCAGAACTTCCGCATCAACAAAACCTGTGTTTACGTGGCCAGGGTGACCAGACAGCTTAGGATAGCCGTCGCCGCCTGCTGCGTTGTAGCTAGGAACGGTAAAGCGGTAAGTTTTCGCTTTGTCTAGAGCTTTCCCACCCACTTTTACATTGCTTACTTTGCCGTTAGCAACGGTCATAGAAATGCCAGCGAACTGTGCATAAGCACCAGAATCAACAGGCTTAGTTGCTACAACGTTTAGGTAATCCAATACTTCAGCACCAGACATGTCGGTGTAAGTTAGAATGTTGGCAAATGGCTGAACAGTAAGTACGTCTTTGTACGTGACCTCACCTTGCTCAATTGAATCACGAACACCACCAGAGTTCATTACCGCAAAGTCCGCTTTAGCACGCTGCATGTGTGCTGTCGCAATCAAACGACCAAGGTTAGTCTGATTGAAGCGTACAACGTTACGGTCACCTTCCAGCTTGCCGTTGGTTTCTGCAATCTTAACGTTTAGTTCTGCCTGACCTTTTTCTTGGTATGGCTTAAGGAATGCGAGTACTGCAGGATCTTGTGCGATTTCATCTTCAATTAGGACACGCTTCTTCTTGCCGTCAACTTTGATTTTCTTCTTCAAGTTAACAGGAATCAAATCGTAGCTGACCATTTGAAGTTCACCATTTGTGAATTCAAAATCAGCGCGACCTACGTATTTACCCCACTCGTGAGCTTGAACAATCCATGTGCCGTTTTGCTGATCTGGCTTACATTCGTCAGAAGGTTTGAACTTCTTCTTCGCAACGTTTGGACCTTCCATACAAACAGGCTCTTGAGAGTGACCACCTACGATCATGTCCAAAGAACCTTCATCTAAGTAACGAGCCAACGCAACATCACCAGGAGCGTTAATGCCACGCTTACCGTCTTCATAGTGACCCATGTGTGTAACCGCGAAGATAAGATCAGGCTTTTCAGACTTCTCTAGTTCAGCAATTAGCTTTTTCGCTTCTACTTTTGGATCACGGAAATCTAGGCTGCTGATGAACTCAGGGTTACCAATTTTCGCCGTATCTTCTGTCGTTAGACCGATAACCGCAATCTTGATGCCTTGCTTCTCAAAAATATGATAAGCCTGATATTTACGCTCGCCCGTTACTTTGTCGTAAATATTGGCAGAAAGCATAGGGAACCCGCCCCATTTGATCTGCTTTTCTAATACATCAAGTGAATTATCGAATTCGTGGTTACCCAATGCCATTGCATCGTAACCAAGCATTTTCATGCCTTTGAAATCTGGTTCAGCATCTTGAAGGTCAGATTCAGGAACACCAGTGTTGATGTCACCGCCAGAAAGTAGCAGTACGCTTCCACCTTCAGCGCGAATCTCAGTGCGCAGCTCGTCGATCAGCGTCTTACGAGCAGCCATACCGTACTCACCGTATTTGTTCTGCCAAAAACGACCGTGATGGTCATTGGTATGCAAAACTGTAAGCTTGTACGTTGTATCTTCTTCCCAAGCTGGTGCTGTCGCACAACCAGTTAGAGTCGCAAGTAACGCTGCACCTATCGCAGCTTTCAAACTTAGGCGTTCCTTCATTATTACAACCTTAATCTAATTTAGTAGGGTTCCACCGGCATCAGAATCTGATGCAAAATCAAGCAATATTACTGCAAGATCTTCTAAAAACATGAACAAGTTTAAATTAACCTAAGTAAACCACCACATTCATTTCATGTTTATGACGATTCGATCACCTTAATTGAAATTCAAAAGTGTAACAAAGCACCGTGCTTACACGTCATTACTTATCAAGATCACAAGCAAACGATTACCTGTGAGATAATCAATTAGCGTGTATATATATCCTTTCTAGTCTTGTATTCACAAGGCAATCAGGTTACTTTCCGCACGAAATACTATAAATACACCTCATATTCCTACTAGGCAGTTATGATTACTTCAGCAAAAAATTTATCCCTTAAAGTTAAAATTACGCTATCCGTACTGGTTTGCATTGCAATAATCACCTCCATTTTAACGTGGCGTGCTTCATCTATTCTTTTTGAGCAAACTCGCCATGGTGTTTATAGCCGTGCGATTAGCTTATCGAATACCGCTGTCGAATCTCTGGAGTATTGGTTGGTGTCTCACAAGGATGTAGTAGATGCCGCCGCTACCGTTAATTCGCTAGAAGAAGCCATTGTGGCATTACCTCAGGCGAAAAAAGCAGGCAGATTCGATGAAGTATTTTTCGCGCAAATGAACGGCGACGTTTATCTTGCTGGCACATCCACCCCCTACCCTGAGTTTGATGCTCGTGGTCGCGACTGGTTTAAGCAAGCTTCTAACCAACGTAAAACCGTAGTATCGAAACCGTATGTTGGTGCTCAACAAGGCCATACCATGTTAACGATATCGACCCCGGTGTACGCTAACGGCCAAATGATTGGTATCTTAGGTGCGGACCTTAAGCTGAGGTCGATTCAAAAAAACCTCAACAGCTACCAAGTGGGCGACAATGCGTTCGCTATGATGCTTAACAAAGAGGGAACAATCTTATCTCACCCTCAAGAGTCGTTACTGATGACGCCTTTTAACCGCTACGCTCCAAAGCTCTCTAACACTGCGATTCGTTCTGCATCGGATGAGAATCGAATTGAGATATCGATTCGCGGCGGTAAAGAGAAGCTTCTTTACTTTGCTTCAGTGCCGAACAGTGATTGGATTTTTGCATTGGAAATGGACCGTGCAACGGAAGAAGCCAACCACGACGCTCTTCTTAAACAATTGATTTTTACTGGTATCATAGTCGCGTTGATCGTGCTTTTCGTTATCTGGTGGATGGTCTCATTCCAGTTGAAAGGGCTTACTCAAGTCAGTAAAGCACTGGAAGAAATATCGGAAGGTGATGGCGACCTAACGCAACGAATTACCATTCAATCGAATGACGAAGTTGGCCAGCTTGCTGCGAACTTCAATCGATTTACAGAAAAAATGCATTTGCTCGTATCGAACATTCACAACTACTCCACTCAGTTATCGAGCCAAGCTGATATCACTTCTCGACACGCCGATGAGAATGCCCACCGCATTGACCACCAGCAACAAGAAATCAATATGGTAGCGACGGCAGTAACCGAGATGTCGAGCGCCACACAAGAAATTGCCAGCAATGCAGAAAACACAGCTAGAGAAGGGGCTGCAACTGTTGAGATCTCTAATCAAGGTGAACGAGAGGTACTCAACAGCCAAGAATCGATTCTTTCTCTTGCTTCAGACATCAGCGATGCGACTTCTGTTATCCAAGAGCTTGAAATGCATGCGCAGGAAATTAGTGGCATTTTGTCGACGATTCAGGAAATCGCAGAGCAAACGAACCTATTGGCATTGAATGCTGCTATCGAAGCAGCGCGTGCTGGTGAACAAGGCCGCGGTTTTGCGGTAGTTGCAGACGAAGTTCGAGTGTTAAGCCAGCGAACTCACGATGCGACCGGCGAAATCAACCGCAACATTGATACGCTTCAAAGTACGACGCAGCGTGCAGTATCCTCTATGCAAACCAGCCAGAATAATGCAGAGAAAGCCGTCACTGATGCTCGTATTGCATCGGAAAGCCTTCAACGTATTACTCAATCCGCCAATATGATCAACGACATGGCAAGCCAAATTGCGGCAGCAGCAGAAGAGCAATCTTTGGTGACTGAAGAAATTACTCGTAACACCAACGAAGTAAAAGACGTTTCTCAGGCTCTTGCTGAGCAAGCGCAAGATGCAAGTGCACAAGCTTCAGAACTGAACAGTATTTCTGGTGAACTCTACCAAGAAGTGTCTCGATTCAAGCTTTAGATCTGTAAAAGCACAAGGACAGTAAATACAAAAACGGGCGTTGAAAGCCCGTTTTTTTTATGTTTCATCGTTTGAGGATTACTGCGCTGTTACTTTCTCCCAAAGCATGCCATGTACAAACAAGGTACAACAAACAAAACAACAGGAAGGGAAAACAGTAAACCATACCCCAATGTTAACGACATTGGTCCCATATAAACGTCTGTTCCGCCGAGCCCGTATGCAAGCGGGATAAGACCAGCAACCGTCGTAATTGATGTAAGCAATATCGGTCTTAGTCGGCTACTCGCGCCTTCAAGTACCGCGTCTTGACTTGAATACCCTTGGTTACGCAGCACGTTGATCTGATTTATCAGAACTAAGGTGTTGTTCACTACAACCCCCATCATTCCCAATGCCCCTATTAACGCAAAAAGCGAGATATCTTGAAAATGAACCAGCAACGCCATAAGAGACGCAACCAATGCAAACGGTATAACCGACATAACTAACAATGGTTGGAGCATCGAACCAAACATGATAACCAAGACAAAATAAATGCCTAAGAGCGCCGCTGGAAACGCAATCAAGATCCCATCAAAAGTTTCACCGGTAGATTCCGCTTCTCCTCCAATATCTAACTTTATTGATGCCCCAACTTTTTCCGACAACGCTTCAGAAATACTGGAGGAAATCGCATCAGGCGTTAAGTTTTCGTCGATGATTTGTGCCGTAACCACGACTTGCCTGTCGCCATTATAATGAAGGATCTCTCTTGGCGCTTGTACCTGAACAACACTGGCTAAACGGCTTAATGGCACTTGTTCACCAGCCGAAGTATAAATTTTTGTTGTGCTGAGTTTTTCCAGATTTCGATACTCTTTCACCAAAATCACTCGAAGGTTTACTTCCTCATCGCCTAACCAAGTCGATGTGACTTGCTCACCATCAAAAGCAATTCGTAACGCCCTCGCCAAATCAGCGACTGTTAGATTGTATCTTGCTAGCCACTCGTGTTGAGGTACTATCTTTAATTGGATGTCTTTCAAACCTTCACTGTTTACGACACTTCCCAATCCTTGATGCTGATCCATCCAACCTTGGACCAGCTTAACTGCGCGATCTCTTTCTTCATGGTTATTACCTATGATTCGAATTTCAACAGGCTCCCCGGGAGGCGGTCCGCCCGCATCAACTTTGAATTTAACAAATCTCAGACGGCTGTCGTTGGAAACGGCAAGTTGAAGCGCATCACTGATTTCATTCGCGGTTCTCTCTCTGTTTTCAAAGTCAGTCAAATTAATCTGACCTGAGCTCACAGGTGATCCAAAGGTAAGTTGATAGCTTTTCAGTTCCGTTGCAGGCAAGTTTTGAATGGCTTTCTCTAGCGCTAGATGACTTTCACGCACCTTATCGCTAGGCGTTCCTGGGGCAACTTCTGTATAGACCTCAATGTATTTTGCGGCTTGAGAAGGAAAGAAATCCAACTTCATCGTTGTCACCAAGAAACTCCCGCCAGCTAACGCAATCAGCGCTAAACCTAGGACCACTTTTTTATGAGAAAGGCTATATATCAACGCTTGTTGGTACTTAGATATAACCGCATTAAATGTGTCTTTCTCGTTTTTGTTGAAATCATTTTTATCTAAAGCAGACGACAAATGTGCAGGCAAAGTAAAGGTACACTCAGCCAATGAAAATATAAGCGCAGTTATGACTGTAATAGGGATAACAACAACCGCTTTACCCAGAGTCCCCGGAATAAAGAACATGGGGATAAAAACCAGTGCCGTTGTGGTTAAACTCGCAATAATGGGCTTAATGACTTTCTGAGTGCCCGATACAGCGGCTTTAAACCCACTTTTTCCTTTCTGCTTTTCGCTGTATATGCTCTCAGCAACAATGACTGAATCGTCGACTATGATACCAATCACCAACAACATTGCAGCTAACGTAATGCTGTCTAAATTCATACCAAATGCAGGCAACATGATAACAACCCCAAGTACGCAAAATGGTATGGAAACAGACACCCAAAATGCTACCTGACGCCTTAACAACAGGCTTAGTACTATAAGCACCAGCACCAGTCCGATGCCACCATTAACAGATACGATAGAAAACTTAGTGGCCATATCGTCAGCCAAGTTTAGCGCGACTGGGAACTGAAACGCTCCATCAGTTCGGATTTGTTCTTTCTCTAAATGTGATAAGACATTGGATATCGTCGAACGGATATCGGCATGCGCACTCTTGGTTACGGCAAACAAAATACCTTCTTGACCATTGATCACGCTGGTTTGCGTGCTTCTTTCAAAATCATCTTTAACGTTGGCGACATCTTTTACTCGAACAATCTCGCCAGCGGGTAATGTAGCCACAATAGTCTGCTCCAACTCCTGTACAGATTGAATTTGCGTAAGCGTTACGATGCGCTGCTCACTGTTCCAAGACTCCACGACCCCACCAGACCGAGATAAATTCCGATTTTTCACCGCGGCAATCACTTGTTCAAAGCTCAGTTTGTACCTGTCGGCTCTTATCGGATCTATCTCAATCCAAAATTCACGTTCTCTAAAGCTGGTCATACTAATGGAGCCAATACCCGGAAGCGTACGAAGATGTTTTTCTAAACTTCTGACATAAGGCTGTAACTCGTGATATGGCCTATCTGTTACTACGCCGAATCGAAGTACTTCAAAAGAGGAAGTGCTGTCTTGCTCCACCAGAGGCGGATTGGAAATGTCTTTAGGCAACCCGCTGGTGCGATCCACCGCTTGTTGGATATCGTTCACAACCTTACTCAAATCCTTACCACTGTCATCGAGTTCTAGAGTGATAAGCGATGTCCCTTCAACGGATGAAGAAGTAAATTTTCGAACGCCTTGCACCGTTCTCAACTCTTTCTCGATTCGATTAGTGATGTTCAACTCAACATCTTGTGCAGACGCCCCTGGGTAGTGTGTTGTTATACTTACCTCAGCAAAAGCTACATCAGGTAACTCCTGAAGCTTAACAATACTGGCGGAGCCAATACCCACCAACAAAACCATAATGGTTAACACTCTCGCGACCATTGGTCGAGAAGCAAAATAGCTAATAATAGAATTCATGACTGACCTTATTATTCTGGTTTCTTGAATAATTCTGAAGACTCAAGGCGCTCAGTAGAGCCATACACTGTCATACCTGGCTTATAGACATGTGCGGTGTTCTTGATCGTCACAAAAACGGGATAAGTCTGAGTATTCTCATCTGGCTGCACACCAATGCGCGTAATCTGAGCATTGATTTTTTGATTCACCGCCCTTTCAGTCCAAAGTGTTATAGGCATACCGACAGAGAGCGATTGCAGGTCGTATTGGCTTGCAAAAAATCGTACGTTTATCTGATCAATGTTGACGATTTGGTACAGCAACTCACCTCTTTCGACCCATGCACCTTTATTGACCTTACGCTGAGTAATAATCCCTCGTATTTCAGATTGGACCTGCGTTTCGTTGAGGTTTCTCTTTGCTTCATCAAGGTTTAAATTTGCCAAATCTAGGCTTGCCTTAGAGGCATCAAAATCGGCTTTGGCAACATCTAATTCATTTTGAGATAAACTGTTCTTTCGTTTCAGCGCGCGGTATCGCTCATATAATGACTGCTTAATGGTTAAATCCGATTTCGCCAATTCAAGGTTTGCCATTTGTTGACGCACCGCCAATTCGTAGTCGAATGTTTGGATAGCAGCGAGTTTCATTCCTTTGGATACCGCCTCCCCGACATCCCCTTCAACTTGATCTAGAACACCACTGACTTCAGCCACAACATTGATAGGCTCAATAACCTGTGCCTGTCCTAAAAGTTGAACCGCTTGAGTATAAAAAGGGAGTGCCCCTAAAAGAGCGATAACAGAAAATGATCTATGAATATTCATAACGTGCCTCTTCGAGTTAATAACATTAGTTTGCAGATAGTCATGTCGAAGTTTTGTGAAAATGGAGGCGGATAATTCGACAAAAATTCGACAAAAATTCGACAGCAAGCTGCTAAACTAAATGCCTTGAAAAGAGGGTGAGACAGTATGTTGAAAAGCAAGAAATTATTGGTAGTTGAAGACAACATTGAACTGCAAGGCATACTGGCAGATTTTCTTGAAATGAAAGGCGCTGAGGTTGATTTCGCTAGCGATGGAGAAGAAGGTCTTGCGCTTATTCACCAATACGATTTCGATGCGGTAATTTTGGATGTAATGATGCCTAAGAAAGATGGCATTCAAGTGATGAATCAGCTGCGACGTAATGGTAAGACATTACCCGTGTTAATGCTTACCGCCTTAAATAGCAAAGAAGATTTATTGCGTGGTTATCAAAGTGGCGTAGACGATTTTATTACCAAGCCTTTTGATTTTGATGAACTCGAAGTCAGGCTAAGTGCTTTAATAAAACGTTATCGTGGTGACGTTGCCAAAAGTAGATTGGAATATGGAGACATCGTCATTGAGCAGTCTTCTCATCAAGCTTACCGTGCAGGAACCCTGCTCTCTCTCACTCCCGTTATGTACCAAATTTTGGTCAAACTCGTCAAAGCCGCCCCAGATATAGTCACACGTGAAAGCCTAATCCATGAGATTTGGGGGGAAGATATTCCCGACAACGACGTACTCAGAAGCCACCTATACCTTCTAAGGAACATCGTGGATAAGCCGTTTGAACACCCAATACTCATTACCGTGCCTAAAATTGGTCTTCGGTTAGAAAAGTAGAGACTAGAGAATGAAAAGCCGTTCAATCAACGATGTAAAACGGGACTTACTGCGATTTTATAGCTTGATAGCATTCAGTTTAGCTGCGCTAATTTATCTTTCGTTTGCCCTGTACCTAGTCATCAACGAAGATCGAAATACCGCGATCCACCTTCAATCGTTCAAAAATATTGCGATAGAGCGTTACCTGAATTCAGGCTTACCTTATGAGAAAGTTAGCCCATTTATTACCGCGTATTACGATGCAGATGCGCTTCCAGACAACGTTAAAAAACTGAGCCCTTTCCCTATCAATGAAGTCAGCAATAAGCGTAACTTCTTTAATGAAGGCTATTTTGTTTTCTATACAAGATTTCTTGATATCAATGGCAAAGATACTGCTTTGTATCTGACCATTGATGCCAGCGCAAAAGATTTTGGTGATGAGTCCTGGGATTTCATCATTTTGATTTCAATGGCATTTACCGGCTGCCTTATCTTAGTGCTTCGATTCTCACTGAAACGGGTATTCAGTATGATCATGAACCCGATATCCCAACTAAGCACGCAACTGACATTAGAAGGCAGTCATAAATTTCAAGTCGAAGACGATACCATTGTTGAACTGCAACACTTAACAGAAAAGCTTAACCAGTTTTCTGACATGAAAGAAAGAATAGCCAAGCAAGAGATGATGTTTGCGAAGTACGCCAGCCATGAACTTAAAACCCCCATTGCCATCATCCTTGGTGCTGCCAATTTACAAGGCATGAAACAAGAACCAAATTTTCATGAGAAGCAGCGAGTACGCATTGTCAGTGCCGCAAAAAAAATGCAAGCAACGGTGGAAGTACTGCTCAATATCGTCAAGCAAGAAAATGTAGGTAACGTAGCTCAACTCTATTCAATTCAATTAGATGCCATTGATATTGTCAGTTACCAACGGGCTCACCCTGACATTCAATTTGATCTGGATTTAGACCCAAATACGCAAACTAACCTTCCCCCTACAGTGCTATCGATGATTTTGAAAAACCTGCTGGACAATTCCATCAGGCACACAGGTGAAGGCAAGATTGATGTTTTAATTCAAGCTGAGACAATTCGAGTCCGAGATACAGGCAGTGGATTAGAAGGTAAAACCATATCAGAACATGGCTTAGGGCTTTTGATTGTGCGTCGCCTTTGTGAAAGCTATCAGTGGTCATTTTCTATTGCCAACCATCCACAAGGCGGCTGTGTTGCGGAATTGAAGCGGCACACTGAATAACTTAAGTCATAAAAAAACGGGCTCTACAAGCCCGTTTTTTACTTCAAGTAGCTAGTACTACTATGCTGATATTTATCTGAAACCAGCCAGCCTAGTTAATCTCAATAGGTTCGAAGCTTTTAATCAAATCATCCAAAGATTTCATCTGAGCTAGGAAAGGTTCCAACTTATCAAGAGGCAACGCAGATGGACCATCACACAGTGCTTTATCTGGATTAGGGTGCGCTTCAATAAACAAACCTGCAATGCCCGTCGCTAGACCCGCTTTCGCAAGTTCAACAGTCTGCTCACGGCGTCCACCAGATGCAGCACCCGATGGGTCACGCATTTGTAGCGCGTGGGTCACATCAAAGATGATAGGGCTACCATTAGAAGCCTTTTTCATCACGCCAAAACCAAGCATGTCTACCACAAGGTTATCGTAACCGTGGCAAGCACCACGCTCACATAAAATGATTTGTTCGTTGCCACATTCCGCGAACTTATCAACGATGTTCCCCACCTGAGCTGGGCTCATAAATTGAGGTTTTTTCACGTTAATAACAGCACCCGTCTTGGCCATCGCTTCAACCAAATCGGTTTGACGAGCCAAGAAAGCAGGAAGTTGGATAACATCCACGACGTCAGAAACGGGTTGTGCCTGCGCTTCTGTGTGGATATCAGTAATAATTTTGACGCCAAAAGTCTCTTTCAACTCTTGGAAAATTTTTAATCCTTCCTCCATACCAGGACCACGGTATGAATTGATTGAGGAGCGGTTTGCTTTATCAAAAGACGCTTTGAATACATAAGGGATACCCAGCTTCTCTGTCACCTTTACGTAATGTTCACAGATCTGCATAGCAAGATCGCGTGATTCAAGGACATTCATGCCCGCAAAAAGTGTAAATGGCTTGTCGTTAGCGACATCCAGTTCGCCAATTTTGACGGTTTTCTGTTCCATATGAAGGTCTCGCCTAATGAATAGTAATTTGAGTTTCGCTCATGGTACTCACCTGAGCTTTAAGGAGTTCTGCACCAGGATCGTCAGGGCATTGATCAATAAAAAATTGATAATCCGTTGCTGCAATTTGGTGGCAATCGAGTTGCTGATATATAAACCCACGATCGCGGATTTCATAAGGGTCATCAGGAACAAACGTCAATGCTAAATCCGTGCAATTCAGCGCTAAAGTGTATCGCTCTTCACGCAACATCGCAGATTTAATTAACGCTAGCCAACGCCCAATAACAGTCGGATTGTCCGCTGAAGCCAAATGCTCTGGCTTCAATTTAGCCAATGGTCCATCATGACCAATTAGCCATGCACGCAGTGTTTGCGCACTAACGTATTCCCCATTGAATGGGTTGATGTATACCGCTGTTTCATCAGGCCACATCACCTTGACAAGAAACTGAGTTGGAAAGGTCACCCCTTCTACAGGAAAGCCCAACTTTTGGCCAAAGTAGAGCAAAAGCGAACCCAAGCTAACAGGGATACCTTTGCGTCGCTCAAGCACTTTGTCCATAAAAGCGTTTTCACTTGCAAAATAAGCTTCACTGTCGCCTTCAAATTGCCACTGACAATAAAAAAGACGCAAGAAAGCCTCAAACCTTGCTTGCTCATTCACTTCGTGGCTCAATTCTAGCTCGGCTTCTTTTAACAGACGCTCAAGCTCTGCATTCGCCCAATGTACATTCGTATCAGGATCAATCGCCTCATTTAGCGCTAAAGCCCCTTCAACCAATGTCATGTCGTCTAAGTCTTCGTCGAACAGATCAAACATGATTTAACCTAAAAATACCGGTACTTTCGTAACAGCAAGTTTCCCTGCCATAGCCAACCATCCTAGCGCACCAAAAAAGGCAAACGCTCTTAACAATTGGTTCTTACCTAATTTTAATGCAAAAAATCCAAGGGCAATGTAAGCCAGCACACAAGTTATCTTTTCAGTTAACCAAAGCCCTGCTGGTGTAAACGGTACAAAGCCCGTGATTGCAACCAATCCCACACCAGACAACAGCAAAAGTGTGTCGTTAATGTGAGGTGATATTTTGAGAAATTTATTTTCTAATACTGGCGATTTAGCCACCATCAATGCATACCGAAGAACAAACAGTAATACACTGATTGCAATCGTAAGCATGTGGAAATGTTTTAGCGCTATATACATAATAATTATCTTTTTTATATGTACTCAGTACATTGCTCATCAATAAGGACGATATCGCCCTTTATCAAGATCGAAAGCAACCCAATGTAACTCTGTCGTTTCCGGTGTAATCTTGTTCTGTCACTACATCGACATACCCTAGTGACGTTAAAACATCTCGTACTAGCAAGCCTTGCTCAAAGCCGTGCTCCATTAAAAGCCAACCGTCTTCAGAAAGATAAGAACGTGCGTTATCAGCTATGTAGCTCAGATCCGCCATTCCTTTCTCTTCTGCAACAAGCGCACTCATCGGCTCAAATCGAACATCACCTTTCTCAAGGTGTGGGTCGCAAGCGTCAATATAGGGTGGATTACTTACGATACAAGCAAATTTCGTTCCCTCAGTAATAGGGGAAAACCAACTTCCTTGTAAAAATGAAGCATTTCGGATAGTTAAACGCGTTGCGTTCTCTGTCGCCAGTTTTTGGGCTTCAACACGAATGTCGACTCCCGTGACCTGTATCGAGGGCAATTCACTGGCTATCGCCAATGCAATGGCACCCGTCCCGGTCCCCAAATCAAGCACTTCTCCCGTGACACCAGACATCTTATCCAACGCCAGTTCAACGAGGCGCTCAGTGTCGGGGCGAGGGATCAATGTTGATGGCGACACCTTTAACGGCAACGACCAGAATTCTCTTTCGCCTACAATGTAGGCGACGGGTTCTCCGGTCAAACGTCTTTCTAATAAAGAGAGAAACATTGTGTCCTGTTCGCTCGTCAATGCTCGCTCGGGCCAAGTCAGTAGGTAGCTTCTCGGTTTATCCAGTGCGTGGCAAAGCAATACAGCCGCGTCCAGCGACGGCGAATCGCTGCCGCTGGCTATCAATTGTTCTGTTGCCGCTTTTAAAGTGACTTCAATACTTGCAGGCATACCTTGCTCACTGGTCATTAGCGTTCAACATGCTGTTAGTTTTGATCTGCTAATGCCGCTAGTTGATCAGCTTGATGCTCTTGAATCACAGGATCAACCAAGCTTTGTAGGTCGCCTTCCATCACCTCGTTCAAACGGTACACCGTTAGATTGATACGATGATCAGAAACACGACCTTGAGGGTAATTGTAGGTACGAATTCGGTCACTTCTGTCGCCAGAACCTAATAGGTTGCGTCGAGTTGTTGACACTTCTTCCGCTCGCTTAGCTTCTTCAGCTTGGGTAATTCGCGCAGCCAGAACCGACATCGCTTTCGCTTTGTTCTTGTGCTGTGAACGCTCATCTTGACACTCAACCACCGTACCCGTAGGCAAGTGAGTAATTCGGATGGCTGAGTCAGTGGTGTTAACGTGCTGACCACCCGCGCCCGACGCTCGGAAGGTGTCGATTTTCAGATCCGATGCTTTGATTTCTGGAATTTCCGCTTCTGGGATCTCCGCCATAATGGCAACAGTACAAGCTGAAGTGTGTACGCGACCTTGAGATTCTGTTTCTGGTACGCGCTGAACACGGTGACCACCAGATTCAAATTTCAATACGCCATAAACCCCTTCACCGACCACTTTCGCGATCATCTCTTTGTAACCGCCGTGTTCCGATTCATTGGAGTTCACAACTTCAACTCGCCAACCACGTTTCTCGGCATATTTGCTGTACATGCGGAACAAATCACCCGCAAAAATTCCTGCTTCATCGCCACCTGCACCCGCTCGGATTTCTAGGAAGCAGTTACGGTCATCATTAGGATCTTTAGGCAGTAAAAGAATCTGAAGCTCATCCGCTAGGTTTTCAATGGACGCTTTTGCTTCTTTGATTTCTTCTTGAGCCATTTCACGCATTTCGGCATCGTCTTCTTTCGCCATCTCTTCTGCAGCTTCAAGATCCTCTTGCGCTTGCTGATAAGATTGGAAGCATTTCGTGACTTCTTCCAACTGAGAGTATTCTTTCGAAAGGGCGCGGAACTTGTTTTGGTCGCCAATGATGTCTGGATCGCCAAGCAAATGCTGGACTTCTTCATAACGCTCTACCAGCGTTTGAAGCTTGGTCAAAATAGAAGGTTTCATAATGTTCTTAAAATCAGTTTAGGAGTCTTCGAGTCCGAGACTCTGGCGTATAACAGTTAATTTGGCGGGTTCACCCTGCTCTGCTGCACTTTGCAGCGCACGCGTGGGAGCGTGAATCAACTTGTTGGTTAACTTATTGCTAAGCTCGATAAGAATTTTTTCCGGATCACCGCCCGAAGACAGCGATTGCAAACTTCTAGAAAGCAGCTCTTCACGGATACCATTCGCAGATTCGCGGTAGTCTCTAATACTATCTACCGCTTGCAGAGAACGAAGCCAAGTCATAAACCCAGCACTTTCTTCTGCCACAATGGCTTCCGCTTGTATGGCTTCGACTTTTCTTTGCTCTATATTCTTATCAACAATAGATTGAAGATCATCCACTGTATATAAATAGGCATCGTCCAGTTCAGAAACTTGTGCTTCTACATCTCTAGGCACCGCAATATCAACAATTAATATCGGTTGATGTCTACGGGCTTTTAAAGCCGTTTCTACCATTCCTTTCCCTATGATCGGCAACGGACTTGCTGTGGAACTGATAACAATATCAGCTTTTGGCAAATGTTCAGGTATTTCCGGCAAACTAATCACTGACGCACCAAAATCTTCCGCCAGTGTTTGTGCTCTTTCACGAGTACGGTTCGCGACAATCATTTTTTTACAACCATGACCATCAAGGTGTTTGGCAACCAACTCTATGGTTTCACCTGCACCGACCAACAATACTGTTGTCTCTTCAATCGATTCAAAAATGTGTTTCGCTAGTGTGCATGCAGCGTAAGCTACAGACACTGCATTACCACCAATCTCGGTTTCAGTTCGAACACGCTTAGCAACAGAAAACGCTTTCTGAAAAAGCTTCTCCATTGTAGCGTCAACGGCCTTACTATCACGAGCATCCGAAAACGACTGCTTAACCTGACCTAAAATTTGGGGCTCACCCAATACCAAGGAATCTAACCCACAAGCCACTCTCATCAAGTGTTTGATGGCAGATTGTTCTTCATGGATATACAGGCTGGGCATTAAATCGGTTGAATGAATACCGTGAAAATCAGTTAACCAATCGATTATCTGACCTTTTCCTGCATTTTTGACGTCACAATATATTTCTGTGCGATTGCAGGTTGAAAGGATCACTCCACCGTTAATACTTGAATTATTGGCAATATCAGATAGTGCTTGGGTCAGCTTGTCTGGAGAAAATGCGATTTTTTCTCGCAATTCGACCGACGCCGTATTGTGATTGATACCAATGACAAGCAAAGACATGTAGTGAGAGATCTCTGTCCGAAAATACTGTAAGAGCTTGAATTTTACTTTATGGAAGCACCTATTTAAAGGGGGGATTTAAACACGATGTCATTTAAGTGATATAGTGAGCGCCGAATTAGCGTTATGTGGAGCAAAGATTGACTATTCTACTCATTTCACCTACCACCCAGTTTATTCGTGCCTTGAGAAGCTCTTCTGCATTATTTGTCGCTTCAGTAGCACTTTTACTTTCTGCCTGTACCACTCTTCCAGAGGCGCCCAATCAACCTGTCGACTGGGTTTCACATCAAAAACAACTGGAATCACTCCAGGAATACGCCCTGACAGGAAAAATGGCTTACATCAGTGAAAGTAAGCGCCAGAGCTTGAGTTTCTACTGGAAAAAAACTCATAACTCAGAAGAACTTCGTCTAACTACCTTGCTTGGTCAGACCGCGTTATTGCTTAACATTGATGAAAATGGTGCAACCGTCGTCACCCATGAAGGGGATACCTATCAGCACGTTAGTGGCAATATTCTGATTAAGCGTCTTACCGGTCTCAGTATCCCGATTGATCAGTTAAGTGAATGGATAAAAGGTTTACCTATCGATGCTGACTACTACCAACTTAACGAAGAGAATACGTTAAGTGACTTAACAAAGCAGATAGATGGTCAGGCTTGGGAATTAAACTTTAATAAATACACCCAACAAAATGAATTCGTATTACCGTCGAGCCTGACGTTAGTACAGGACAAAACAAAGTTAAAAATTGCCGTTTCAAAATGGATAGTCTCTCAATGATTCCAACCCATACCACTTGGCCTTCGCCAGCAAAACTCAACCTATTTTTGTACATAACAGGTCAAAGAGCCAATGGCTACCACGAGCTCCAAACGCTATTCCAGTTCATCGATTACGGCGACGAACTGGGTATAAAAGCCAATACAACTGGTAACGTGACGCTGTCGCCAGAAATCAAAGGGGTTGCCCTAGAAGATAACTTAATTTGGAAGGCCGCCCGAGCACTGCAACAAAAAACCGGATGCCGTTTAGGTGCACACATTGAGTTAGAAAAGATTCTTCCAATGGGTGGGGGAATAGGCGGTGGCTCTTCAAACGCCGCGACAACGTTAGTTGCGTTGAATTATTTGTGGCAAACCAAGCTGTCCGACAATGAGCTGGCGGAAATAGGCTTAGCTTTGGGTGCCGATGTACCTGTTTTTGTTCGAGGTCACGCCGCGTTTGCTGAAGGTGTTGGTGAAGAAATTTACCCGGCAGAGCCGGAAGAAAAAGTCTATCTCGTTGTTCGCCCTAATGTCAGCATCGCGACAGCCGACATTTTTTCTCATTCTCAATTGACAAGAAACACACCAAAACGAGATCTGGCAACACTTCTTGACACTGAGTACGAAAACGATTGCGAAAAAATCGTCCGAATACTCTATCCTGAGGTTGATAAGCAACTTTCATGGCTGCTACAATACGCGCCGTCAAGATTGACGGGTACTGGATCTTGCATTTTTGGCGAATTTTCGAGCAAAAGTGAAGCAAATTCAGTGCTCTCTCAGCTTTCAGATGATGTACATGCATTTGTAGCTGCAGGCGTAAATCTTTCGCCTCTAAAAGAAAGATTGGCCGAGTACGAATCGGCCGACTCACAATCTATCTAAAAACTGGACGCAACCCCGAGGTTTCTACCGTGCCTGATATGAAGCTATTTGCTGGTAACGCTACACCTGAACTAGCCCAACGTATTGCTGATCGTCTATACATCTCCCTAGGTGACGCTACTGTTTCCCGTTTCTCTGACGGCGAAGTCGCTGTTCAAATCAACGAGAACGTGCGTGGTAGTGATGTATTCATCATCCAATCTACTTGTGCACCAACCAACGACAACCTAATGGAGTTGGTGGTAATGATTGATGCAATGCGCCGTGCTTCAGCTGGCCGTATTACAGCAGTAATCCCTTACTTCGGATACGCTCGTCAAGATCGTCGTGTACGTTCAGCTCGTGTGCCAATCACTGCTAAAGTGGTTGCCGATTTCCTTTCTAACGTTGGTGTTGACCGCGTTCTTACTATCGACCTTCACGCAGAACAAATTCAGGGCTTCTTCGATGTTCCTGTAGATAATATCTTCGGTACTCCAGTACTGCTTGAAGATATGCGTGCTCGTGGTCTAGAAGATCCGGTTGTTGTATCTCCTGACCTTGGCGGTGTTGTACGTGCTCGTGCGACTGCAAAGGCTCTCGACGATACTGATATCGCTATCGTAGACAAGCGTCGCCCACGTGCTAACGTTTCAGAAGTGATGAACCTTATTGGTGATGTTGAAGGTCGCGATTGCGTGATCGTTGATGACATGATCGATACAGGTGGCACGCTTTGTAAAGCAGCAGAAGCACTTAAACAACGTGGCGCAAAGCGTGTATTCGCTTACGCGACTCACGCTGTGTTCTCTGGTAACGCTGCTGAAAACATTGCTAACTCGGTACTTGACCAAGTCATTATCACTGACTCAATCGAGCTACCTCAAGAGATGGCAGCAACAGGCAAAGTAACTCAGCTTACTCTGTCTAGCATGTTGGCTGAAGCGATTCGTCGTATCAGCAATGAAGAGTCTATCTCTGCAATGTTCAACTAAGACTTAAGTTCAAAGCCCAACTAAGATTTAGGCTGGGCTAAGAATTACCCTAATTTAAAAGGTGCCTCGCAATACGGGGTATTTTTTTATCCGTAGAATGCCCGTAGACATCCTGTCGATTAATAAGTTTGAAGTGTGCTATCATATCGCGCTTTTTGATTACGCAGAGAGACCATAACCTTGAGTCAGACCATTAAACTTCTGGTTGGATTGGCAAATCCTGGACCAGAATACGCAAGAACCCGCCACAATGCAGGGGCTTGGGCAGTTGAAGAGTTAGCGAGGGTTCATAATGTAACCTTAAAAAATGAAGCTAAATTTTTCGGGTTAACGGGTCGTATCATGGTCGATGGTCAGGATTTGCGTTTACTGATTCCAACCACCTATATGAATCTGTCTGGCAAGGCGGTTGCAGCACTTGCAAAGTTCTATCAGATTACCCCAGAAGAAATAATGGTGGCACATGATGAACTCGACATGCCTCCAGGTATAGCCAAATTCAAAAAAGGCGGTGGTCATGGTGGGCATAACGGTCTAAAAGACATCATCAGTAAACATGGCAATAACAAAGATTTCTATCGCCTTAGGATTGGCATTGGTCATCCAGGGCATAAAGACAAAGTGGCGGGCTATGTATTGGGCAAAGCACCAGCCAAAGAGCAAGAATGCATTGATGCTGCAGTAGATGAATCTGTACGCAGCCTCGACATCTTGTTAAAAGACGGACTTACGAAAGCGCAAAACCGCTTACACACGTTCAAAGCTGAATAAGGTTACTATCATGGGTTTTAAATGTGGCATCGTTGGTTTGCCAAATGTTGGTAAATCAACTCTGTTTAACGCACTGACTAAAGCAGGCATCGAGGCAGCAAACTTTCCTTTCTGTACTATCGAGCCAAACACAGGCGTAGTACCTGTTCCAGATTTGCGTTTAGACGCATTAGCGAAAATTGTTAATCCGAAAAAAATCTTGCCAACAACAATGGAATTTGTCGACATCGCAGGTTTGGTTGCGGGCGCATCCAAAGGTGAAGGGCTCGGTAACAAATTCCTTGCAAACATTCGTGAAACAGACGCGATTGGTCATGTTGTTCGTTGTTTCGAGAACGAAAACATTGTTCACGTCGCGGGTAAAGTTTCTCCAATTGAAGATATCGAAGTCATCAATCTAGAGCTTGCATTGGCTGATTTGGATTCTTGTGAGCGCGCTATTCACCGCAATACTAAGAAAGCCAAAGGCGGCGACAAAGACGCGAAGTTTGAACTGACTGTTCTTGAAAAACTGCTTCCTGTTCTAACAGAAGGTGGAATGGCTCGTACGGTTGATCTTGCAAAAGAAGAACTGGCAGCCGTAGGCTACTTGAACTTCCTAACACTTAAGCCAACCATGTACATTGCCAATGTGAATGAAGATGGCTTTGAAAACAACCCGTACCTAGATGCAGTACGTGAGTATGCCGAGAATGAAAACAACGTTGTTGTCGCTGTTTGTGCATCTATCGAATCAGAACTGTCTGAACTAGACGATGAAGACCGCGAAGAATTCCTTGCCGATATGGGCATTGAAGAACCAGGTTTGAACCGTGTAATTCGTTCTGGCTACGAGTTGTTAACGCTGCAAACTTACTTCACCGCAGGTGTAAAAGAAGTGCGTGCATGGACAATTCCAGTTGGTGCAACAGCCCCTCAGTCTGCTGGTAAAATCCACACTGATTTTGAGAAAGGTTTTATCCGTGCAGAAGTCGTTGGATATGATGATTTCATCCAATTCAACGGAGAAAGCGGTGCAAAAGAAGCCGGTAAATGGCGTCTAGAAGGTAAAGACTACATTGTGAAAGATGGTGACGTCGTTCACTTCCGCTTCAACGTTTAAACATTACTCTTCACGTTTTCACTTAAAACCGTTCAAAAAGCCAACAAATTTGTTGGCTTTTTTTATTTAACGATACTCATAATTCCGATTTGAATGCCACTCTAGGCTATGTCCGTGTTGCAATCACAACACTTTTAGATCAGAAACACGTCTCTTTGCTTAAAAAAAGGGCGAACAATTCTAAAATCGCAATTTATTAAAAAAAACTGTTGACGGTTTTGGGTCATATCCGCATAATGCGCTCCGTTCTCGACAATAAGGCGACTTATAAAAGAGATCGAAAGTTTGAAAATGGCTACGTAGCTCAGTTGGTTAGAGCACATCACTCATAATGATGGGGTCACAGGTTCGAATCCCGTCGTAGCCACCATTTCCTAAGCGCTTTTTTGAAAGCTTTTAGGAAATAATGCGGAAGTGGCGGAATTGGTAGACGCACCAGATTTAGGTTCTGGCGCCGCAAGGTGTGAGAGTTCAAGTCTCTCCTTCCGCACCATTATTTAGAGTGTGATAACACACTCGCTGTTGGGCTATCGCCAAGCGGTAAGGCAGCGGCTTTTGATGCCGCCATTCCCTGGTTCGAATCCAGGTAGCCCAGCCATATTGTTTTCTAGCGAAAAGTTTTTACATTTTCGGTAGAACTAGAGTAGAGATTGTATTATATTGTTTCGCTCTAAAAAGATGGCTACGTAGCTCAGTTGGTTAGAGCACATCACTCATAATGATGGGGTCACAGGTTCGAATCCCGTCGTAGCCACCATACAATTGTTATTGGCTTTTACCAATTAGCAAATAACAAGATAGAAATTTGAGACGCGGAAGTGGCGGAATTGGTAGACGCACCAGATTTAGGTTCTGGCGCCGCAAGGTGTGAGAGTTCAAGTCTCTCCTTCCGCACCATGAATTGTTCTCTTTAGAAATAAAGAGCGTGAGATTGACACGCTAAACAATCAGTTGGGCTATCGCCAAGCGGTAAGGCAGCGGCTTTTGATGCCGCCATTCCCTGGTTCGAATCCAGGTAGCCCAGCCATTATTCAACGTTATTGAGACTTTACCAATTGTCTTGATAACTACAGATTAAGTTGCGGAAGTGGCGGAATTGGTAGACGCACCAGATTTAGGTTCTGGCGCCGCAAGGTGTGAGAGTTCAAGTCTCTCCTTCCGCACCATTATTTAGAGTGTGATTATACACGCTCGCTGTTGGGCTATCGCCAAGCGGTAAGGCAGCGGCTTTTGATGCCGCCATTCCCTGGTTCGAATCCAGGTAGCCCAGCCATTACAACGTCTGATTGACTCACCAATTGTCAGTCGAGACTACAAATTTGTTGCGGAAGTGGCGGAATTGGTAGACGCACCAGATTTAGGTTCTGGCGCCGCAAGGTGTGAGAGTTCAAGTCTCTCCTTCCGCACCATTATTTAGAGTGTGATCATACACACTCGCTGTTGGGCTATCGCCAAGCGGTAAGGCAGCGGCTTTTGATGCCGCCATTCCCTGGTTCGAATCCAGGTAGCCCAGCCATTACAACGTCTGATTGACTCACCAATTGTCAGTCGAGACTACAAATTTGTTGCGGAAGTGGCGGAATTGGTAGACGCACCAGATTTAGGTTCTGGCGCCGCAAGGTGTGAGAGTTCAAGTCTCTCCTTCCGCACCATTTTTCATAAAGTGGCTACGTAGCTCAGTTGGTTAGAGCACATCACTCATAATGATGGGGTCACAGGTTCGAATCCCGTCGTAGCCACCATTTACAACGTCTGAATGATTCACCAATCATCATTCAAGACTACAGATTTGTTGCGGAAGTGGCGGAATTGGTAGACGCACCAGATTTAGGTTCTGGCGCCGCAAGGTGTGAGAGTTCAAGTCTCTCCTTCCGCACCATTATTTAGAAACCCACCTTTTGGTGGGTTTTCTATTTTCTGCATGATCATTTCTGATTCACGTCATCAAATCTTTGTTCTGATTCTCATTCTTTCTCTATGAATTCCGCTTTCAGTTGCGTTTTGTCCCCAATCATACTGATCATGGCTTGCATAAATTAAAGCAGCGAAGGCAACTCAGAATGGCAAATCATCAAAAGATTCTTATCGGTAGCTACACACAATCCATTGGAGCCATGACGGGGGAAGGAAAAGGTATTTCCTCTGTCCACATGAATTTAGAAACAGGCGCTTTCGACAAACTTGCGCTGATATCTGATGAGCAAAATCCCGCTTATTTGACCTCTCAGGATGGGCGAGTTTTCGCAATTAATGAGTTTGCCAATGGAAAAGGGGCTGGCTTGTCAGTGCACAATATAAAAAACCACCAGCTGAGCCTACTCGATAGTAATCCGGTTGATGGTGATTACCCTTGCCACGTTGCAGTAAACTCAGATCAAACATTGGCGGTGACGTCTAATTATGGCACTGGCGATTTCAGTGTATTCTCGCTCAGCAGTGATCGGCTAGAACACATACACACCATCCAACATGCTGGGAATGGTCCAAATACAGATAGGCAGGAAGGACCTCACGCTCACTTTGCATGTTTTTTAAAACAAACCAATGAATTAGTCACGGTAGACCTCGGTACCGACCGAGTGAGCTTTTATCCTATATCCAATACCCTCATCAACGAATCTGAAGTTCAGCACGTTCAAACACCACCAGGTAGTGGTCCTCGCCACTTGGTTTTCTCACAAGATGAGCTCAAAGCTTATGTGCTTTGCGAGTTGTCTGAAGAAGTTTTGGTTCTTAAAAAGAATGAAAACGACATTTGGGAAATAGCATCAACCATTTCCCCATTTGTAAAACACAATGAAGGTGGTGCTGCTGCAGCGATCCGTTTATCTCCCGATGAAAAGTTTGTCTATGTTTCAGGCAGACAGCAATCTTCTATCGCCTGTTTAAAGGTGGAAGTCTCCGGTGATTTGACCGTTGTTCAAACCATATCATCAGGTGGGTTAAACCCTCGGGATTTTAACCTGATGCCAAACGGAAAATGGTTAGTTGTCGCGAATCAAGATACGAATAATTTGGTGTCTTATCGCCGCAATGAAGAAAGCGGGGAATTACAAGAAACGGGGTACAGCATCTCCACTGGTAACCCCGTATGTGTGCAGTTCTTTTAGCCTACGTTTAAGCGTGTGAACATTGCGCTATAAACCGAGCGCATAGCGCAGAACTTGTTGCTTAATAGGACCGGAGTGCTCTGCGAGTTTCAATGCCGCGTTTCGTGCAAATGCGATGGGAGGGAATGTGTCTTTAAAGACTTTGTAAAATACATCCATCCCAGTTTGCATTAGGAGGTTGTCGCGCTTACGAATCGATTGGTATTGCTCCAAAGCTTGTTTCGTCAAACCCAGCGAATCACTTTGTTCTAACAGCGCTTTTACATCTTTGAATCCCAAATTAACGCCCTGCCCCGCTAAAGGATTAATAGTGTGGGCAGCATCTCCTACTAACACACAGCCTTTTTGATGATAGCACTGTGCATGACGTCTCGTGAGCGGAAAAGCACCGGCTTGCTCTACCGTTATTTTGCCGAGTTCAGCTGGGAATTCATCCATAATAGTCGTTGCCAGCTGAGTATGATTCATCGCCAGTAGAGAACGTATTTTTTGTGGTGAGTCATACCAAACAACCGAGCCCTGATGCCCCGGTAGAGGCAAGAATGAACGAGGTCCAGACGGGGTAAATTGCTGCCAAGTAATATCTTGCTGAGGCTTATCTGTTGCCACATTAACCAACATGCAATGCTGGCGGTAGTCCCAAGCGGTAACACCTATCTGAGCAATGTCTCTCACCTTCGAATTCGCTCCATCAGCTCCAATCACCCATGTCGCTTGATATTCTTCCCCGCTAGCCAAACGAAGCAGCCTAGAATCCAAATTATCTTCTATCGCCTCTAACGTATCTGGATACTTTAACGTTATGTTACTTAGCCTAGCCATCACATCCCATAACCCCAACTGCACCATGCGGTTCTCTACAATGAAGCCCAGTTGCTCTAGGTTGAGTTCGTCGGAGTGAAATCGTGTGCGGCATTCAGGCATATCCCACGTTTCAAGACGTTTGTATGGGCATACACGAGTGCTTTCGATAGCATTCCAAGCACCAAGTTCTTCGAGAAAGTTCACTGAGGATTGAGAAATTGCAGATACGCGCAAATCCATTGGCTGGTTAGAGTCGTAAGCTTCAGGCTGATGATGCTCAACAACCAACACTTCTTTCCCTTGTTTGGCAAACCCCACCGCCACAGCAGCACCAACCATTCCCCCACCAATCACGGCAATATCAAACTTTTTCATACCTTTCCCAAATAGCCACTTTGTGCCAGAAGCGCTTAGTTTACTGCTCTATTGGACAAGCCGTCCACGATAAGAACAAGTATCAGGTCACTCTTTAAGATCAATAAAGAACACAAATGATCATTTGTGATAATTTTGTAATTTATAGGTGAATAATTTGATCATTTGGATTGATTTATACAGATAATGGTGAATATTGTTAATCCAGTGGATCACTCATTATGAACCAAAGGCTCCGTGAACAAGCCATATTGAACGTGCTAGAGAACCGTAGAAACGTCTCTATTGCGCAGCTTGCTCAGGAGTTTCCACAAGTAGCCAACGTCACTATTCGAAGAGACGTCGCACGGCTGGCAAAAAGTGGAAAACTGGAACGCTCTCATGGCGCTGTTCATGCCGTTAAAAACGTAACGCCTCCTCCATTACCCCAAGAAAATATCGGGCTTGATGAAGTCGATGCGCTGATCCTTCCTCCTATCCATGAACCATGGGGCGATTTACTCAAGCAACGTGCATTAGCAAACGGGCTTCCTGTCTTGTCTGAATCGGCTCCCGATTCGCAGTGCACTTATATTGGTCCGGATAATTTAGAAGCCGGTTATCAACTAGGAAAATTTGCCGCTAGTCAGCTCAATCGTGATGAGGTGAAGTGCGCAAATGTTCTACTCATTAACCATGCACAACTCTCTAACGCACAACAAAGAACAAAAGGGTTTTTACGGGGTTTTAACCAATTTTACTTAGGTGAACTCCAGATGCTATCGATTGATGGGTTTGGGCATTACAGAACCGCACTGCGACAAATACAAGATGCGCTCACAACGCATCCGGATATCAATGTTTTGTTCGGCGTGAATGACCACTCGATTCTTGCAGGGTTAGAAGCTACAAAAGGTCGGCATGACATTTACGCCTATTCGATCGGATTAGAAGGCGATGATTTACTGGACGAACTCACTTACGGCAACCGACTTCACGCATGTGTCGCTTTATATCCAGAATTGGTTGGCTACATGGCGGCACACACGGTTGCCAAGTTGGTTAGCGGCGTTGTTCCCCAGCCAGTATTGACCCCTTTTGATATTTTGACAGGGCAAGATGTGCATACTCGGTTTACTCGGCAAAATGATCACTGGGTTTTAAAACAAAACCTATCCGAGTTAGCAGGTCGTGAGTTTCCTGTAGACAAAAACCGCTTAACCTCAGCAAGAATCATGTTTGTGCCGCATTTTATCGATCACAACTGGTACCGAAAGCTGGCGAAAAGCTTGGAATCAGAATGCCAATATTTAGGGCTACAATGTGAGATCCAACCGCCTGAAATCCAATTTCACAAAGAAGTAAATCATGCGCGAGAACGCATTGCCCAAATGGCAGTGAAGGTACTCAAGCGTGAAAGCAAAATATTCATTAATCACGGCGTTTTCGCCATGCCTTTGGCTTCCGCATTGATTGAGGCAGCTGGCAAACACACCATTGTGACTAACTCTCTGGATGCCTTTGAATTTTTCCAACAATACAAACACGATTTTCGAATCATCTTAACAGGTGGAGAGCTTTTGTCTGGTCAGCGCGCACTGACAGGCTCAGCTTGCTTTTCAACGTTAGAACAAATTCGAGTCGACAAAACCTTTCTTTCCGTGGATGGCATTTCATCCAAATTTGGCATCAGTATGAACGACGAAGCATGCTCAGTCGTAGCCAAAACCGCCATTGCCCGCTCGCATCAAACGCTGGTTTTAGGCGAAGCCAGCCAGATGGGCGCGGAAGAAAATTACCTGATTGCTCCATTGCATGACATTACTGATGTCATGACAGATTTAGGCACCATTCCCGCACAGCGGCTAGAGCTGTCGGCAAATGGTATACGCGTTCACCTTGCCGAAGACTATTTGAAGTCTGAAGACAAGACACAAGCAGTGATGCACCAAAATAAACAAGGAGATAGTTTATGAAGCGTCTCAGTACATGTTTGCGCCATTTATGCGCCTCTATCAGCTTAGTGCTGATGGTGTCTGCACCCACAGTTCAAGCAGAAGACATAACCATCCGCTTTTGGGATAACCAACAGACTGAATCTGGTTTGAGTGACTACCAAAAAGCGTCTGTTGCTCTATTTGAAAAAGAAAACCCAGGGATCAAAGTGGATGTGACAACCGTGCCCTACCCTGAATATCAACAAAGGCTTCTGACAGCAGTAAGAAGCGGTAATGCCCCCGACATTTCAACGGTCGACCAGATCTGGCTAGCAGCTTTTGCAGAAGCGGGAGCGATTATACCACTCGATAAGAAAATGAATGCGGCTTCAATGAATGCAGGACAATTCTTTCCCGGCGCTTGGTCTTCAGTTCGATACAAAGACAAAACTTGGGGTGTCCCGTTCAATGTAGACGTGTGGCAATTCAGTTACGTCAACAACGCTTTATTCAAAAAGGCAGGTATCAAGTATGACTCAATCGTCACTTGGAGTGGGCTAAAATCCGCTGCAAAAGCACTAACAGACACTTCCAAAGGACAATATGGCGTTGGTTTGTTTGGTCATAAAGGCGAAGACACCGTCGTGGTCGTCAACTCCTTTATCTTCTCCAATGGCGGTCAAGTCTTAGATAGCAGTGGGCAATGTAAGTTAAACGAAAAACCGGCGGTTGAAGCTTTAGCGTATCTTCAAGATCTCGCGCAATACGCTCCTAAAGGCATTCTAAATGCTTCCAGTGGAGACATGCGAGAGCTGTTCCTTAATGGTTCATTAGCCATTGAATTTTGGCCCGCTTTAGAACAACCCACATTGAAGAAATCCAGCATTGATTGGGACTTTGTAAACGGTCACGCCCCTGCTGGTAAAACCCCCGTTGGTACTTACGGCGGCTGGAATTTAGTCGTGTACAAAGGTTCCAAACACCAAGAAGCGGCGTGGAAATTTGCCCAATTCCTCACAAGACAAGACATCAATGGAAAAGTCGTCGACCTTCTTCCAGCAAACGTCAACGCAGCGCAAAAGTTTGTTGATGCTAATCGCCACAAGCCAGATGCAATCATTGAGCACTTGAATAACGCATCACCTCGACCACTGTCTTCGCGGTATTTGGAAATTGCCGATATTCAAATGGCAATGATTCAAGATCTCTTTGATGGCACGGATGCACAAAAAGCAGCGGACTCGGCTTGCATCAAGATCAATCAGTTGTAATTGGAAGTGCTGGTAGCCACATCAGGCTATCAGCGCGAACTAAGCATGGGTGTGGCAATGAAGTACCGAAATAATTTTGGATTTCCTCTAATAATGATCGCGCCTGCCGTCGCGCTTATCGGATTGTTGATGTATTACCCAATGTTTGGCACGTTCATCGAAAGTTTATACGCCACATCATTCATCAACCCCGAGCCAGAATTTGTGGGATTTAAGCTATACAGCAAATTGTTATCACAGGAGCAGTTCTGGCAAATCATTCAAAACTCTGTTGCATGGACGTTTGGTGTGATCATTTTGCAAAACCTGTTTGGTTTTTTAACGGCACTTTTATTGAATGAGAAAATACCCGGACAAGGGTTAATGCGCTCTCTAGTACTGCTTCCTTGGGTGCTACCGGGAATAGTGGCAGCCATAGTATGGCGCTTCATGTATGACCCTCAATTAGGGCTCATCAATTCTATGTTCCTGTCTGGCTCTTTGATTGACGAAGCCATTGCATGGTTGGCCACTCCCGACACCGCTATGTTTGCAGTTGTGATAGCCGCCGTTTGGAAAGGCTTTCCATTTTCAACAGTTGTGTATCTCGCGGCATTACAAAGTGTCGATAAAGAGCAAATAGAGGCAGCCATCGTGGATGGGGCTGGACCATTTCGTCGCCTGATAGAAATCATCATTCCAGCCGTTCGGCACGTGGTGGCGATCAACTTACTGCTTACTGCCATTCTAACCTTCAACTACTTCGACATGGTTTGGGTACTTACCCGTGGTGGTCCTAAAGACAGCACTCATATTTTCCCCACAAAGATCTTTGAGCTGGGTTTCGGACAGTTTCGATTCGGAGAAGCGGCAACTTACGGCGTGATGTCGATTCTTATCTTAGTGGTTTTACTCTCGGTTTACTTCTGGTTACAAAAAAGGGAGAGTCGATGAGCCCTAATATGAAAATCAAGCTCAACATGAAGCAGTTAGCGCTACTGACAGGTCAATTACTGCTGGCGTTGATCATTTTGCTGCCAATTTTTTGGATGGTGTCAGTTTCTCTAAAACCGTCCACCGAAGCTTTCGCCATTCCGGCAAAGCTGTGGCCGGACAGCCCAACCTTTGAAAACTACAGTAACGCCTTCCGCCCTGAATTTAGGCAGTATTTCTTCAACAGCGTCGTCGTTTCTTTAAGCACTTTGGTGATTTCCACTAGCCTCGCTTTAATGGCTGCTTATGCCTTTACACGATTTCAGATAAAAATCATGGCGATTTTCCTTGGCTTAATTCTGGTGTCACAAATGTTTCCTTCCAGTGCCATCATCATTCCCATATACAAAATGATGGACGACGCCGGTTTACTCAATACCAAGCTGTCTCTCATTATTGCTTACATCACCATAACCCTTCCTGTCGCAACTTGGATGCTGAAAGGGTTTATGGAAAATATCCCCGCTGTGCTCGACGAAGCAGCAGCGATGGATGGCGCCAAGCCAATGCGGATTTTTTTCGAAATTGTGCTGCCGCTCTGCCGCCCGGGTGTCATCGCCACCAGCGTGTACATTTTAATTGTCACATGGCAGGAGTTCCTATTTGCTCTGTCGTTTACTACCACTCAAGAGATGCGAACGTTGCCTGTCGGGATGAATGACTTCATTGGTCAGTATGGCATTCGATACGGCGAACTCATGGCGAGCTCCGTCATGATCTCTTTGCCTATTGTGGTGGTCTTTTTCTTCCTACAAAAACACTTTGTTGCAGGTCTCACTGCTGGCTCTGTAAAAGGATGATTCCATGAAACATGATCACTTTACCTTTATCCAACTGACCTACCCAACCAAACACGTTGCGCTGATCACCTTTAACCGACCGGAAAAGCTCAACGCACTCTCTGAAGACATGCAAAACGAGTTGATTCTGGCTCTAGACAATGTCAATCAAGACGACGATGTTCGAGTTGTAATGTTTACCGGTAGCGGCGACAAAGCCTTTGTCGCGGGGGCAGACATTAATGAGTACCGCGGTTTGCAAATCAAAAAGTTCAACGATTATCAGCTCCAAGGAAGAAAAGCATTCGAAACTATAGAGCAGTTGCCCAAACCGACCATAGCACTGGTTAACGGCTATGCGATGGGCGGCGGATTCGAGATAGCCCTAGCCTGCGATTTGATGATAGTAGCGAGCAACGCCCAGATGGGGTTACCCGAAGGTTTATTGGGATTGTGCCCCGGAGGTGGAGGCACGCAACGGCTATTAAGAGCGGTAGGAAAAGCCGTCACTCTTGATGTCCTCCTATCGGCTAAACGAATTAAAGCTGATGAAGCGTTGCGTCTTGGTCTCGCATCTCATATTTGCTCTCAAGACAATCTCATGCCTGAAGGGTTGAAAAAAGCCAGTTACTTGCTGAAAGTCAGCCCTACGGCTCAAGCCGCGATGAAAAAGCTGGTTCGAAATGGGTTCGATACGCCGCTGGAATCAGGGTTAAGTTGGGAACAAGCCGAACTTTTACAACTCTATTGTTCCGCTGATGGTCAAGAAGGGGTCTCCGCCTTTTTAGATAAACGAACAGCTTCTTTTGATATGAGCTCTGAAATCATCGCCTCTACAGGAGCTAACAATGAATAAAAACGAGCACATTAGGGGAAATCAGCTGGTGAACCAAGTTGCCGTGGTGACAGGCGGAGCAGAAGGTATTGGATTAGCGTGCGTTGAAGTTTTAGCGACGCATGGCGCAACGGTCATTATTGCCGATATCAATCAGACCCAAGGAGAAGAGATAGCCAATCAGCTTAAATTGGATGGGTTGGATGTCCACTATTATTTTACCGATGTTTCCTCCCCTGATTCGGTAAACCAGTTGTTCCAGTGGGTACACCAACAAAATTGGCTGGTCAGTATCATGATCAACAACGCTGCGGTGGCGTTATCCGGTGACGCTGTTGAGATATCAGAAGAACGGTGGAATCAGGTAATAAACACCAACTTATCTGGTGTATGGCGTGGCATAAAACATTCCGTACCGGACATGAAAAAGCTGGGGAAAGGAGCGATAGTCAATATCAGTTCAGCGCAGGCCTTTGCTGGGTTTCACGGCTGGAGCGCTTATGCTGCCGCAAAGGGGGGAATTAACGCTCTCACTCGCCAGAGCGCTATTGAGTTTGCACCCGATGGCATCCGAGTCAACGCTGTCGCGCCCGGCACCATAATGACCCCAATGAACGAGAAGATTTTTGATGAAGTCGATAACCCAGAAGAACTTCGCCAACGGTGGAATGACAACCACCCCATAGGTCGATTTGGTCAGCCAAACGAAGTGGCGCAGGCGGTGCTCTTTCTCGCCACAGAACAGTCGAGCTTCATCACTGGGCAAATACTCATCACCGATGGCGGTATGCTGGTGAAAGGAGATTAAAATGGCAGTGTCACTTCGCAATGGAAATGTGGAATGCGAATTCAAGACCAAAGGTGGGCACTTAGATCACATTCGATTCACCGATGGTAATGATCAGTTTTCGCCAATGCATCGCGCGCCTTGGGTCGATGAATACCACCCAGATTACCCTGTTATTTTGCAGCAATTGTCGGGGGATTTCTTCTGTGCGCCATTCGGAGAAAGTGACATAGAACCCGCCCCACCTCATGGATGGAGCAGCAACGGAAACTGGCTGGTATTAGAGAGTGAAGAAAATCAGCTGGTTGCAGAATTAGATCGCCATATTTATGGAGCAAAACTCACCAAAACAATCACATTACAAAGTGGCTCACCCTTTATCTATCACCTGCATGAATTCTCTGGAGGTAATGGGGCGATTCCGATCAGCTACCATGCGATGCTCAAATGCCAATCTCAAGTTCGGTTATCCTTTTCGCATAAAGCGTTTGGTTACACCATTAATGAAGCATTAGAGCCAGACCCGACACGTGGGCGCTCGCTTCTTGCCTACCCTCAACAGTTCACAACTATCCAATCAGTCAGGCTTGCAAACGGACACCACGCGGATCTTTCTGTTTACCCATGGAACGAACACCATGAAGATATACTTCACCTCGTTTCTCCTACGCAACAAGAATGGGGCTGGACTGCCGCCCTGTGCAAAGAAGAAGGCTGGGTCTACCTTGCCATAAAACCTGAAAAGGTATTGCCACTCACAACGCTTTGGCAAAGCCATGGCGGTCGAGACTACGCCCCATTTAATGGTTCACACACGCATGTGCTTGGGCTGGAAGAAGGTTGCGCGTATTCCCATTTAGGCCATAAAGCATCAACTTCCTGTAACCCAATCAATCAACAAGGGTATCCCACCGCCTTAGACCTGAATACCAATGGAAAAACGCAAGTGGGGTATGCCTTTGCTGTATTTCATGCGCAGCCAAATTGGCAAAACATTCAACATGTGGAGGTTGAACGGCACAGCATCCGCGTGACGGGAGACGATGGCACACATCGTGATATTGCCTTTGACTCCTCTCTTCTCAATTTCTCTGCTTCGAGTAATGTATAAGGACGGTTTATGGCCTCTGTTGAACTCAAACAACTCTCCAAATCTTGGTCGACAGTGACCAGCGTTGATAACTTAAACTTGAATATTCGAGACCGAGAATTTCTGGTGTTGCTAGGCCCCTCTGGCTGTGGAAAAAGTACCACTATGAGAATGATTGCCGGCTTAGAAAAACCCTCACAAGGCGATATCTTGATCGATGGAAAGCGTGTGAACGAATTGCCCCCAAATGAGCGAGATTTGGCGATGGTGTTTCAGAGCTATGCGCTTTATCCGCATAAGACCGTGCGCAACAACATCGACTTTCCGCTGAAAGTGCAAGGGCTAAGTAAGTCCCGACGCAATGAAATGATCGACGAGGTCGCGAAACGTGTTGAGCTCGACAGCTTACTTGATCGTAAACCAGCGCAGTTGTCCGGTGGACAAAGGCAGCGCGTCGCCTTAGCCCGTGCCATTGTAAGACAACCCAAGTTATTTCTTCTCGATGAACCCCTATCAAACTTAGACGCCAAGCTACGATCCAGCATGCGCGCGGAGTTGAAGAAACTGCAACATGAATTGGCAGTTACCACCATTTACGTCACCCATGATCAGGTCGAAGCGATGACCCTTGCTGATCGTATCGTAGTGATCAATCAAGGAAAAATTCAGCAAGTCGGCACACCGGAAGAAATCTACGACAAACCTCAAAACACCTTCGTCGCGACGTTTCTAGGCAATCCGCCTATGAATATCATCCCCTGCGACCACATCAATCTTTGCCGTTCACTCGCCGTGCCCGAGGGAGCGGTCACACTTGGAATACGACCGGAAAATATCCAGCTGGTAAACGATCCCAACGCCATCATCCAAGCCACTGTGACCTTAACGGAGCTATTAGGTGACAGCTACTTGTATACCTTATCGCTAAAAAACAGGGTATTGATGGTGAAAACATCGCGGCAAATGCAAGTTAATACTGGCGAAACCATTGGTTTAGGGTTTTCCTCCGAGCACACTCACTGGTTTGATAGTGCTGGAGAGCGCATAGAACCCATATCTATGCGGTTACAATAAGCAGAGGTTGTAATGAATTTGAAAGGGCTAACGTGGGATCACCCAAGAGGCTACCAAGCGCTACAAACCAGCTTAAAGTGGGAACATTGCCCCATAGAGAAATGGGATGTTCAGCCTTTATCTGGATTTGAGGAAACACCGCTTCATGAACTCGCCAGTCATTATGACTTACTCGTTATAGACCATCCTCATTTAGGGCAAGCTATTGCCTCCGATTGTTTACAACCCCTTGACGCGCTTCTTTCGCCCATGTGGCTGGAAGAGTTGAAAAACCATTGTATTGGTCAAGCCGCTCACAGTTATTGGCTCGACAACCACTGCTGGGCACTGCCTTTGGATGCGTCTTCTCAAATCATGGCGTATCGCTCAGAGCAAAGAGACACCGCTCTAGCCATTAATGGTTGGCTCGACCTTTTACGAACTCGATGTCGCTTTCAGCTTTGTTTAGCGGGTCCTCACTCCACATTGCAGCTTTTGGCTCTTTCTTTTGCAGTAGGCTCAAGCGGTCCTAATAACCATCAATTTATGAGCACTCATGATGGCGTTGAAGCCGTCGATTTAATGAAATCTTTATTCTTAGCGAGTGTTGCACCGTCCACCTTTCTTAACCCTATTGAGATATTAGATACGCTGAATGACTCAAGTAAGTTTGACCTGTGCCCGTTTGTCTATGGGTACGTTAACTACAGTCAAGCACCCTCAAGGATTGAAGTATGTGCCCCACCAAGCAACATATCAATATTAGGTGGAACAGGCATAGCCATTACGAAAAAATGCCATGTCACCAATGAGTTACTGCTTTATCTTAAAAAACTGCTCAGTTCTGATGTTCAGAACACCTTCATTCCTGAATACAACGGGCAGCCGAGTTTCAAATCTGCATGGAAAAACACCGATGTAAATCAACGTGTGAATCATTTTTATCACCACGCATATCCCACCGTAGATAACGCTTATTTACGCCCTAGAAATGCAGGTTACATAGATTTTCAAGATGCAGCCGCACAGCTCATTCGAGAGGGGCTCACCAACCGAACCTCCTCAAAACAACTGGTGAAAGAAATAAATCTTTTGTATTCAAGAACAAGGAGAAATGAGCATGGAACACGCTCTAAGTGATGTCACAATATTGGATTTTTCACAGCTTCTACAAGGACCTTTTGCTACTCAGTTGCTAGGCGACATGGGGGCCAATGTCATCAAGGTGGAAAGACCCGGTGCTGGGGACCTATTCCGTTCTCTCACCTTTAAAAATCAGTGGGTCGGCGGAAAAGAGAGCCCCAACTTCCTTGCGTGGAACCGAAACAAGCGCTCCATTGCTGCCAACCTGAAATCAGAAGAAGCCAAAGCCATTCTCTATCGCTTGGTCGAAAGCGCTGATATCGTCATCGAAAATTTTCGACCTGGCGTCATGGATAGACTGGGTTATGGTTACGACGACCTCAAAGCTATCAACCCAAGAATCATTTACTGCTCTGGAACGGGCTACGGAGAATCGGGACCCTACGTTTCTCGCCCCGGTCAAGATATGTTGGTTCAAGGGCTAACAGGATTAATGGCCGCGACAGGGCAAGCCGACCACCCACCGACACCTGCGGGTTCTGGCTTTTCAGATCAAGTGGGTGCGATGAATATTGTCTACTCTGTCCTTTCTGCACTTTATTGGCGAGAGCGCTCGGGCAAGGGGCAAAAGATCGTCGTGAACTTACTGGCTGGTATGCTTGCACATCAGGGTCAAGAAATGCTGATGGCGATGAATTTCAATCAGGATTTCCAACGACCAAACTCCGGTATTGGTCATCCCGGGATGGATGCGCCCTTTGGTACTTATCCGAGCTCTGATGGCTGGGTCACCATTGCCATGAGCCCATTTAAGACTCTGGTAAAAGTACTTGGGGATGAAAGCCTTTTGCAATTTGACGACCCCGCTATTTTGTTTGATGAACGAGATATGGTTTGGAATGAAATCGCCAAACGAACACAAGCCTTTGATACAAAAACTTTAATGCAAATGATGCTCGAAGAAGATCTTTGGTGTGGTGAAGTTAAAACGCACTTAGAAGCTGCTGCTGATCCACAAGTTGAGCACCTTGGGTTAATCCAAAACTACGAACACCCACTCGCTGGGAATGTGAAATGTGTCGGACCTGCTGTCACCATGTCTGAAACACCGCCAAATATTCACAGACCGGCTCCGTTGGTGGGTCAGCACACTCGCGAAGTTTTGCTGGAATTTGGCTTTACCGATGAAGAAATATCCGCCGCGATAGATTCTGGGCAAATAGCTTAAAGCTCAAGTGCTAAACGATCTCTGGTCAGTTGGTTTTTAAAGCAGTACAATACGCCGCTCACTACAACAGTAGTGGCTATAATTTGAACAAATACGAACAAAATGACGAGCGTGAGTGCAATGAGTAAGAAACTGCTAATTAAAACTTGGGGCTGCCAGATGAACGAATATGATTCGTCAAAAATGGCCGACCTGCTTAATGCCGCCAACGGATACGAGCTAACAGAGGAACCTGAAGAAGCAGACGTTCTATTACTTAACACCTGTTCAATCCGAGAAAAAGCGCAAGAGAAAGTCTTTCACCAGCTTGGTCGCTGGAAAACACTGAAAGACAAAAAACCTGGCGTAGTTATCGGTGTTGGTGGCTGTGTCGCCACGCAAGAAGGCGACCATATTCGACAACGTGCCCCGTTTGTTGACGTGATTTTTGGTCCACAAACCCTTCACCGTCTACCGGAGATGATCAAATCGTCTCACGACAATTCAGCGCCTGTTATGGATATCTCTTTCCCAGAAATAGAGAAATTCGATAACTTACCTGAGCCTCGAGCAGAGGGAGCAACCGCTTTTGTTTCAATTATGGAAGGGTGCTCTAAATACTGTACTTTTTGTGTAGTACCGTATACCCGTGGCGAAGAAGTCAGCCGCCCAATGGACGATGTGTTATTTGAAATCGCCCAGTTAGCCGAGCAAGGAGTGCGTGAAGTTAACTTGCTAGGTCAAAACGTAAATGCCTACCGCGGTGCGACGTTTGATGATGACATCTGTAGCTTCGCAGAATTATTGCGCCTTGTTGCGTCTATCGATGGGATTGACCGCATTCGATTTACGACTAGCCACCCGCTTGAATTTACTGACGACATCATTGCCGTGTATGAAGATACGCCAGAGTTGGTGAGCTTCCTTCACCTGCCTGTACAAAGTGGTTCCGATCGCATTTTGACGATGATGAAGCGTCCGCATACCGCTATCGAGTACAAATCCATTATTCGTAAGCTGAGAAAAGCGCGTCCAGAAATTCAAATCAGCTCCGATTTTATCGTGGCGTTTCCTGGAGAATCGGATAAAGATTTCCAAGACACAATGAAGCTGATTAAGCAGGTCGACTTCGACATGAGCTTTAGCTTCATATACTCAGCTCGACCGGGAACACCAGCGGCAGACTATCCGTGTGACGTAAGCGAGCAAACTAAAAAAGAACGCCTTTACGAATTGCAACAACAAATCAATACTCAAGCAATGCGATACTCCCGTTTGATGATGGGCACTGAACAGCGTATTCTTGTTGAAGGTGTATCCAAGAAAAACATGATGGAACTTCGTGGCCGTACGGAGAACAACCGAGTGGTTAACTTCGAAGGCCCTGCAGAACTCATCGGTCAGTTTGTCGACGTCAACATCGTTGATGTATTCGCGAATTCACTTCGCGGCGAACTGATACGAACTGAAAAAGAAATGAACCTTCGCGTGGTGACCTCTCCATCGGCAATGATGGAAAAAACCCGCAAGGAAGATGAGCTAGGTGTAGCAACCTTTACACCATAAGCTTACAGATTAAATAACCATGTAGAGCCCGGTCGAAGTCGGGCTTTATTGTCATGGTTTAATGTGAGGCAGCATTGAGTAATAAAATCGTCACTCTAGAAATCGATCTAGAACCTTCAGACAACCGTCGCTTGTCCAGCCTTTGTGGTCCTTTCGACGACAATATCAAACATTTAGAACGCCGACTTGGTGTAGAAATAAACCATCGTAGCAACTTCTTTTCCGTTGTGGGTAAACCCCATACCGCCTCGGCTGCGCTGGATATCATCAAATCTTTGTACGTCGAAACCGCTCCGGTTAAAGGCCAAGTTACCGACATCGAACCTGAATTGATTCACCTTGCCATCAAAGAGTCGGGCGTATTGGAGCAATCCACAGAATCCGCTATCGAGCATGGTAAAGAAGTCTTTATCAAAACCAAAAAAGGCGTGATCAAGCCGCGTACACCCAACCAAGGGCAGTACTTGGTTAATATGGTGACTCACGACATCAGCTTTGGCATCGGGCCTGCAGGTACAGGTAAAACCTATCTGGCCGTTGCAGCGGCTGTTGATGCTTTGGAGCGACAAGAGATTCGACGAATCCTTCTTACTCGCCCTGCAGTAGAAGCTGGTGAAAAGTTAGGCTTTTTGCCCGGTGATTTGAGCCAAAAAGTCGACCCTTACTTACGCCCTCTATACGATGCTTTGTTTGAAATGCTTGGTTTTGAACGCGTTGAAAAACTCATAGAGCGTAACGTTATTGAAGTCGCCCCACTTGCCTATATGCGTGGTCGCACACTCAATGATGCCTTTATCATTCTCGATGAAAGCCAAAACACGACTGTTGAGCAGATGAAAATGTTCCTGACACGTATCGGCTTTAACTCACGAGCGGTGATTACCGGTGACGTAACCCAAATTGATTTGCCTCGTGGTGCAAAGTCTGGTCTTCGTCATGCTATCGAAGTATTAAGTGAAGTCGATGAAATAAGCTTCAACTTCTTCCTGTCTGATGATGTAGTGCGACACCCAGTTGTTGCTCGTATTGTTAACGCATATGAGAAGTGGGAAGCCAAAGATCAAAAAGAACGAAAAGAATACGAAAAGCGCAAGCGTGAAGAGCGGGAAGCAAAACTACTTGAAACCCAAAGCGCCGAGCTTTTGCCACAATCGATTAGCGCAGCACAATCGGTAAGCAAATAATGACCATCGAACTTGATCTTCAACTCGCGGTCGAAAATGAAGGTGGACTTCCTTCTCAAGAAGACTTTCAAATGTGGCTAGATAAGACCATCCCTCTTTTCCAGCCTCAAGCCGAGGTGACCATTCGCATTGTGGATGTCGAAGAAAGCCAACAGCTTAACCACGAATACCGAGGCAAAGATAAACCTACAAACGTACTTTCATTTCCATTTGAAGTCCCTCCGGGTATCGAGATGGATTTGCTTGGCGACTTGATAATATGCCGACAAGTGGTTGAACTGGAAGCAAAAGAACAAAATAAAAACGCCACCTCGCACTGGGCGCATATGGTTGTACATGGTAGCTTGCATCTGTTAGGTTATGATCATATCGAAGACGAGGAAGCGGAAGAAATGGAAGCACTCGAAACCGAAATTATGCAATCTATGGGCTTCGAAGACCCATATTTAGCAGAAAAGCAGTAGCCTTCAAACTGAACGACGAATAAGGCTGCTTTAAGTGTGCTATCACACATCTGATAGCGTTAACGATTGAGAAATCATGAACGAAGACAATTCGACCTCTTCTACGGAAGGGAAGAAAGAAAAAACTGAAGGTCCGAGTAGAAAGTCCTTCTTTGAACGCCTTGGTCAGCTATTTCAAGGTGAACCGAAAGATCGTCAGGAGCTAGTTGATGTCATTCGGGACTCTGAAATAAACGAACTGATTGACCATGACACACGAGATATGCTCGAAGGTGTTATGGAAATCGCCGAAACGCGAGTAAGGGACATCATGCTCCCACGTTCGCAAATGGTCACTGTCGAGCGCACTCATGTACTCGATGATTTAGTCGCTCTGATCACTGATGCACAGCACTCCCGCTACCCAGTTATCAGTGAAGACAAAGACCATGTGGAAGGTATTCTGTTAGCGAAGGACTTATTAAAATACTTAGGTTCTGACAGTGCTCCATTCGATATAGAGCAGGTAATACGCCCTGCTGTCGTCGTTCCAGAAAGTAAACGCGTCGATCGACTGCTAAAAGAGTTCCGAGAGGAACGTTATCACATGGCAATTGTCGTAGATGAGTTCGGTGGGGTTTCTGGGCTGGTAACCATTGAAGATATCTTGGAAGAGATCGTTGGCGAAATCGAAGATGAATTCGATGACGAAGAAGAAACCGATATCAAAAAATTGAGTAAACACACCTACGCCGTTAAAGCTTTGACCACCATCGAAGACTTTAATGAAACGTTCGGCACCACCTTCAGCGATGAAGAAGTGGATACGGTCGGCGGCATGGTGATGACCAGCTTCGGACACCTACCTACACGCGGAGAAGTGGTCGAAATTGAGCATTATTTGTTTAAGGTTACCGCTGCAGACAACCGCCGTGTTGTTCAACTTCAGGTTACTGTCCCTGATGAGGAGCCTCTTCCTGCTGAAGAGGATTTAAGTAGCTAACCTGAGTTTAGGTTAACCAAGTAGCCAAATGCTACAACGATAATAAGACGAAGATGATAACAATACTAAATCATCGCCTCGTGCGGCCGCTTGCGGCCGCTTTTGTTGGGGCACTGACTACGCTTGCTTTTGCACCTTACCAACTCTGGCCCGTGGCTATTCTCAGCCCGATCCTACTTCTTCTGCTTTTAGAAAAACAAACGACCAAACAAGCGTTAGCTATCGGATTTAGCTGGGGAGTTGGGCAGTTTGCCATAGGCATTAGCTGGGTTCACATCAGTATCGATACATTTGGTGGGTTACCCAAATTCGCCAGTTTAGCGTTGATGTTTTTGCTGGTCAGTTATCTCTCGATTTACCCTGCTCTCTTTGCTGCCGTACTCAACCGGTGGTTTCCAAACGCTAACCTCGCCCGCTTTTTACTCGCGGCTCCATCTCTATGGCTCATTAATGAATGGCTAAGAGGTTGGGTTATGACTGGTTTTCCGTGGCTATGGCTTGGGTACAGCCAAGTAGACTCCCCACTCAGTGTCTTTGCCCCTATAGGTGGTGTAGACAGCATAAGCTATATAATTTGGCTAATAGCAGGAGCTATCACTCTCGCGCTCACACAGAAGCATTGGCATTTCTTAGCCCTTCCAGTCGGAATCTTTGCGCTTGCAGGTGCTCTTAACCTGGTTCATTGGGTGGAAGAAGACAAAGACAACACGACTAAGTTCGCGTTGATACAAGGGAACATTTCTCAGGAACTCAAATGGCTACCCAGTCAGCGCTGGCCCACCATTATGAAATACATGGATCTGACTCGTGAAAACTGGGATGCAGATGTCGTCATTTGGCCTGAAGCCGCTATACCCGCATTTGAAAATGAATTGCCTTCTTTCCTTAGCAATTTAGACAGTGCAGGGCGCTTAAACCAAAGTGGCATCATCACGGGTATCGTAACCTCAACCAGCCGAGAAAATTTCTATAATAGCGTGATAGCTATTGGGCAGAATGAGCAAGAACAATACAACCCTAAATCTCAGCCAAAATACCACAAACATCACCTACTTCCTTTTGGTGAGTTTGTACCTTTTGGTGACATTCTTCGCCCTATTGCGCCATTTTTTAATTTACCAATGTCGTCATTCAGCCGAGGTAATTTCGTACAGGAAAACATCGAAGCCAATGGTCGTCACTTCGCGCCGGCGCTCTGTTATGAGATCATTTTCAACGAACAAGTTCGCCAGAACATCACGGAAGAGACCGACTACATACTCACTCTTTCAAACGACGCCTGGTTTGGTGATTCTATTGGACCTCACCAACATATGGAAATCGCTCAGATGCGAGCACTCGAACTAGGCCGACCTGTCGTCAGGGCGACTAACAACGGCGTAACAGCGATTACCGACTACAAAGGCAAGATCATTCACCAAGTGCCGCAATTTAAAACACAAGTGTTAACGGCGGAAGTGAGTTCAGCAACCGGCATGACTCCGTATAGGATATTGGGCATTTGGCCACTGTATTTAATAGTGTTGCTTTCTTTGTCAATATCACATCTTTATGTGAAGCGAGCCGAAAAATCCATGTAATCTCTTGATGATAAATTTATTTTTAGGATTATGAGCAGACAAAAAAGTAAAACAGGATTTTATAGTGAATAAACTCACTTCTTGTGCAGCCCTAGTATCGTCCATTTTATTAGTTTCAGGCTGTCAAACAACAAAGCTCGCAGATCCAGTTGGCAATGGCGCAGCATTGGTTCCCGTTATTGTCTACATGAGTAATACAGTCAAGTATCCATGTCATGCCATCTCATTTGCATTTGGCGACGACAGCAAACGCTTCTATACCAATTTGGAGGAACTAAAAGAGTTAGAAGACGAAGATTACTCTCAATACGGTGGTTATGGTTTACTTACTGATATCCCCCCTGGTGACTACTCCATCAAAGAAGCTCGATGTCATATGCAGCCTGGGTACTTAATTAACGGTACTTCGACTTATATGGCGTTTCCAATTACATTAGATGTCACGATTACTCCAAATACTGTTCAATTGGTAAATGGGGGAATATTGGGACACGGGGCTACTGATACAACATCGAGATTTGACGTCAAGTGGTATGATTGGGGAGATGAAGGCGGTCAGTTTGCTCTAAACATGTTCCTACAACAAGCGGACCTTCCAGACGGCTGGACAATAGCGAAATAAAACAGCCAATTTTATGGCTTCAACGCTTGTCGTGTGAAGCCTGTATTACCGCACTTCTTACAAGGTGGAATTAATGTGGCGTGATTAAAATACGATTTATCACCGCATTCATCGCAAACAAGATACCCAAGCCCGATCACTTCACCTGTTTGATATAACCCTCTGTGGTCCAAATCTAAAAACAACTCTTGCCACTCCACTTTGGTTCTATCGGTAATGTCTAACAGCCCCTCCCAAACGGAATCGGCAATTAATCGGTAAAAAGGGCTTTCGGGGAAGGTTTCTCTACTTTGTTGATAATTTTGAGCAAATTCACTGAGATCCGAACGGACATAAGCGGTGACAAGAGAAAGTTCATCTTTAGTCATATCGCTAGCAGCAGCAACGACCTGAGACGATGTTTCCAAGACACGTTCCAACTCCTCAGGGCTATGTTTTAACGTATCAGTAACCTCTTCTAGGAACGCTTCATAACGGGCTTTACGCTCAGGCATAAACAACCTCCGTGCATTGACTATTGTTGACTGTCTTTCCTTTATGTATTCTATGCTGATCTATCACCGTCTGATCTAACCGATCTCACAAATTCCAAGATAACCGGATATCATCGATGCAAGAGCAATATAACCCGCAAGATATTGAACAGAAAGTTCAAAAGCACTGGGACGACAACAAAACGTTTGTTGTGAGCGAAGACCCGAATAAAGAAAAGTTTTACTGTCTCTCCATGTTCCCATACCCAAGTGGTCGTCTCCACATGGGTCACGTGCGTAACTACACCATCGGTGATGTGGTTTCTCGTTTTCAGCGCCTCCAAGGTAAAAACGTTATGCAACCAATCGGTTGGGATGCGTTTGGACTACCTGCTGAAAACGCTGCGGTTAAGAACAACACGGCTCCGGCTCCGTGGACATACGAAAACATCGAGTACATGAAAAACCAGCTTAAGCTATTGGGCTTTGGCTACGATTGGAATCGTGAATTCGCAACATGTACTCCTGAATACTACCGTTGGGAACAAGAGTTCTTCACTAAGCTTTACGAAAAAGGGCTGGTTTACAAAAAGACCTCTTCTGTTAACTGGTGCCCTAACGACCAAACCGTACTTGCCAACGAGCAGGTTGAAGATGGCTGTTGCTGGCGTTGCGACACACCTGTTGAGCAAAAAGAAATTCCTCAGTGGTTCATTAAGATCACTGAATACGCACAAGAGCTTCTCGACGACCTAGATAATTTAGACGGTTGGCCTGAAATGGTGAAGACCATGCAGCGTAACTGGATTGGTCGCTCTGAAGGCGTTGAGCTACGCTTCTCGCTCAAAGACAACGAAGATTTGGAAGTATACACAACACGTCCAGATACGTTGATGGGTGTGACATACGTTGGCATTGCCGCTGGTCACCCTCTTGCCGCGAAAGCAGCAGAGAGCAACGCTGAACTCGCGGCATTCATCGAAGAATGTAAAAACAACAAAGTTGCCGAAGCTGAAATGGCAACGATGGAAAAGAAAGGCATGGCGACAGGTCTCACCGCCATCCACCCATTAAACGGTCGTGAAGTGCCCATTTACGTCGCTAACTTCGTATTAATGGATTACGGTACAGGCGCCGTCATGGCGGTTCCAGCTCACGACCAACGTGATTATGAGTTCGCAACAAAATACGGTTTGGATATTGTTCCAGTCATTAAGCCCGCTGATGGCAGTGAACTCGACATCTCTGAAGAAGCCTACACAGAGAAAGGCGTGCTGTTCGATTCAGGTGAATTTGACGGTCTCGAATTCCAAGCAGCATTCGATGCAATCGCTGCGAAGCTAGAATCGGAAGGCAAAGGCAACAAAACCGTTAATTTCCGTTTGCGTGACTGGGGTGTATCTCGTCAACGTTACTGGGGAGCACCAATCCCGATGGTCACCACTGAAGACGGTGAAGTTCACCCAGTACCCGCTGACCAACTGCCCGTGATCCTTCCAGAAGATGTGGTCATGGACGGCGTTACTAGCCCAATCAAAGCAGATAAAGAGTGGGCAAAAACCACGTTTAACGGCGAACCCGCTCTACGCGAGACAGATACATTCGATACGTTCATGGAATCTTCTTGGTACTACGCACGTTACTGTTCTCCACAAGCTGACGATATCCTCGATCCAGAAAAAGCAAACTACTGGTTGCCTGTGGATCAATACGTCGGTGGTATTGAGCATGCGTGTATGCACCTTCTTTACTCTCGCTTCTTCCACAAGTTGCTTCGTGATGCTGGTTATGTCACATCAGATGAACCATTCAAGAAGCTTCTTTGTCAGGGTATGGTACTAGCGGATGCGTTCTACCATACGAATGAGAAAGGCACGAAAGAATGGATTGCGCCGACGGAAGTGAAAGTTGAGCGTGACGGTAAAGGTCGAATCGACTCTGCAACCGATAGCCAAGGTCGTAACGTTGAGCACTCAGGCATGATCAAGATGTCTAAGTCTAAGAACAACGGTATCGACCCACAAGAAATGGTGGATAAATACGGCGCGGACACCGTTCGCTTGTTCATGATGTTCGCCTCTCCAGCCGACATGACTCTCGAATGGCAAGAGTCTGGTGTTGAAGGTGCAAACCGCTTCTTGAAGCGTGTTTGGAAGCTAGTAAACGAGCATACATCAAAAGGCGCTGCTGAAGCCGTTGATGTAAGTGCGTTCAACGCCGATCAAAAAGCACTTCGCCGTGATGTACATAAAGCGATTCAAAAAGTGACTGATGACGTATCTCGTCGCCAGACATTCAACACTGCAATCGCTGCAATCATGGAACTGATGAACAAGCTTGCGAAGGCCCCACAAGAGTCCGCGCAAGATCGTGCTATTCTGGATGAAGCGTTGAAAGCAGTCGTTACAATGCTATACCCAATCACTCCACACATCAGCTATGAAATGTGGGAAGCGCTAGGGGAATCTGACGTTGATAGTGCGACTTGGCCGACTTTCGATGAAAAAGCACTGGTTGAAGACGAGAAACTTATCGTTGTTCAAGTTAACGGTAAACTGCGTGCAAAAATGACGGTCGCAGCTGACGCGTCGAAAGAGCAAGTGGAAGAGCTGGGTTTGAACGATGAGAACGTTACTAAGTTCACAGAAGGAAAAACGATCCGTAAAGTCATTTACGTACCGGGTAAACTTCTGAACATTGTGGCAAACTGATTGTCATAAAACCCAACCCATAAAAATACGTAAACAGGGTGAATCATCACCCTGTTTGTTTTTATCGGCGTATTTTGATGAGTACATTGTGCGCATACGCAAACAGTGTTGTCATCAAAGTTAATCCGAATACTAGGAAACGATTTGTGAAGCGTGTTTCTTTTTCTCGCACCTTGCGTGCCTCTATTGTTCTTGTCTTGACAACGGTGTTGTCTGCTTGTGGTTTTCATTTCCGAGATACGTACTTTCTTCCAGAAGAACTTTCTGAAATATCATTTACCAGCTTCGATTCTTATGGCTCATTAACGCGGTACGTCCGTGCTGAGTTGGATTTGAATGGCGTAGATGCCGTTGCCCCAAGAGAAGACATCCCAAACCTGCATTTAACCAGTGAATCGAATGGTGAACGCACTCTCTCTTTGTATCAGAACAGCCGTGCAGCAGAATATGAACTTACTTACGCGGCTTCGTACCGAGTAACAGTTCCAGGTGTTGGTAGCCAATCATTTACAACAACAGTCAACCGCAGTTTCTTGGATAACCCATTAACAGCCCTCGCTAAATCGACTGAAAAAGAAATGATCATTGATGAAATGCGTAAACAAGCCGCGAGGCAAATCCTTCGTCAAATGGCGCGATTAAAAGCGCAGCTTGATAAAAGCCAAAACGACATCAATAGCGAAAACCAAGAAGAAAGTGTGACGTTAGATCTCGGAGTGACCCAGACAACGACTACAGAAAAAGTCTCGGCTGAGAACCAGTAATGCGTATTTTTGCTGACAAACTTGCCGATCACTTACCTCGTTCTCAGCATGGTATTTTTTTGGTCTTTGGCAATGAACCATTATTATTGCAAGAAAGCCGAGAAGCGATACAGCGACACGCGCATAGCCTAGGATTTGAAGAGCGCCACCGTTTTGCGGTCGATGCTCAACTCGATTGGAACTTGGTGTACGACTGTTGTCAGGCATTGAGCCTATTCTCAGCTCGTCAGATCATTGAATTAGAAATTCCTGAAACAGGTGTAAATGCAGCAACAGGGAAAGAGCTTATTGGCTTAGCTGATAGGCTTCACCCTGATATTATGCTGGTACTCATTGGGCACAAGCTGACCAAGCAACAAGAAAATGCTAAATGGTTTAAAGCACTTTCTGCCAATGGTTGTGTTGTGACCTGTTTAACTCCGGACACCCAACGACTACCTCAATTTGTGCAACAACGCTGTCGTAAACTGAACCTTGTCCCTGATAACCAAGCAATACAAATGTTGGCACAGTGGCACGAAGGCAACCTCTTGGCCCTTTCACAAAGTTTGGAAAAGTTAGCACTTCTCTATCCTGATGGTCAGTTAACGTTGCTGAGAGTCGAAGAAGCATTAAGTCGGCATAATCACTTTACCCCATTCCAATGGAGTGATGCATTGCTTGCCGGTCAGAGTAAGCGAGCGCAAAGGATATTAAGGCAACTTGAAGCCGAAGGTACTGAAGCCATCATTTTACTTCGTACTCTTCAGAAAGAATTGCTACTGATATTGGAAATGCATAAAGAATCCGCCTCTCTACCATTGGGGAAAGTCTTCGATGCCCGTAGAATTTGGCAAACTAAGCGTCCAATGTATTCCGCTGCACTGCAAAGGCTAGCGCCAACTGATATTCAAAAATTGTTATCGTTGACAGCTCAAGCCGAAATAAATGCAAAAACGCGCTATGACCGCCCAGTTTGGCTACTTCTGGCTCAAATTTCACTTCAATTTTGTGAGCCAAAGGCTACATTCAATATAGCGCTTTAACAGCTCAATACCCTGGTTCCACAACACCAAGAACTATTTCATTCAGATGCGAGCATCTTGGAATAACTTGAGTATAATAACGGTTAAATTTTTTTTAAGGTAAAAGACATTGCAAGTACAAGATCTACGTGATTTTTTAGCGGATAAAGCAGACGATATGAAAGCAGAAGACATCGTGACCATTGATGTTCAAGGCAAATCCAGTGTTACAGACTTTATGGTTATCTGCACAGGAAACTCTAAGCGTCACGTAGCCTCGATAGCCGATCACGTTGCCAGTGAAGCGAAAAAAGCTGGGCTAGAACCGCTAGGTGTAGACGGCGAACAAGAAGGCGAATGGGTCGTTGTCGATATGGGCTCTACCATGGTTCACGTAATGCAAGAAGACCAGCGAGAGCTGTACCAGCTTGAGAAACTCTGGAGCTAATCGTTGAAGATTCAACTTATTGCCGTTGGCACGAAAATGCCAAAGTGGGTGGAAGAAGGGTTTAAAGAATATAAACGCAGATTCCCCCACGACATGCCTTTGGAATTGATTGAAATCCCAGCAGGTAAGCGTGGAAAAAATGCTGATATTGCAAGAATTCTGCAAAAAGAAGGCGAAGCGATGTTGGCGGCAGTGCCAAAAGGTAATCGAATTGTTACTCTGGATATTCCGGGTAAGCGCTGGGATACAGAGCAACTTGCAGGACAATTGGAAGCTTGGAAACTTGATGCACGAGATGTATCAATTCTAATCGGTGGCCCTGAAGGTTTGGCACCAGCTTGCAAAGCGGCAGCCGAACAAAGCTGGTCTTTGTCACCTCTTACACTGCCTCATCCATTGGTTCGAGTTGTTATGGCAGAAAGCCTATACCGAGCTTGGAGCATTACCGCTAACCACCCCTATCATCGAGAATAACGCTAGATGAGACGTCAGCGCACCCAAATCCGAGATTACACCGCCGAGTCCGCCCTATTCTCGCGACGCGCCTTAGTCGCCTTTATGGGCATTGTGGCGCTTATGGGTGTGCTTCTCGTCAACTTATACAACATTCAAGTCAACCAGTTTCAAGACTACAAAACCCGCTCTAATGACAACCGTATAAAAGTGGTGCCTATCGCCCCTAACCGCGGATTGATCTACGATCGCAATGGTATTCTACTCGCTGAAAACCGCCCCATCTTTAGCCTTGAACTTACGCCTGAAAAAATCAAAGACATTGATGAAACCATTATTCAGTTACGTACTTTTCTTGAGATCTCTGACGAGCGTGTTACTCGCTTCCACAAAGAACGTAAGCGTACCAGGCGCTTTAAATCCGTCCCACTGTTAAACCAGTTAACGGAAGAACAAGTCGCTCTATTTTCTGTGAATCAGCATCGCTTCCCCGGTGTAGAAGTGAACGCTACGCTAAAACGCTATTATCCGTACGGAAAGGTACTGACTCATGTATTGGGCTATGTATCTCGAATTAATGACCGAGATTTACAACGCTTAGAGCGCGAAGATAAAGTCGCCAATTATCAAGCAACCCGAGATATTGGTAAGCTTGGTATTGAACGTTTTTATGAAGATTTACTTCACGGTACAGCTGGTTATCAAGAAGTTGAAGTGAACAACCGTGGTCGTATTATTCGCACTTTAAAATACGTGCCACCTGTTCCTGGGCAAGATATCGTCCTCAACCTAGACATTAAATTACAACAGTATTTATATGGTTTGCTGGATGGTCGAAGAGGTTCGGCAATTTTGCTCGACCCAACCGATAACGGGGTTTTAGCGATGCTTTCTAGCCCAAGCTACGATCCAAATTCTTTCGTACATGGGATTTCCGGCAAAGACTATCGCGCCTTGTTAGAAGACAAAGACAGACCTTTAGTTAACCGCGCAACCCTTGGAATCTATCCGCCAGCATCTACGGTGAAGCCATTTATCGCAGTGGCAGCACTTCAAGAAAAAGTCATTACGACAAAAACCACACGTAATGATCCAGGGTACTGGCGTATTCCTAACTCGAAAACTCGACCATTTCGAGACTGGTTACGTTGGGGACACGGTCGTGTCGACATACTGAAATCTATCGAGGAGTCAGTTGATACCTTTTATTATCAAATTGCCTACGACATGGGGATTGATCGCATCTCCACTTGGATGATGTTGTTTGGATTTGGTGACTTTACGGGTATCGATATTCATGAAGAAAGTAAAGCCAACATGCCAACCCGAGAATGGAAAATGGCGCGTCATCGCCAACCTTGGTACCAAGGTGATACGATCCCTGTAGGCATCGGACAAGGCTACTGGACAGCAACCCCAATGCAAATAGCAAAAGCCACTTCCGTATTGGTGAACAAAGGTGAAGTCATCGCTCCTCACCTGCTTAGAGCAACCATTGATAAAACTCAAGAACCTCATGTCACTACGGCCGCACCTATTGAATCCTACCCGCCCGTTGAAGGCGTATCTCAACGCTATTGGACTGTTGCCTTAGAAGGAATGCGCTTAGCAAACCACGGTAAAAAAGGAACGGCCCGACGAGCTTTCGCGAAAGCAGAATACATGACGGGAGGTAAATCGGGCACTGCGCAGGTGTTTGGGCTCAAAGAGGACGAAGAATACAACGCCGACGAACTGGCTGAACACTTGAGAGACCACGCTTTGTACACAGGATTTGCTCCATTTGATAATCCAGAAGTAATAGTAACGGTTGTATTAGAAAACGCAGGGGGCGGCTCTTCAAACGGTGCGCCTGTTGCGCGAGAGATCTTCGACCACGTTTTAATTGACAGCAAAGATGGGAATAAATAATGCGGTTTGACCCTTCTACCGGAAGAAATCGTTCCTTTTTCGATAAACTCCATATCGACTTGCCCATGTTACTTGGGTTATTGCTGCTTATGTGCTTTGGGTTGGTGGTTATGTACAGTGCCAGTGGACAAAGCCTCGCGATGATGGACAGACAAGCCATGAGAATGGGGCTGTCTCTTGTCGTGATGTTGTTGCTCGCACAGATCCCACCACGCACTTATGAAACCGCCGCACCATTGCTGTTTTTTGTTGGGATATTACTTTTGTTAGGGGTTTTATTTTTCGGTGAAGCATCCAAGGGAGCCCAGCGATGGTTAAACCTTGGTTTTGTGCGTTTCCAACCTTCTGAGCTATTGAAACTCGCCGTACCACTCATGGTGGCGAGGTACATTGGTAAGCGTTCACTCCCCCCTACATTTAAAACACTGATCGCCTCACTATTGATGGTTTTCATTCCAACAATACTCATTGCCAAGCAACCCGACTTAGGGACCTCTATCCTCATCGCTGCGTCAGGGATTTTTGTTATTTTCCTTGCAGGAATAAGCTGGAAGATCATCACGGCTGCTGCCGTTGCACTCGGTGCGTTCATCCCAATTCTTTGGTTCTTCTTGATGAGAGAGTATCAAAAGGTTCGCGTAAGAACCTTGTTTGATCCTGAATCTGATCCATTGGGCGCAGGCTATCACATCATTCAAAGTAAAATTGCCATTGGTTCTGGCGGTTTATCCGGAAAAGGCTGGTTGCAAGGCACTCAGTCGCAACTTGAATTCTTACCAGAGCGTCATACTGACTTCATCTTTGCCGTCGTTGCCGAAGAATGGGGCATGATTGGTGTGGTCGCATTACTTTGCATCTACCTGTTTATTATTGGTCGTGGCCTGTTTTTAGCCAGTAAAGCGCAAACCGCTTTTGGTCGAATGATGGCGGGCAGTGTTGTTCTCAGCTTTTTTGTTTACGTTTTTGTAAACATAGGTATGGTGAGTGGCATTCTTCCCGTTGTTGGCGTACCACTGCCTTTAATTAGCTATGGAGGTACATCCATGGTAACGCTAATGGCCGGGTTTGGCATTCTGATGTCGATTCACACTCACCGTAAAATGCTCTCTAAGGCGAACTGATGGCTTTTAGAATTTATTCACTTATCGTGATTTTAATACTGGCTTTAACTGGCTGTACAAGCCCAGACAAAGGCAGGTACACCATAGATGATGATGTCGCCCCTGAAGTGCCTCTTTCTGTTGAACATATTGAAGATGCTCATCCGGTTTATGAACCCATCAGCTTAGGCGGTAACAAAGACTACAGCTTACTGGGTGGCTCATACAAAATTGTTAAAGAGCCAGAAGGATTTATTCAAGAAGGTAAAGCATCTTGGTATGGTAAAAAGTTTCATGGTCACCTAACGTCTAACGGTGAAATATACGACATGTACTCTATGTCGGCAGCGCATAAAACTTTACCTCTTCCTAGTTACGTCAAGGTACTGAACAAAGACAACGGAAAAACGGCAATTGTCCGCATTAACGACCGAGGTCCATTTCATGAAGGGCGTATTATTGATTTAAGCTACGCAGCGGCATACAAATTGGGCGTCGTTCAGACGGGTACTGCAAATGTAAAAATTGAGTACATATCTGTAAGCCGTGAAAACACATCGCTCGTTGCGCAGAAGAAATTGCCAAGGTTTGTTATTCAAGTTGCCGCATCAAAAGATGAAGACAAAGCCCGAACTTTAGCGAAATCTTTGGGTCAAAGCCTATCAGTACGCAGTTATACAGAAGGGTCAAAAAAGATACATCGTATTTTTTTAGGTCCATTTAATGACCAAGAATTAACGCAAAAAACGTTAGCTCAAGTACACTCACAAGGCTATCCCACCGCGTTCATTAAACAAGTGAAACAGAATCCTTAGGGACAAACGGGTTAATTTGTGCAACAGTAAGCTTCTGACTTATCAGAATGATTCTGCTAAGATACGAACGTTCAGCATTAAACATTCAGACTAACAACTAATACCAATGAAAAAATCTGTGAAATCTATTAAATCTTTGTTTGCCACTTCAGCAATCGTGTCAGCAACTTTCGCTTCTCCAGCATTCTCGGCTCCTATTGTTGTCCCAGATGCACCTGAAATCGCCGCTAAAGGTTTCGTGCTCATGGACTATCATTCCGGTAAAGTTCTGGCAGAAAAAGAGGCGAACACGCGTTTGTCCCCTGCAAGTCTTACCAAGATGATGACCAGCTATGTCATTGGTCAAGAGCTTGAACGCGGTAATATCTCGCTGTCTGACAAAGTAGTCATTAGCAAGAATGCGTGGGCGAAAAACTTCCCTGATTCTTCAAAAATGTTCATTGAGGTAGGCACTACGGTAACTGTTGATGACCTAAACCGAGGCATCATCATTCAATCAGGTAACGACGCCTGTGTCGCCATGGCAGAGCATGTGGCAGGGTCTGAAGACGCGTTTGTAGACCTTATGAATGCGTGGGCGAAGTCGATTGGTATGGAGAATACCAACTTTGCCAATGTACATGGTTTGGATAACCCAGACCTTTTCTCAACGCCTTACGATATGGCGCTGCTTGGTCAGGCTCTTATTCGTGATGTGCCAGATGAATACCGCATCTACGCCGAAAAGCAATTTACTTACAATGGTATAACCCAATACAACCGTAACGGTTTGCTTTGGGATAAAAGCATGAACGTTGACGGCATCAAAACTGGGCACACAAGTAAAGCTGGCTACAGTTTGGTGAGTTCTGCAACTGAAGGCAAAATGCGCTTAGTCGCTGTTGTAATGGGAGCAAAAAATGCTAACGCTCGTAAGGCGGAAAGCAAGAAACTGCTCAACTACGGATTCCGCTTTTTTGAAACGGTTTCCCCACACAAATCAGGGGAAACTTTCGTTAGCGAAAAAATCTGGATGGGTGACAAAGATTCAGTTGCTCTAGGTGTTGCCGAAGATACCTACGTTACCCTTCCTCGTGGTCAGGCGAAAAACATGACCGCCAACTTCGTATTAGAAAAAGAACTTCAGGCCCCGATTCGCAAAGGCGACGTGGTTGGACGTTTGTTCTATCAAGTTGAAGACGACGACATCGCTGAATACCCACTTCTAGCGCTAGAAGATGTAGAAGAAGGCAGCCTATTTAGCCGCTTAATTGATTACATTGTCTTGCTGTTCAAAAGCTGGTTTAGCTAAATCTAGCGCATCTAATACTTAATTATTGAAAGCCGCGTTAGCGGCTTTTTTGCATCATAATGTGAGGGTACACTGATGTAACTTGAGATCCGTTACATTTGGCAGTACTATTTCGCACCGCAATATCGAATACTAAATCGGAGTTCTCGCAATGTTGAATATCAACTCAGACGCAAAACTAAAAGACCTGCTTGAGTTCCCTTGTCAGTTTACTTACAAGGTAATGGGCTATGCAAAACCAGAACTGCCAGAGCTTGTGTTAGAAGTCATTCAACGTCACGCTCCTGGCGACTACAGCCCTACCGTTAAGCCAAGTGGAAAAGGGACATACAACTCCGTCTCTATTACCATCACAGCGACTTCTATCGAGCAAGTAGAGTCACTCTACAAAGAGTTAGGCGATATCGACATCGTACGTATGGTACTTTAGCCTCTAACTATTTAGCTCGAATTGAAACAGCGACTTATTAGTCGCTGTTTTTCTAGGGTTTATTGCCCTATCCATAGTACCAACTCTCTAATTTCCAGCATGGAATTCTAGCTTAGATGTAAAATCCATGTCGCTTATGTGTAGTTAGATTGGTTAAAGAAGTTTATAATCCGTTTACTTTTATCGTTCTTATTTCAAAGGATCTTTTAGTTTGCTTGAAGTCAAAGACCAGTTAGTCGTTAAAAAGCTAGGTCGACAAGATTACCTACCCGTTTGGCAAGCCATGCATGACTTTACTGATACTCGTGATGAAGAAACGGGCGACCAAGTTTGGCTTGTAGAACACAACCCAGTTTTTACTCAAGGTCAAGCAGGCAAAACAGAGCATCTAATTGATACTGGCGATATCCCAGTGGTACAGAGCGATCGTGGTGGTCAAGTTACCTACCATGGTCCTGGTCAGGTTGTGGCTTATTTCCTATTAAACCTGCGCCGGCGCTCATTGGGAGTAAGAGACTTAGTCACTCATATCGAAAATCTGGTTATTAATACACTGAAGCAATATGATATAGAGTCCGAAGCAAAACCAAATGCTCCGGGCGTTTATGTGAGTGATAAAAAGATTTGTTCGCTGGGGCTACGCATTCGAAAAGGTTGTTCTTTTCACGGACTCGCCTTAAATGTAAATATGGATCTCTCGCCATTTCTGCGTATTAACCCATGTGGCTATCAGGGAATGGAAATGGTCCAAATCAGCGATTTTAACAGTGATACTGAAGTGAGCAGCGTTGAAACAACGCTGATTGAAGAGCTTGTTGCACTGCTGGGCTACAAGCAAGTCGAAATTATTACAGAAAGCAAATCATCATGAGCAAACCTATCCAGATGGAAAAAGGCGTTAAATACCGCGACGCTGACAAAATGGCACTGATTCCAGTTAAGAACATGCCAATTGAACAGAAAGAAGTGTTACGCAAACCTGATTGGATGAAAATCAAGTTACCTTCTGATAGCAAACGTATCCAAGAAATCAAATCCGCTATGCGTAAGAATAATCTTCACTCTGTATGTGAAGAAGCCTCTTGCCCTAACTTAGCGGAATGCTTTAACCACGGTACGGCTACATTTATGATTTTAGGTGCTATCTGCACCCGTCGCTGTCCTTTCTGTGATGTTGCCCATGGTCGTCCAATCACACCGGACAGCAACGAGCCGCAGCATCTTGCTCAAACCATTAAAGACATGAAGCTCAAGTATGTCGTTATTACTTCTGTTGACCGAGATGATTTACGCGACGGTGGGGCACAGCACTTTGCCGACTGTAACCGTGAAATTCGTGCCATGAACCCAAGCATCCGTATTGAAACATTGGTTCCTGATTTCCGTGGTCGTATGGATACAGCGTTGGAGCTGTTAAAAGATAACCCGCCAGATGTGTTCAACCATAACCTAGAAACAGCACCTCGCCTCTACCGTAAGGTTAGACCAGGTGCGAACTACAAGTGGTCACTTGATTTGCTTCGCAAGTTTAAAGAACAACACCCGGATGTTCCAACCAAGTCTGGTGTGATGATGGGCTTAGGCGAAACAAAAGAAGAAATTGTAGAAGTTCTGAAAGATTTACGTGCTCACGGTGTAACAATGCTAACGCTTGGTCAGTACTTAGCACCAAGTCGTCACCACTTAGCGGTTGAACGCTATGTGCCACCTTCAGAGTTTGATGAGCTAAAAGAGATCGCGCTAGAACTGGGGTTCACTCACGCAGCATGTGGTCCATTTGTACGTTCTTCTTACCATGCTGATCTTCAAGCTAAAGGGGTTGAGATTAAGTAGAACTAACTCTTAACCTTCTATTACTATTAAGTTTTTTATAATTCGCCCCGATTTCGAGAAATCGGGGCGTTTTTTATACCGGAATTTTACTCACATCTGGCTTTACGCTAAGATGCTTAAATATTTTTACTTTAAAATCTGTTGTATAGCAGCTAAGCGATTAAATGGCGACGAGCCCAAACACTTCAGCTTGTTATTCAGCATAAAATTAACATCAACCAGTTGGAAACTTCAGATGAAATTATTTGCAGTAGCAGGTCTAATGGCTTTGACGCTGGTAGGTTGTAGCTCTACACCTACCCAACAAGATAACTACATGGACGCATCGTTCGAGCTTTGTAATACCGAAGTAAAAGTATACTCCGTCAGCGATGATGGTCGTGTTCGCATTGTATGTGCAGATGGCTCCAAGTTTGCACTTCGCTCTGAAGTGACACTAGAGACAATGCGCAACATTAACGCGGACTACTGCAGCGGCGAAGGATTGTCTAAATTTAACGAAAGCCAGCGTTACTACCAGTTCCGTTGTAAGTCTGGTGAAACCATCAGCATCAACAAGTAATCATTCACTTGTTTCAGTTATAAAAAAACGACAGCACTGGCTGTCGTTTTTTATGTCTCTATTTTACGTTGTTAGCTTGTTAGATCATCAAAGAACTTCTTAACACCATTAAAGAAGCCTTCTGACTTAGGGCTATGCTTATTCGCCGCATCTCCGCCACACGTTTCTTCGAAATCACGCAGCAGTTCTTTTTGACGGGAACTCAATTTAACAGGTGTTTCAACAACCAATTTCACGATTAAATCGCCAACACCGCCACCGCGAACACCTTTCACACCTTTGCCACGCATACGGAACATACGACCCGTTTGTGTTTCTTCTGGCACTTTCAGGTTTACACGACCGTCAAGAGTTGGAACTTCAACTTCACCACCCAGCGCAGCCATTGCAAAGCTTACCGGTACTTCACAGTACAAGTTGTTTCCGTCACGCTCGAAGATATTGTGTTCACGAACATGTACTTGCACATACAAATCGCCAGCAGGTGCGCCCATTTCTCCAGCTTCACCTTCACCAGAAAGACGAATGCGATCGCCCGTATCTACGCCAGCAGGGATCTTAACATTCAGTGTTTTCGTTTTCTGCTTACGCCCCTGACCATGACAAGAATTACATGGGTCTTTAATGATTTTGCCTTTACCGTGACAGGTAGGACATGTTTGCTGAACAGCAAAGAAGCCTTGGCGCATTTGAACTTGACCATGACCATGACATGTTCCACATGTTTGGGCGCCAGAACCTTTCTTAGCACCACTGCCATCACAGACATCACACTCAACTAGAGTGGGAACTTCAATTTCTTTTTCAACACCGCGAACAGCCTCTTCTAGAGAAAGCTCCATGTTGTAGCGAAGGTCTGCACCGCGTTGGGCACGTGACTGACCACCGCCGCCACGGCGACCGCCGCCAAAGATGTCGCCAAAAACGTCACCAAAGATATCGCCAAAGTCAGCACTGCCTCCACCGAAGCCACCGCCGCCTCCCATTCCACCTTGTTCAAAGGCTGCGTGACCGTATTGGTCATACGCGGCTTTCTTCTGTGGGTTTAAAAGAATTTCGTACGCTTCTTTTACTTCTTTAAACTTTTCCGCAGCCGATTCGTCACCCTGATTACGGTCTGGGTGAAATTTCATAGCAAGGCGCTTATACGCCTTTTTTACATCGCGCTCTGATGCATCACGGCCAACGCCTAATACTTCGTAAAAATCACGTTTTGACATGTTCTTCGTCACCAATTATTTACTGCAAACGGATGGTTCCGCTTGGTGGTTTGTATCAATCTAGATAAGGAGACTGATCCTAAGGTTATGAGAAAAGCATATGTATGAATAGCAACACTAGCCAGTGTGCTAAGCACCTTACTATCACAAACTCTTTATCTGGATTGATTCCTTATTTACAAACTTGCGGGCGTAAGAGATAACTCGAACGCCCGCAGCATAGAAGATTTAGACGCTATATCACCCGAAACATTGATATTTCGAGTGATAATAGCTTAGAGATTATTTCTTCTCGTCTTTCACTTCTTCAAACTCAGCATCAACAACGTCGTCGTCTTGCTTAGGTTGTTCGCCAGCTTCCGCGCCCGCAGCTTGTTCAGCTTGAGCTTTCTGCTGTGCGATTTCCATTAGCTTTTGAGATGCCGCCATTAGCGCTTGAACTTTCGCGTCGATAGCTTCTTTATCTTCGCCTTTCTTCGCTTCTTCTAGCTCAGTAATTGCTGCTTCGATCTTCTCTTTGTCTTCAGCAGGAAGCGCATCACCCGCTTCTTCAACTTGCTTCTGAGTTCCGTGGATCATTTGGTCAGCTTGGTTACGAGCAGAGGCCAATTCTTCGAACTTCTTGTCCGCTTCTTTGTTTGCTTCTGCTTCTTGTACCATTTTCTCGATTTCGTCGTCGCTTAGACCACCAGATGCCTGGATTGTGATCTTTTGCTCTTTACCTGTCGACTTGTCTTTCGCAGATACGTGCAAGATACCGTCCGCATCAAGGTCGAAAGTTACTTCGATTTGAGGCATACCACGAGGTGCAGGCTGAATACCTTCTAGGTTAAATTGACCTAGAGATTTGTTATGCATCGCTTGCTTACGCTCACCCTGAAGAACGTGGATAGTTACCGCGTTTTGGTTGTCTTCAGCTGTAGAGAATACTTGGTTTGCTTTCGTCGGTACTGTTGTGTTTTTCTCAACTAGAGCTGTCATTACGCCGCCCATAGTTTCGATACCTAGAGAAAGAGGCGTTACATCTAGAAGTAGTACGTCTTTCACTTCACCAGCAAGTACACCACCTTGAACTGCAGCACCCATTGCTACTGCTTCATCAGGGTTCACGTCTTTACGAGCTTCTTTACCGAAGAACTCAGCAACTTTTGACTGAACCATAGGCATACGCGTTTGACCACCAACAAGAATTACGTCTGTAATTTCGCTTACTGATAGATCAGAATCTGCTAGAGCAACTTTTAGTGGCTCAAGAGAACGTTGAACAAGGTCTTCAACTAGCGCTTCTAGTTTCGCACGAGTCACTTTAACGTTCATGTGCTTAGGACCAGTTGCATCAGCGGTAACGTAAGGTAGGTTCACGTCAGTTTGCTGTGCAGAAGACAGTTCAATTTTCGCTTTTTCTGCTGCTTCTTTAACACGCTGCATTGCTAGAGGATCAACTTTAAGGTCGATGCCTTGCTCTTTCTTAAACTCGTCTACTAAGTAGTTGATTAGACGGTTATCGAAATCTTCACCACCAAGGTGCGTGTCACCGTTAGTTGCTAGTACTTCGAAAGTTTGCTCGCCATCAACGTTGTCGATTTCGATGATAGAGATATCGAACGTACCACCACCAAGGTCGTATACCGCAATTGTGCGATCGCCTTCTTGCTTGTCTAGGCCGTAGGCTAGCGCAGCAGCTGTTGGTTCGTTGATAATACGCTTAACATCAAGACCAGCGATACGACCGGCATCTTTAGTTGCTTGACGCTGAGCATCGTTGAAGTATGCAGGAACAGTCACTACAGCGCCTGTTACTTCTTCACCTAGGAAGTCTTCTGCCGTTTTCTTCATTTTCTTTAGAACTTCAGCAGAAACCTGAGGAGCAGCCATTTTCTGACCTTTCGCTTCTACCCACGCATCGCCGTTGTCAGCCTTAACAATTTTGTAAGGCATGATTTCGATGTCGCGTTGAACTTCATCATCTTCGAAACGACGACCGATCAAACGCTTGATTGCAAATAGCGTGTTTTCCGGGTTTGTAACTGCTTGACGTTTCGCAGGTTGACCTACCAGCGTTTCACCGTCTGTATAAGCAATAACAGATGCAGTTGTGCGCTCACCCTCAGCGTTCTCGATTACGCGTGGTGCATCGCCGTCCAACACAGCAACACAAGAGTTAGTAGTACCTAAGTCAATACCAATGATTTTACCCATCAGGCTATCTCCGATTAAATCAATTATCTTTTTGCTATATCCCCATAAGTGGGGATGAGGAATGGGGATTCAACCCCTACTCACAAAATATGTGTGCAAACTACTTTGCTTTGTCTATGCCCAATAGATAAGGGCATGGAATACCTTTTCAAGGGGATTCATTAAAAAAAGTAACGTTTTTTTTCTTTTTTCTCTGAACCCTTGTCGTTACAACAAAAAACGGAGCCAAAAGGCTCCGCTTATATAAGCCAATTTTCGTCGTAATTAGCTCACTTGAACAGGTTCTGATTTCTCTTCAACGCCTATTTCGTTTTCAGATTTAGCTACGATGGTGTTCACCGCAGTATCACCTACTACGTTTGAAGACGTACAGAACATATCATTGATACGGTCTACTGCTGCAATAATAGCCAAACCTTCAGGTGGAAGACCCAATTGGTGCAGCAATACACCAACCATAACCACACCGCCACCAGGAACACCACCTGCACCGATAGATAGAAGCAGAATCGTTAGACCAAGAGTAAAGATATCAGCAGAGTTGATTGGCTGACCAAACGCATTGGCGACAAAGATTGTCGCAAGGGCAATGTAGATGGATACGCCAGACATGTTCATTGTCGCACCAAGTGGCACACCAAAACCTGCAACAGATCGAGAGACGTTTAACTTCTCGGTAAGTGTACGCATGGTAACAGGGATAGTTGCGTTAGAACTTGCTGTCGAAAGTGAGAACAGAACTTGCTCACGCGTTGCACGCATAAACTGCTTTGGAGAAATACCTGTTGCCAACCCTACGACGGTTGGATAGAAGAAGAAAATCCAGAACACCAACATAGCGACAACAAGGGCGACATATCCAGCCACTGACGCCAGTGTATTTCCATCTAAAGTAGCGCCTAGTTGAATCATCAACGCGAATACACCGTATGGTGCAAGGCTCATGACCAAACCCACCAACTTCATCATGATCTCGTTGGCCATTTTGAAGGTGCGAATTGCAGGACCACCACGTGAATCCAGAGCCTGAATAGCAAGACCTGTTAGGATTGCCATAAAGATGATTTGTAGCATGTCACCATTTGCAAACGCCTGTACAGGGTTGCTTGGCACGATGTTCACAACCAGAGAGAAGATGTCTGGTGTTTCTGTTGTCGTTAGTTTCACGGCTTCAGAAACCGTACCAGCCAAATTAGCGTCAGCACCCGGCTGAACAATCATTCCGATAGTCAGTGCCGCAGTAATCGCAATGATGGTATTGAAAATGTACAAGGCAAAAGTTTTACCACCAAGACGTCCAAAAGAAGTAATGTCTTTTAACTCAACAATACCGCAGACGATCGACACATAGACCAGTGGCACAACCAAAAGCTTGATAAGTGATACGAACATTCCACCAGCGCCCTCAGCCGCTCCCAAAACATAAGTATCCATAATGGTGATGCCATTGAATAAGTACTGAATGGCGGTACCTATCATTAGGCCGGCAAATAGACCTATAAAAATTTTTGTTGAAAGCGATTTATTCATCGTTTCACTCCAGTTGTTTATGCTTGCATATAGTATTTTGATAGTTATTTACTGCACTAATAAATGCAGAGGGCAGGAATAATACACACTGAATTCACAAATAAAAGGCACTATTAACAAAAATATCACAATGAACTTCACAAAATTTAATCTGATATTTTCCTTAAAAACCGAAACAAAAAACTAAACACAAATTAGGTCAGTAGGTTAACCCTATTCTCGCTCAAGAAACAAACAACCTATTTTTTGATGAAAATAAAGTCATTTAACCTTACAATGGAAGGGTCTTTTGCATCTTTTCAGGATGAAATACCGAATCATAACTAAAGCCAATCAGAATAATTCACAGCAGAATATAAAGTTCGAAAAGATAGATAACTGGTGAGAGTTAAGTTGTTCAAGCATGCTTTGATTTCAAAAAAAAAGCGCAGCCTAATGGCTGCGCTTTTCTATTTATATGCCTATCGATTAGAAACACACTATGGATATATCTCTGAAAACCAATAGAACGAATTAAAAGATACTATGCGTAAACAGGAAGACGCTTACAAATCTCAAGTACCTTCGCTTTAGTCGCTTCAATTACAGCTTCATCACCCATGTTGTCTAAGATGTCACACATCCAGCCAGCTAGGTTTTTCGCGTCTTCTTCAGTAAAGCCACGACGAGTAATTGAAGGCGTACCTACACGAACACCAGATGTCACGAACGGGCTACGTGGATCGTTTGGTACTGAGTTTTTATTTACTGTAATGTTTGCCGCGCCAAGTGCTGCATCGGCATCTTTACCCGTGATGTCTTTGTTGATGAGATCAACTAGGAACAAATGGTTTTCTGTTGAACCCGAAACGATGTCGTAACCACGCTCTAGGAATTCTGCCACCATTGCTTTTGCATTCGCAACAACGCGTGCTTGGTACTCTTTGAACTCTGGCTCTAGTGCTTCTTTGAACGCTACAGCTTTACCCGCGATAACGTGCATTAGAGGACCGCCTTGACCGCCAGGGAATACTGCTGAGTTCAGCTTCTTGTAGAAATCTTCACCTTCATTAGAAAGGATAAGACCGCCACGTGGACCAGCCAATGTTTTGTGCGTTGTTGTAGTAACAACGTGAGCGTGTGGCACTGGGTTAGGATAAACACCCGCGGCAATTAGACCAGCAACGTGAGCCATATCAACAAAGAAGTAAGCACCTACTTTGTCTGCGATTTCACGCATGCGCGCCCAATCACAAACTTGGGAATAAGCAGAGAAGCCACCGATGATCATTTTCGGTTTGTGCTCTACTGCCAATGCTTCCATTTCGTCGTAGTTTATCTGGCCAGCTTCATCGATACCGTAAGGGATAACGTTGTAGTGTTTACCTGAGAAGTTAACTGGAGAACCGTGAGTTAGGTGACCACCGTGCGCCAGGCTCATACCTAGAACCGTATCACCCGGGTTAAGAAGCGCCATGTACACAGCACTGTTTGCTTGAGAACCTGAGTGAGGCTGTACATTTGCGTAATCCGCACCAAATAGTTCACATGCGCGATCAATAGCCAATGCTTCAACTTTGTCTACGAACTCACAACCACCGTAGTAACGCTTGCCTGGGTAGCCTTCAGCGTACTTGTTTGTTAGCTGAGAACCTTGCGCTTCCATTACACGTGGGCTGGTGTAGTTTTCTGAAGCGATAAGCTCGATGTGCTCTTCCTGGCGAAGAGTCTCTTCTTGGATTGCTGTAAATAGGTCCGCATCGTAATCAGCGATGTTCATATCACGCTTAAGCATCTGTATCTCCTGACTCAGATTTACTGAAAGTTTCAAAAAAACCACACAACGACCAAAAGCAAACGTTTTCGTCACCGTATTTGATGGGGTGCATTCTACATAATTTGATCTGCGTCATAAAGTGACTTTTGCAACTTTCTTTATGTAGATATTTCATGTTCCGTTTGAGTGTTCATCATAGTGGTGGTCTATATCGTTTCCCTAAACTATATCACTGTCAACTTAAAGGTTTACACTCTGTAAAGTCAAAGATACATAAGTTAGAGGTAGAATTACCATTCAAGCTATCGAAAGTAGCAGTTTTTCACTAGTATTCCGCTCAATTTCGGTAAGTTAACATGTAATTTGATGGAAAAACACACAAGAAAAGAAGATTGGATCGCAATACTGACAGGCACATTTTTAGTCGCGCAGGGCGTATTCTTCTTACAGAATGCAACTTTACTGACGGGTGGAACCACAGGGTTAGCGCTTTTAATTAGCCAATTTGTGCCTTTTAGTTTCGGCGTTCTCTATTTCGCATCAAATATCCCATTCTATATTTTAGGCTGGAAACGCTTTGGCAAAAGATTCGCGCTGACCAGTTTAATTTCTGGTGCGCTTGTTTCTATATTCGCAGATAACCTGCACTGGCTGATTCAGATTGATAGCATTAACCCACTTTACTGCGCGATATCGGGCGGATTATTGATGGGACTAGGCATGCTGATCTTATTCCGACATCACACCAGCCTTGGTGGCTTTAATGTGCTTTGCTTGATTATTCAAGATAAGACTGGGTTCTCAGTTGGCAAAAGCCAGATGATCATTGATTGTGCGATTCTAATTGCTTCATTCTTTTTCGTTTCGCTTGAAGTCATCGGCTTGTCTATTTTAGGGGCAATCGCGCTGAACTTAGTATTGGCGATGAACCATAAACCAACACGATACAGTGTAAGTAAGCGCTCAGTTCAACACTAATACAAAAAACAACGTCAGCAACAAAAAAACCGGGCAATCCAATTGCCCGGCTTTTTTATGCATTTATTTTAGCGCTAAATACTCTCAATAATAAAAACACGGCTTTCATAGGGTTCAAGAGATTGATTCGTACTCTGAACCAAACTCAACTGCTCAACGGTTTTATAGTTTCCAAGAACACCATTTGCTTGCGTCATGTCGTAATGGCTCGGCAGAGTGATTTCGACCCGTTCTTCGTAGAAGTTATTAATACAAATCAACGTCTGAGAACCGTTGCTACGAGCGTAGGCAAAAACAGACGGATGATCCGGCATTAAATCTTGATAGTCTCCATCCGTTATCACGGGGAGTTCTTGGCGTAGATGAATGAGTGACTGATAAAAATAGAAGACTGAGCCTTTATCTTCGAACGCTGCCATTGCATTCACATCACGGTAATTTCTTGCAACATCAATCCATGGTGTCCCTTGGGTAAACCCTGCATTTTCAGAATCATCCCACTGCATAGGCGTTCTTGAGTTATCACGTGACTTGCTCGCTAAAATACGAAGCATGTCGTCGGAACTCCCCCCCTTCTGATTCACCATGATGTCATACATATTCGTGCTTTCAACATCTCGGTATTGGTCTATTGAATCAAAATGAGGGTTTGTCATACCGATTTCTTCACCTTGATAGATATATGGTGTGCCTTGCATGAAGTGTACGGAAGCGGCGAGCATTTTGGCTGACTCGACTCGGTATTGATCATCATTACCCAACCGACTCACGATGCGGGGTTGATCGTGATTACACCAAAATAGAGCGCCCCACCCCTTTCCGTTTAGGCCTTGCTGCCAGTGGTTAAAGATGGATTTCAATTGTAGAAAATCAAACGGAGCAAGCCCCCACTTCTCACCGTTCGGATAATCCACTTTAAGATGATGAAAGTTAAACACCATGGATAGTTCTTTACCATCCATCGAAGAATATTTCTGGCAATGCTCTAGCGTAGTTGAAGACATTTCCCCTACGGTGACGCTGCCATATTTTTGAAATAGCGTCTGGCTGATTTCTTGTAGATATTCATGTACGCGAGGTCCGTCAGTGTAAAATCGACGGCCATCCCCCACATCATCAGATGGGAAATCTTGCTGTTTAGAAATAAGATTAATGACATCCAAACGGAACCCATCAACGCCTTTTTCTGCCCAATACTCTATTACCGCTTTGACTTCTTCACGAACTTGCGGGTTTTCCCAATTCAGATCAGCCTGCTCTTTAGCAAATAAGTGCAGGTAATATTGGTTAGTGGAGTCATCAAGCTCCCACGCTGAACCACCAAATTTAGATTCCCAGTTATTAGGGACATCACCATTGAGTGGGTCTCGCCAAATATAGTAGTCGCGGTATGGGCTATTCTTATCACCCAAAGCTGATTGGAACCAAGCATGCTCTGTCGACGTATGGTTAACGACGATATCCATGATTATACGAATCCCTTGGCTATGTGCCGCGGCAATCAATTCATCAAAATCCGCCATAGTGCCGAAATCAGGGTTAATGGCAAAGTAATCCGAAATGTCATAACCATTGTCGACCATCGGAGAACAGTAAACAGGGGTTAACCAGATAGCGTCAATGCCCAGAGCTTTCAAATACTCTAACTTTGAAATGATCCCCTGAATGTCTCCAGTGCCAGAACTTCCGCTGTCACAAAAACTTTTTGGATAGATTTGGTAAATAGACGCTTTGCGCCACCAGTCGTTATGAATAGTCATTGTTTCGTTCTCAGAGTAAAGCGCAGGCAGCCAACAAGGGGGAAGAGAGCAGGCTGCCTGCTGTATGTTATGCGGCTGCTGTTTCTAAATTGCCTTTATGTTGAGCGCGCTTATAGAAGAAGAGAGTCAACATCGCAGGTACAAAAATCGCAACTAGCATGGCGATGCTGAATATAGTCCAGTATTGAGGCTGTATAGAGAGAATACCTGGCAGACCACCGACACCAATGCCGTTTGCCATCACACCCGCACTACCACATATTGCCGCCGCAATAGCGGAACCGCCCATGGCACTTAGCATTGGGAATTTGTATTTGAGGTTGATACCGTACATCGCAGGCTCCGTTACACCAAGATAGGCGGAAATGGCAGCAGGAACAGAGATATCTCGCTCACCTTCTTTACGGCTGATAATGATGATACCGACGACGGCAGAAGCCTGTGCAATATTAGACAATGCGATTAGTGGCCAAATTGGCGTACCACCCAACTCTTGCATTAACTGTAAATCAACAGCATTGGTTGTGTGGTGAACACCGGTGATCACTAACGGTGCGTAAAGGAATCCAAACACGGTGGCACCAATAATGGCAAAGTCACCCGTCATTGCCGCTTTAGCAGCAAACGCAACACCATCGCCCAGTAAACGCCCGAAAGGACCGATCAACGAGTGAGCAAGGATCACAGACAACAAAATAGACACAAATGGCACCACAACAAGGTACAGGTATCCCGGTACAATTCGCTTGAGGTTTGTCTCTATAAACGCCAGCGCTACACCCGCCAGCATTGCAGGTATTACTTGTGCCTGATAGCCCACTTTTTCAATCACAAACAATCCAAAGTCCCATACTTCGGGCACTTCTTTACCGATTAAATAAGCGTTCATAAGTTGAGGTGAAACCAACGTTACACCTAGTGTAATACCCAGTATTGGTGTACCACCCAGCTTCTTCACCGTAGCCCAACATACACCGACGGGTAGGAAGAAGAAAATCGCTTCACCAATTAGCCATAGAAACGAATGGACGGTCGCCCAAAACTGACTGATTTGCGTCAGTGTTTGACCATCAAACATCTTGATATCGCCTATAACGTTGCGAAAACCAAGAATCAAACCACCCGTAATGATCGCCGGTAGAAGGGGAACAAAAATTTCGGCTAGGTGGGAGATGCTGCGCTCTAAGATATTCATGTTCTGACGAGCAGCTAGCTTGGACTCGTCTTTGCTAGCGCTGCTTTTCCCTGACAGTTCAAGTAAAAGCTTATAGACGTCGTCCACTTCATTGCCAATCACGACTTGAAATTGACCAGCATTTGTAAAACAACCGCGAACGATAGAAATGCTCTCTAGCCCTTTCACATCCGCTGCATCGGTATCATTTAGTACAAAGCGCAATCGAGTTAGACAATGGCTTACACTCGCAATGTTATCGCTTCCCCCTACAAGTTCGAGGATTTTGGCGACATCTTTCTTCGCTACCTTACTCATAACTGTTCACCCTATTTGAATTCACGTTCTATTTTATTTTTTTGGGATCGTTCCCAATTGTTATTATTCATATTGACATCACTAATAATAAATCAAAATGGGAACAGTCCCATTAATTGAACATGATCACATTAAAAATGTAGTGATAAATAGAAAAAGAAGTACTGAATTTTTATTCTTATTAAATTACAACGAGTTGAAAAATTGTACGCTAACTGGGAAGAGAAGGGGTTAGAGTGACGTGAGTCACCTCCGATTGATTCTGCAGTTGGTCGACCAGCAGGTTAGCGGCTTTTCTTCCAGCTTCCGCATACCCTGGGTCAATACTCTGTGTGTTTGGGAACAAAAACGAAAGTAAAGCGTTCCCACCAACACCAAATACAGTTACGTCGGTTTTACCGAGCTCTTGAAGCCTTTTATTGACGCCTAATGCAATTGAATCACTGGCGCACACAATGGCATCGGTTTTTGTACCCAATACCTTATCGACTAAGTGATAGCCGCTTTCATGACTCAGTGCACCCGTCGTGTAATTAGGCGTTAACGCATGGCTTTCACACCACCGAATGTAAGCTTGCGTGCGCAATCGTCCCGTTGTCACATCCGTATCATCCACACCAATAAAGGCAATGTGTGTTTTGTTCTGTTGGCTAAGTTGATTCAAGGCCATCTCGATGACGGATTGATTGTTGTAATTCACGGAAGATATTTCAGAAGAATCCGACGCAATGACTACCGCTCTATGCCCCCAAGATTCCAGTTCGTACATATCGCAATCTGAAAAACCAAACACAATTACACCATCAACATTTCGACGCTTTAAAACAGCGAGGTGCTCATTGGTCTTTTCGCAGTCGAATTGGCTTTCCATGATCACGACATCGTACCCAGCGGCATACAACGTTTTTAAAAGCGGGCTGACGACAAGGTTCTCTGAGGGAGAATCCAAACGAGAAATAATCACTCCGATGACTTTCTGACTGCCTCCTCTCATTGATTGAGCGGACTTAGACGGAACATAACCAGATTCAGAAATGATTTGCTCTACCTTTTTACGGGTATCTGGTTTTACTTTTGGATCGTTCGTTAAAACACGAGAAACCGTCGATTTACCGACCCCTGCTAATCGAGCGATATCCAAAATAGTGAGCTTCTTACTCATAGGATTTCAAATTTACTTGTCGTAGTGATAAAGGAATATTGCCGAAGTTTGGCATCGAATTGCAATATTCCCTCATAGAAAGAGTGAGATAAATACTTAAAACAAGGTATTTTTAGACGATAGCGATGTCTTTTTAGGCGTAATTTGATTGCACATTTGCATCGGAACATTAGGCAAAGACAGACTGGCTTGGGTCCCTTTCATCCAGAAAACATACCCCATACGACGATTCTCAAATTTCTCACCAGAAGCACTCGGCACGCGTTCCATGAGAAAGCGCTCATTGTTTATTTCCAATTGCAGCTCATACTCATTAATGGGGTGTGTCCATATTTCTAAGTCTTCGCCACATATATATGCGTTATTAACCGAAGTACTTGAACTGGAACTGCAGCCAGTGACCACCAACCCCGTGCTCACCAACAGTGCACTCACTCTTATAAATATTTTCAACATGGAACGGGCTAGCTCTTAAGGTAGGCAGGGACATCTTTGATGCTGTCTAAAACTACTGACGCCAAAGACTCTCCTTTCTCGGTAACAGGTTTCCCAGTGCGGACAAGAACTCGTGTTCCAACACCTGCCGATTGAGCGGCCATCATATCTTCCGCTTTGTCACCCACCATAACGGAGTTTTCCATGTCTATTTTTAAGAAATCACGGGCAGAAATAAACATACCAGGCTTGGGTTTTCGGCATTCACAATCTTGCTTGTAATCCCCGATACCATGTTCAGAGTGATGCGGACAATAATAAAAGCCATCAAAATCAACACCATTGTCAACGAAATTCCAATCCATCCACTGAGTAAGAGAAAGAAAGCGATCTTCGCTAAACATCCCGCGCGCTATTCCAGATTGATTCGTAACAAGTACCAGTAGATACCCCATGTCTTGAAGTTGCTTTGTTGCTTCAAATACACCGTCTATGTATTCAAAACTATGTTCATCATGCACGTAACCGTGGTCTACGTTGATCACACCATCACGGTCAAGAAAAACGGCAGGTTTAGCCAAAATCGAATCCTCAATGCACTCTTAATCAGAACAAATTATTACATGCTTTATAGCACTTCGCACTATGCAATTACTTTTTAGCCTCGATGGGGGAATAAGCGGCAAAAATGCTCGCGAGCGTATGCATATCCTTGCTTTAAGCAAAAATCACTCGTTATTTGCAAAGCTATATAGACGTCTAGACGTAAAAATATCTATTGACTTAAAAAACAGAAAGCCATAGCATCGACTGAAAATTTAGAGCAAGTTCAAAATATTATTCTGTTCACTCTATTCGCTTTTCAGTTTATTCCGCACGGTTGTTTATATGATTGAAATTAATCAAGTAAATAAGGTTTTCTATCAAGGCAGCAAGGAGATCAACGCCTTAATAGACATCAACCTATCTATTCCCCAAGGCGCAATCTTTGGCGTCATTGGATCTTCCGGTGCAGGGAAAAGCACACTGATTCGTTGCGTTAACATGTTAGAAGCACCAACGTCTGGCGAAGTTATCGTAGATGGTGTCGACTTAACAAAGCTTTCTAAGTCTGAGCTTGGAAAAGCGCGTCGAAATATCGGAATGATATTTCAGCACTTTAATCTACTATCTTCCCGTACGGTATTTGAAAATGTCGCTCTTCCTCTAGAACTTGCGAGCGCAGACAAATCAAAAATCGAAAGTAAAGTCACCGAACTTTTGGCACTGGTTGGGCTAAGCGACAAACGTGACACCTATCCAGCGAACCTAAGCGGTGGACAAAAGCAGCGTGTTGCGATTGCTCGTGCATTGGCATCGGACCCAAAAGTTTTATTGTGTGATGAAGCGACCAGCGCACTGGACCCAGCGACAACTCAGTCGATTCTTGAGCTACTGAAAAAAATCAACCGACAGCTCAATATCACCATTCTGCTGATTACGCATGAAATGGATGTGGTTAAAAGCATCTGTCATGAAGTTGCCATTATTGGTGATGGAAAACTGGTTGAGAAAGGCACCGTTGGCGAAATATTTGCTCACCCTAAAACTGAATTAGCACACAATTTCATTCGCTCCACTTTGGATCTTTCCATTCCTGAAGATTACCAAGTTCGGTTGAAGTCAGAACGTGTCGAAGGTAGCTACCCGTTGGTTCGCTTAGAGTTTACGGGCGCGAGCACCGACGCACCACTGATGACGCAAATCGCTCGAAACTACGGTATTGATGTGAGCATTTTAAGCTCCGACTTGGATTACGCTGGCGGCGTGAAATTCGGAATGATGGTCGCGGAGCTCTTTGGCGACGAAGAAAGCAAAAAAGCAGCGCTCGATTTTATCCGCGAACACAAAGTAAAAGTAGAGGTACTTGGTTATGTCCTTTAAGTCAGTAACAGAGTGGCTAAGCCTAAATGGCGATCTTTTGCTGGGTGCAACGTGGGAAACCCTATACATGGTCGCGGTTGCGGGCATCGTTGGGTTCGCAGTGGGTATCCCATTAGGTGTTATTTTACACACCACTAAGAAAGGTGGCCTACTGGAAAATATCGCTTTAAATAATGTTCTAGGTGCGATTGTGAACATCGGTCGCTCTGTACCATTTTTGGTTCTGATGGTTGCCATTATCCCTGTCACCAAATTACTTGTTGGTACATTTATCGGCACCACGGCAGCAATTGTACCGTTAACCATTGGTGCTATCCCATTTGTTGCTCGCCTGATTGAAGGTGCACTACTCGAAGTACCAAGTGGGCTTGTTGAAGCCGCGCAATCTATGGGAGCAACACCAACCCAAATTATTACAAAGGTACTGCTTCCAGAAGCTCTACCTACCATCGTGAACTCCGTAACCATCACCATGGTTACATTAGTGAGCTATTCGGCAATGGCTGGCACCGTGGGCGGCGGCGGTTTAGGGGATGTCGCGATTCGTTACGGCTTCCACCGATACGATGTTGTGATTATGGCCGTAACCGTCGTGATGCTTATCGTACTGGTACAAATCATTCAATCAATCGGTGACGCGCTGGTACGCCGCGTTGACCACAGATAACTCAACTTTTAACTTTATTAGTTAATAAATAAAGAATTTTTGGATTTAGAATTAAGGAGAATACAATGAAATATAACCTTAAAAGCCTTTTGGCAATCGCAGCAGCCGCGTCTGCATTAGTACTGACAGGCTGTGGCGAGAAAGAAGTCGACACAAGCAAAATCAAAGTTGGCGTAATGGCAGGTGCAGAAGCACAAGTTGCTGAAGTGGCTGCAAAAGTAGCGAAAGAGAAATACAACCTAGATGTAGAGTTAGTGACGTTTACCGATTACGTAACACCAAACGCAGCTCTCGATGACCAGTCTATCGACATCAATGCATTCCAGCACAAGCCATACCTTGATCAGCAAGTAACGGATCGTGGTTACAAACTGACTATCGCTGGTAACACGTTTGTTTACCCTATCGCAGGTTACTCTAAGCAAGTGACGTCGGTTGATCAGATTCAAGAAGGCGCTCGTATTGCAGTTCCTAATGACCCAACAAACCTTGGTCGCTCTCTACTTCTTCTAGAGCAACAAGGTCTTCTTACTCTACGTGAAGGTGTTGGTCTACTAGCAACTGTACGCGATATCGTTGCTAACCCGAAAAACATCACTATCGTTGAACTGGATGCCGCTCAACTTCCACGCTCTTTGGACGACGTAGCGCTGTCTATCATCAACACGACTTACGCTAGCAGCATCGACCTAACGCCTGAGAAAGACGGTGTATTCGTTGAAGACAAAGACTCTCCATACGTAAACCTGATTGTTGCGCGCGAAGAAAACCTAGCTGCAGAAAACGTACAAAACTTTGTTAAGGCATACCAAACAGACGAAGTTTACAACGCGGCAATGGACATCTTCAAAGGCGGTGTAGTGAAAGGCTGGTAATTATACCGTTTCACACATTTCTTTAGATTTATCTCGTTCATTAAAAAGGCTAACTTCGGTTAGCCTTTTTTATTTTCTGATTTTCAAAATATCCAGTTCTTAACTTTAGACACTTTCAGACCATAAGAGAGCCGGACTATAAGAGACATCAGATCATCAAAGGCATCACCACCTCGGCGGTATCAACCACTGACTCCGCGTATTCTGGGTATTGTTCCAGCAAGGTGTTAACCAAAACATCAACCAACAATAACGCCCCTACTTTAGAAGCAAAGGCTCCCCCCGTTAGCGGCCCTTCTGGTCTTGCTGCAATAAGCGATTCTGTCGATATCGATGACAGCGCACTGTGCGTAATGTTGGTAAGAGAAATAACGGGAGTATCGCGTTGATGTGCTTGCCTAACCGCATGAACAACTTCTTTGGTTGATCCTGAACTCGAAATCGCAAACCAGAGATCGCCTTTAGTGCTTCGAACGGCGTTCATTGCCGCTAAATGCGTATCTTCGAACATGGTGACTTTCTTGCCGATTCGCAATAATCTGAATGCCAAGTAACGCCCCACAATGCTTGATGCCCCAACCCCAACGCAACTGATGTATTGAGATTCATGAACCAGATTACACACTCTTTTCAGCGCTTTTCGGTCAATAATTTGGGCGGTATCTTGCAAGCTTGCCACTGCGCTTTGGGCTGAGATATGGCAAATATCACCTTCCATCTCGACCTGTTTTTCTCGAGGATTCTGGCTAAGGTCCACCGCCAACGCCATCCTAAAGTCTGAATAGCCTTTGTAACCCATATCACGACAAAGCCTCACCACTGTCGCTTCACTGGTTTGAGAATTGCGCGCTAAGTCTGTGATGGTTTGAAACTGGACATCATGAGCATTATCCAAGACATAATCCGCCACTAAACGTAGTTTCTTACTCAATGGTTCAGTGTTCGCTCGAAGACGAACGAGTAAATTTTTGGGTAGGCTCACAATGCTCTCTTTTTCGTTGGTGACGGCGTGGACAAAGGTATCAGACTCATCTCGTCAAATACAGTAATAGCAAGTCTATACTCGAACAACCTCAATACGAACGCGCCAAACATTCCATAACTCGCGTTTTATGTGATTTCGATAGAGGCAAAAATGGTTCTCGACACTGACCATAATCGATCCCTAACTCTCCCATGGCAAACTTGACGCTCTGATATAACCCTGCCTCTAACAGCACTTCAGTAACCCGATTGACTTGATGCTGTAAATCCATGGCTTTTTCCGTGTCTCCTTGCTTCATCGCTTCAAAAATCGCCACATACTTCGCGGCCATCAAATTATACGTCGTTCCTATGCCACCACTTGCTCCCATTTGTAGACCATTAACCAACATAGAGTCTTCACCATGAAAGATAAGGCTATTCGGCTGAAGTTGCCTTAGCCTTTCGATGAAAAACATATCGTGCGTGGTGTGCTTTATGCCAATCACGTTATCCATGGCAGATAAATTCAAAAGCGTCTGATGGGTAAATGTTACACCTGTGGTTCCCGGTATGTTGTACAGCAATAACGGGACATCTGTGTAATCGAGAATAGACTGATAGTAATAGGTCACTTCTTGGGGCGTGAAGCCGTAATAAAAAGGCGGTGTTGCAGAGATCACTTGATACCCTTCATTTTGCGCGGTATCGATCAGTAAACGTACATCGGTTAACGCAATTGCCCCAACATGAGCAATCAGCGACACTCGATTATTGACAATATGTGCTACCGTTTTTAATACTCTTTGTCGTTCTAAAATACTCATCATAAAACACTCAGAAGAGCTGCCACCAATGTAAAAACCGTGTACCCCCTGCGAGATATGATGCTCAACCATGCCTTCAAGCTTGTCGTATTCCAACTCCCCTATTGGACTAAAGGGTGTCATGAGTGGAATAAAGATGCCTTCATTACGTTTGTCCTTCGTCATCTGTTCGCCCTCATTCATACCGCATCCAAAAAGCCAGCATGGCGTAGCTTGAATAGCACATCCTGCTTCTGTGCTTCCGTTAGCGCTCTGATCGGCGAGCGCGGGTTCCCAACATCAATCCCGTGCAGTTGCATGGCAACTTTTCCTGCCGCTACGCCCCCGTATTCCACCAGAACACGAATAACCGCAATCACAGCATCCATTAACCGAGCCACCTCTTTGTGATCGCCTTTGTGGAAAGCCTCAATGATCTTCAGGTATAACGGCGCCGCATAGTTGTAGGTGCTGCCGACCGCTCCGACCGCTCCGACAGCCAACCCCGCCGGTAAAAATTCATCGACGCCAAAAGGCACATCAAACTTCCCATCCGCAACGCGAATGCATCGCTGGTAGTCATAGAGATCAGAATGATTGAATTTTGCACCGGATAGATTGGGGATTCGCTTGTTTCCTTCAATGAGAAACTGCTCTAAGTCGACATTCACGCCGGACATTCCCGAGTGGTAATAATAAAACCCTTTTGACGGCGCAGCGCTCGCCACTTGAGCGCAGTAATCAACCAATTCATCAACGTTGGCTGGCTTGAAAAAACACGGGCCAATTGCAGAAGTGGCGAGCACATCTAACGTGTCGGCATGACGAGTTAGATCTAATGTATCGACGATACTCAGCGCACCGGTGTGAACAATAATATCCAATTTGCCGCGGCAAGCCTCAACCCAGCGCTCAGCAATTAGCTTGCGTTCTTCGACTGAACAATGAACCCCTTCTCCTGTTGTGCCGCAGATATATGCCCCAGACACACCCTGCTCTATCAGCAGTTCAGCAATTTGATCGATAACCTCTAGGTTCACCTGATTGTTTAGGTCGAAAGGTGTATGGGGTGCAGCAATCAACCCTGTTAATTTTTTCATTTTGAATGTGTCCTAATTATTGTCCGTAGTTGAGAAACAGTTCTGGAAGGAACAGAGTGATTTGAGGAAAGACCGCCACGAGAATCAGCACAATAAAGAGCGGTACCAGCAAGGGAATAACCCCTCGGGTTAAGGTGTGGAATGGGATATCACCCACTCGAGATACAACATAAAGCGCCATTCCCATTGGGGGCGTTAATATCCCTATCATCAAATTGAGGATCGCCATTACGCCAAAATGAACGGGATCAATTCCTACCGCACTGGCCACAGGCACCAAAAACGGAACCAGCAACAGAAGAAGGGCTAACGATTCAATAAACGTACCGAGGAAAAGCAGGAGCAGATTAATCAGAAGCAGTAGAACCAAAGGATTTTCGCTGATGGTAAGGAAATATTCAGCCAGCATTTGAGGCAATTGCTCCCGCGCCACAATCCAACCAAATACCGTTACCCCCATCACCATCAAGGCAACCACCGCCGTTGTGTTTATGGTGTCTTTTAGTACATCAATAAACCCACTAATGGTGAGCTGCTTGTAGACAACCGTACCCAAAAAAAGAGCGTATAAAGACGAAACAACAGCTGCTTCTGTTGGCGTGAACTTACCGGAAAAAATGCCCCCAATGATGATCACTGGCGTAAGCAAAGACAAAAATGCTTCTTTGAATGAGGTGAGCTGAGCTTTGCGCGAGGCTTTAGGTAACGTCATGTAACCGCGCTTTTTACAGATAAAGTAGCTCATCACCATCAGCGCGATACAACACAGAAGACCTGGAATGGCACCCGCCAAAAACAGCGCACCAATTGACGTGTTAGAGACGACACCGTAAATCACCAATGGAATCGAAGGAGGAACTAAAGGACCAATAATGCACGAAGCCGCCGTTAACCCACCAGCAAAGTCATCATCATACTTGGCGTCTCGCATTGACTTTATCTCGAGCTGACCAAGCCCTCCGGCATCCGCAAGCGCAGAACCCGACATGCCTGAGAACAACAAACTCGCCATAATATTCACATGCCCAAGGCTACCCGTCACATGCCCGACCATGGATTTTGCAAAGTTAAAAATGCGTTCGGTAATGCCTGCACTGTTCATTAAATGCCCTGTTAGAACAAAAAAAGGCACCGCTAAAAGTGTGAAATTGTTAATGCCACCCAGCATTTGCTGCGCCGCAAAATTGATACCTGGGCTACTGGTGACAACCAGAAAAACCAAAGCAACAAAAATGAGTGAAAAACCCACTGGCATCCCTGCAAATAACAGCGCTAACCAGCCAAAAATTGAAGTTGCCATGCTATCCCCTTATTTGCTTTCAGCGTTTACTGAACGTTGAGTGTGGCGAAAATCAGTCACTAGACCGACCATCTTTTGCAGTTGGCGAACGACCATAAACAGTCCCCCTAAAGGCAAGCTGTAATTCATCCATTTGCTTGAGATCTCCAGCGTGATCAATTCAAAAAACGCCGTTCGCTGAACGTGTTGATAACCAAGGTAGATAATGGCAAAAATGGAAAGGAGTACTGCCAACTCAAGAGAAAGCACCAAAATCAGGCGGACCTTCTCGGGCAGTTTGTCTGAAAAGAACGTAATGTTAACGTGAGTGCTGCTTTTAATGGCGATAGCGCAACCAATCAGCGCCATGTACATAAACAGCACTCTCGCCAGTTCTTCGCTCCACAAAGAAGGATCATCTAATAACCAACGCGTCCCGATTTGCCAAGTGAGCACAACCAGTAAAACGAGCATCAGTGGTACCGTGATGATTTCTTCAATATTTCTTGTGATCTTTTGTAGCATTTGAGGCTCCATGGCTGGCAGATACGACGTGCCAGCCAGACTGTCTAAAAACACTTACATCGCAGCAAGTTGCTTCACAATAGGTTGACCTACTTTCTCTTCAAACTCGGCGTACAAAGGTTGCATCGCCTCGCGGAACGGTGAAAGCTCTGGGTAAGTCACGTTCACACCTTTTGATTCAAAGAAAGAAACCAATTCAGACTCTTGCTTTTTCACGGAAGCGGTATGCGCTTCTCCTGCTTTAGCAACGGCATCCGAAACGATTTTTTGCTGATCGCTAGACAGCTTCTGCCACGTATTTTCAGAAATGATGACCATTTGGTCGTTCACGATATGGTTGGTGAGGGCTAAATTTTCTTGTACCTCATAAAACTTCATCGTCTTGATGGTTGGTAACGGGTTTTCTTGCCCGTCTACTGCGTTGGTTTGCAACGCAAGGTACACTTCGGAAAACGCCATTGGTGTAGGTGAAGCTCCAGACAACTTAGCGTAATTCAAGTTTGGCTTGGCATTCGGCACACGCAGCTTTAACCCTTTGAAATCGCTGATTGATTTTAATGGTCGATTAGAGGTTGTTTGTCGAGTGCCGTTGTACCATGTATCCAGCGCTCGCCATTGGAACTTCGTCAGCATTTCTTGTCGAATTCCCTGACCAAACTCCGAATCAAACATACGACGAAGGTGCTCATAATCTTTAGCTACGTACGGGAGTGTTACTGCTTCCGCTCTTGGTATCCAAAGCCCCATGCGGCCAAATTCTGCATAGGTGATGTCAAGATCACCGAGTGACAATTGCTGTAACATCGCGCGGTCGTCGCCAAGTTGTGCACTCGGGTACAACGTAATCTTCAATTCGCCTTTACTCATTTCTTCGACTGTATCGGCTAAAAACTTGGCCGATGTGTATTCAACAGACCCAACAGATGCCTGCATTCCCATTTTCAATGTAGTCGCCGCTTGGGCTGATAGAGCACATCCAAGTGCCAGCATTGCCAATGTCAATTTATTGATGGCTTTCATCGCTTTTCCCTTTTGTTTGTGCCGCTGCATTTTCATGCTCACGACATTTTGAAAAAAATCTCTTTTTTAGTTGAAAAAAATATTCACCAAGAATTATTATAACAATGAAGATTATTTTCAAAGTGTCATTTATCAAAATGTGAGAGCGAGCAAAATTTCACCAAGTCTGCTCGTTTTTAATCAAGCTGAATGAATAAGCAACAAGTCACGTTTGAATATCGCTTCTAAGTTCCAGAGCGGCTTTTAACTTGATTTCATGGCAAATTTTATTGAGGTTATTGTGAAGAACATTGAAAAAGGCAATCGCATTCGAGCGTTACTGCAAGGGCAAACCGTCGTCTCTATACAACCTGTGGTGGGAAGCCCTATGGACAATCCCCACATCATTTCCACTATGGCTTTGTCTGTACAACAAGCAGGAGCTAAAGCGCTTCGCATCGAAGGGATAGAGAACGTTACCGCCGTATCCGAGGTTGTGAGTATTCCTATAATTGGAATAGTGAAAAGAGATTTAACGGATAGCCAAGTGCGTATTACACCATTTTTGTCAGACGTAGAATCATTAGCGAAAGCAGGCGCTACCGTCATTGCATTCGATGCGACAAACCGACCTCGCCCCGAAAGCCGAGAAAAGATCTTCGAAGCCATAAAAAATACCGGCTGTGTTGCCATGGCAGATTGCTCTTGCTTTGATGATGGTCTTTGGGCACACAACCACCATGTTGATATCGTAGGAACCACCTTATCGGGATACGTAGAAGGAGAAGTGCCTAATGAGCCAGATTTGCAACTCGTCAAACAGTTTTCGAAAGCGGGATTCTTTACGATGGCAGAAGGGCGCTATAACACTCCGGAGCTCGCAGCAAAGGCTATAGAACATGGCGCTGTCGCCGTAACGGTGGGGTCAGCTTTAACCCGGTTAGAGGTCGTGACGGGCTGGTTTAATTCCGCCACTCAAGCAGTAGGAGCACAATCATGAAAGTACTGGCCATCGATATTGGAGGAACAAAGATAGCGCTCGGATTGGTCGACCTTTCTACGTCATGCCTGATTGAACGGACACAGATTCCAACGCCAGAAGCACAATCAGCAGAACAGTTTGCCCAACATATTCTTCAGCACTGTCAGGGTTGGCTTCCTCAAGTAAATAAAATAGGCATTTCAACAACGGGGTGGGTAAGCCATGCGGGGATAACCTCAATCAATCCAGATACCCTCTCCTTCCCTGCTCCATTTCCCTTGCATCGCGCCCTTGAGGCTTTGTGTAACAAGCCCGTATCCATGCTTAACGATGCTCAGGCAGCAGCATGGTACGAGTACTTACAGTTAGATACTCCCATTAAGAATATTGCTTACGTGACCGTTTCAACAGGGGTGGGCGGAGGCTTGGTCTTGAATGGTAAGCTCCATAAAGGTGCCAACAACTTTGCAGGACACATTGGTCACACCGTGGTCGATATCAATGGTGAACCATGCGGGTGTGGTCAAACTGGGTGTGTCGAAGCCATCGCCTCTGGAAAAGCGATTCAGCGCCAAGTCAAAAAAAGCATTCAGCCAGAGCTGGGGAAAGACGTCAGTAACGTTGAACTCTTTAAAATCGCACCGCGGAACCCACATGCGCAGGCCATCATCGATAAAAGTGCAAAAGCGATTGCAACACTTTGTCTTAACCTAAAAGCCAGCTTAGATCTGGATGCCATTGTAATTGGAGGCGGTATTGGGCTCGCGAGTGGTTATCTCGCTGCAGTCGCAAAATATGTTCAACAATCCCCTCCTCCATTTCACGTTTCCCTTTATAGCGCCAAGGGTGATTACGATGCTTGTTTACTGGGCGCTGCGTTTCAATTTATGGAGTAAGGATACTTTATGACTCTACAAGCCATTTCAGCAAAAAGGATTTTTGATGGTGAGCGCTTCCATTTGAACTCAGCTATCCTTTGGCAAGATAATGAAATATTGGGTGTTATCCCCCAAGAATCCATTCCAAAAGATGCTCAAATCCATGACTATCACAATTGTACACTCGCCCCAGGTTTTGTAGATATACAAGTCAATGGTGGGGGTGGTGTCATGTTCAACCAAGATACCGATATAGAAGGCATACAAACTATTTGCCGTGCACACCGAAAACACGGTACAGCCTACCTCCTCCCTACTTTGATCAGTGATAGCAAGGAGAAAATGGAACACGCTCTTATTGCAGCCGAAGCCGCGATTCGCGACAAAATTGCAGGCGTTCTGGGTGTTCACTTAGAAGGACCTTGGCTCAACCCAGAAAAAAAAGGCGCACACGACGACAAACACTTTTACGCTCCTTCGATCTCGGAACTTGAAGCCATGCCTTGGCTCAGCTCTGGTGCTACCTTGGTTACGCTCGCCCCTGAGATGGTGACCACTGAAGTATTAAGTTGGCTCTCTGAAAAGAAAGTTATCGTTTCTTGTGGTCATAGCAATGCTATTCAAGCCCAGCTACATAGTGAAAAAATTCGCTACGTAAATGGATTTACGCATTTGTACAACGCCATGTCTCCATTGGAAGGCAGAGAGCCTGGTGTTGTTGGAACGGCACTTCTTAATGACAACACCTGGTGCTCCATAATTACAGACGGTATTCATGTTTCAGAAAACAGCACACTATTAGCTCACCGTAGTAAACCAGCCGGAAAACTCTTCATCGTTACCGATGCCATGGCAACAGTAGGCAGCCAAAAGGACACCTTTGTTCTAAATGATGAAACAGTACGAGTCGTCGATGGAAAACTGGTGAATGCTCAAGGCAGTTTAGCGGGCGCACACATTGGTATGGATCAGTCGGTCGCCAATGTCATCCAATGGGGAGTTCCGGAAGAAGAAGCACTAAAAATGGCATCGACATACCCAGCCAAAGCGATGCAGCAAGATACACTTGGATATCTTGCAAAAGGGTTTCGTGCAGCCATCACTATTTTGGATGATGAGTATGCGAGCCAAGGGGTCGTCGTGGACGGAAAACTGTATCCGCAGTAAACCTTGTACTCCATTACTCCCCATCTTTTCCGAAAACTCTCAAAGGCGCGAATATTGTACTTTTCGCGCCTTTTATATTCGAAATCACGCCATATCGCTACTTAGTGATTACCTTCTTTATAAAAAAGCGATACTATTCTCCTGCGTTGAAACACAAAGACGCATCCCCAAGTAATCTCCAGATTCGACTATCTGTGAGGATACTAGGGTGTAACAACATTATTCTCAGGGCGGGGCGAAATTCCCCACCGGCGGTATACCAGACATTCTGGTGAGCCCGCGAGCGCTTGCAGTCGCTTGGTTGCAAGGTCAGCAGATCTGGTGAAAACCCAGAGCCGACGGTCATAGTCCGGATGGGAGAGGATGATAAAAACACAGTGAAACCACTTCCTATTGGAGCTGGTGAATACTCTGTGGGTTTTACTTTGGCTTGCATTTAGAACATGGGTAGCTTTTTGCCTACCATGATCCACAAGCCCCCTTCATATATGCCCTGATTCTGGTAAATTTTTTACGGAGTACTACCATGAATCAGAACCAAACTTCATTGCTAGAACAATTTGGCACACCCATTGAGCGTGTAGAAAACGCCCTTGAAGCATTGCGACAAGGACGCGGCATTCTGTTGCTTGATGACGAAGATCGTGAAAACGAAGGCGATCTCATCTATTCAACCGATCATTTAACAAATGAACAAATGGCGCTCATGATTCGCGAATGCAGCGGAATCGTTTGTTTGTGTGTGTCAGATGAACATGCCAATCAATTAGAGCTGCCTCCGATGGTGGAAGCTAACGACAGCAAAAACCAAACAGCCTTTACGGTTTCTATCGAAGCAAAAGAAGGCGTAACCACTGGCGTCTCTGCTGCCGACCGTGTCACCACCATAAAAACCGCCGCTCGTTTAGATGCAAAAGCCAGCGATCTCGCAAGACCTGGGCATGTTTTTCCATTACGTGCACGTCAAGGTGGGGTTATGACTCGTCGCGGTCATACAGAAGGTACGATCGATCTGATGCAAATGGCGGGGCTTTCCCCTTTTGGAATTTTGTGTGAAGTCGCAAACCCTGATGGTTCAATGGCAAAAACACCTGAAATCGTGGCGTTTGGTAAATTGCACAATATGCCTGTTCTGACTATTGAAGATATGGTCAGCTATCGCATTATGATGGAAGAAAAATCCGCATAAGAGATTTTTTATAAAAACCACAATCACAAAAGCTTTAGTTATAAAGCCCACAGTCACAAGAACTGTAGTCATAAACCTATGATCTTAAAAAAGGAGCCGAGGCTCCTTTTTCATTTGATCGATGATTAATTTAACCTTCAGCCGATTGCTGCGTTTTCATCTCATTCAGCTGTTTTTCAAGCTCAATAATACGTAATTCTGCTTCCAGCTCTGCCGCCCTTCTTTCTGCGTCAGAACGTGTGTCTTGCGATACACCGTCTGCCATTACTTGGTTGCGATCAGCACTGCGTGAATCTTCTAAATCTTTCATTGAACCACTCACACCACCCGCAACGCCACCCGCAATCGCTCCTTTTGCCGCTAACTCAGGCGATCCAAGAAGTAAACCCGCCGTTGCACCAAGTAGCGCACCGCCAACGGTACCGCGATTACGTGCTGCATTTTCATCGTCGGCACTAAATTCTGGTGACGCACATCCTGTAAGACCAACCAATGTTATTCCGATCAACACAGTTTTTAACGCTTTGATAGATTTCAGTGATGTTTTCATAGGTAATGCTCTGTAATAACTAAGTCTGGAGCCATCATACCTTCACGTTATATTTATGATCTAATACAAGGTTCTTATTTTGTTTATAAGCAATAGTTATCATCTCAATTGTTTACAAATTGAACAAGATCACAAATTAAGCGATTGAAGAAAATTACAAATCAATCACTAATTATTTGATTTTATTTATCTAAATGTAAATCCCCTCGTTTCTCGTCTTATCCATGTTTCTTTTTTGTTAATTTTAATCTTGTCAATTACTGGTCTAGTGGTAATGTTTCCGTACCAGTAGACCAAGAATCATACAGAACATAACCGTAAGGAAACTTTATGCCTAGCTCTTTACCCACTGTTGCTATTTCTTTAGGCGATCCCTCTGGCATTGGTGCTGAACTGATTGCCAAATTATTCAGCCAAAGTGGTGTTACATCACAAGCCAATATCGTACTCATTGGCGATCAATGGCTTTGGGATCATGGACAAGAGATCGCTCAAACCGATATAGAGCTAAAAACAATTAAGTCTCTATCGGACGCGCGTCAGTACAGTGGATCGGGTGAGATTCTTTTCGTTCCGGTGCATTCCGTCAGTCAACAGGAAGTGAAGATAGGGTTTGCAAGTGCCGCAGGAGGTAGTTCGGTATTAAACATATTAGATCAGTGCCTAGAAGCGGTGGTCGCCCACCATATTGATGCCATCTGTTTTGCGCCTCTGAATAAACAAGCGATGATTCTCTCTGGAATGCCTTTTGAGGATGAACTCCACTACTTTGCTGACAAGCTAGGTGTCGATTCCTTTTTCTGCGAATTTAATACGCTTGGCAATCTGTGGACTTCAAGAATCTCATCTCATGTGCCACTGAAAGATGTGGTCAGCATCCTGAGTGAAGAACGAATCATTGAAGCCAGTAAGCTCATCTATAAGGCATTAAAAGCCGCAGATATTGAATCCCCCAGAGTCGCGGTTGCAGCACTTAACCCACATGCTGGTGATGGTGGTGTTTGCGGTAAAGAAGAAATCGACATCATTGAGCCGGCCGTAAACAAACTCAACAGCTTAGGTTACCCCGTTTTAGGTCCTTACCCTGCCGACACCATTTTTCTCAAAGCTCGAGACGGCGATCTCGATGCCATTGTCACTATGTATCACGACCAAGGGCAGATCGCCATTAAGCTTCTCGGGTTTGAAAAGGGCGTAACGGTTCAAGGAGGTTTACCTGTCCCGATTACCACCCCAGCTCATGGCACTGCTTATGACATTGCAGGAACTAACCAAGCCAATGTGAGCGCCACAATTCAAGCCTTCAATATTGCTTGCCGTATGGGCACCAACTATCGCAAACAAGCTCAATAACAGGAGACGTTTCAATGAAAATAACCAAAGTTCAAGCCCGTGTATTTGAGTGGAATGGACACACCGTAGAGCCCCAAAACAACTTTTGCTCCAATGCAATGGGTGAGTTATGGGATCGCGGCGATTCGATGGGGACATTCCGCTTTCACGGTTGGACTGTCGTTGAAGTGTTTACCGACGACGGATTGGTGGGTATTGGAAACGTTGCGTTAGCACCAAGAATTGCCAAGCAAATCATCGACCAATATTTAGCGCCACTCGTGATAGGGCAAGACCCATTTGATTATGAATATCTCTGGCAAAGAATGTATCGCTCGACACTGGCATGGGGACGTAAAGGCATTGGCATGGCGGCGATTTCAGCCATTGATATCGCGCTTTGGGATTTGATGGGAAAAGCCACAAACAAGCCTGTATTCAAACTGCTTGGTGGGCGCACAAAAGAAACGATCCCTTGTTATGCCTCTAAGCTTTATCGCACGGATCTGGATGAAATGCAGCGCGAAGCGCAATCCTATCTAGACCAAGGATTTTCAGCCATGAAAATGCGATTTGGTTATGGTCCTAAGGATGGACCACAGGGCGTAAGAAAAAACCTCGACAGTGTAGCGGCAATTAGAGAAGTCATCGGTGAAGACATAGACTTAATGCTGGAATGCTACATGGGTTGGAACTTGGAATACGCCAAGCGTATTTTACCTAAATTGGAACAGTACCAGCCACGTTGGCTAGAAGAACCGGTAATCGCCGACGATATTGATGGCTATGCTGAACTCAATCAACTCACCAGTATTCCTATCTCCGGTGGCGAGCACGAATTTACCAGTTACGGCTTTCGTCAATTACTCGAAAAACGCGCGGTGTCAGTCATTCAATACGATACCAACCGAGTGGGTGGCATCACCGCGGCTCATAAAATCAACGCAATAGCCGAGTCTTTTGGTGTTCCAGTGATCCCTCATGCTGGGCAAATGCATAACTACCACCTCACGATGTCGACCCTTGCCTCTCCAATGTCGGAGTATTTCCCCGTCCATGACGTAGAGATAGGCAACGAGTTGTTTTACTACATCTTTGAAGGGGACCCGTCACCCGTTAATGGCCATATCGATCTTGATGAAAGCACACCGGGGTTAGGGCTGAGTATCAGCGAAAAACACCTCAAACAATTCAACGTGATTGAGTGAGGACGCCATGAGAATCATACAGTTTGTACAAAATAGCCAGCTCAAAGTGGCACTCGTCGAATCCTACGATCAGGTTCGTGTGTTAAATGCCTCTGGCGGCACCTACCAACTAGCGATGGAAGCGATTGATACTGAGAAATCTTTAGCTCAGGTTATCGGTGAAAAGTACACCAACGAAAGACTGGATTACCAAACCATCATTGATAACCAAATGCTGCTTCCTCCGATTACCCACGATGATCCTTCTCGTTGGTTAGTCACAGGAACAGGGTTAACCCATCTCGGCAGTGCAGATGCCAGAGCGGAAATGCACGCCAAACTCGCGGGTGACGAAGAGCTCTCAGATTCAATGAAAATGTTTCAACTGGGCGTAGAAGGCGGAAAACCAAACATTGGTGAAGTTGGTGCGCAGCCGGAATGGTTTTATAAAGGCGACGGTCAATGTGTCGTTGCCCCTGAACAACCTATCACTATGCCGAATTTTGCTGAAGATGGCGGTGAAGAGCCTGAGCTCACGGCGTTATATGTCATAGGCAGCGATGGCACCCCCTATCGCGTGGGTTTTGCTATTGGTAACGAGTTTTCTGACCACGTAACCGAGCACTTCAATTATTTATGGCTGGCGCATTCCAAATTGCGTTCGTGCAGTTATGGACCAGAGCTTCTGATAGGCGACTTACCTGAGCACTTAGAAGGCACGAGCGCTATTCAACGTGAAGACAAATTACTGTGGAGTAAGTCCTTCTTAACGGGCGAAGCCAACATGGCACATACCATCAGTAACTTAGAGCACCATCACTTCAAATATGACCAATTCAGGCGTCCTGGAGATTTGCACGTGCACTACATGGGCACAGCCACACTCAGTTTTGCGGATAAGGTGAAAACACAAGTAGGCGATCGATTTGACATAACGATCCCCGCCTTTGGTCGCTCCTTGCGAAATACGTTGGTTCAAGCGTCTCCAGAATCGGTTCAAGTTAAAGCGCTATAGGAATAAAAATCATGATATTGACGGGTAAAATGACCATTGGGAGTAAAAAGATCATGGGTGACCAAAAAGTCATTCATGGCATCAACCCAAACACGAACGAAGTGTTAGATCCGCCTTATTTAGGCGCGAATGAAACCCAACTGTCTCAAGCGTGTGAACTCGCAAAACATGCATTTGCTATTTATCGAAAAACCAGTGCCGAGCGTAAAGCGGATTTTCTTCAAACCATTGGTGAAGAAGTCATGGCGCTGGAACACAGTTTGATTGAACGCGCAATGAAAGAAACGGGGCTACCTCAAGCAAGAATTGAAGGGGAAAGAGGAAGAACAGTCGGCCAATTAAATTTGTTTGCTGACAACCTCAGAAAGGGGCTCACTTTCGTACCGAAATTTGACTCCGCTATCCCAGACCGAGCCCCGCTGCCTCGCTCAGATATGCGATTGACGTATTTACCATTGGGTCCTGTCGCGGTATTTGGTGCCAGCAATTTCCCGCTCGCATTTTCGGTGGTAGGTGGCGATACAGCCTCTGCGTTAGCGGCAGGCTGTCCAGTGATAGTCAAAGCGCATTCGGCTCATCCCGGTACATCCGAGTTGGTCGCCAGTGCAGTGACTCGCGCAGCCAAACGCTGTGATATGCCTGAAGGTGTGTTCTCTATGCTATTCGGATCCGGTCATTTAATTGGTCAGGGATTAGTATCTCACCCAGCCATCAAAGCCGTGGGATTTACTGGCTCGAGAACAGGGGGAATGGCGTTAATGGCTACGGCTCAACAGCGCCCAGAGCCGATTCCCGTGTACGCTGAAATGAGCAGCATTAACCCTGTAATTATGATGCCAAGTGCACTTCAAAATAGTAGCGATACACTCGCTCAAGGCTTTTGCGCCTCTTTGCAAATGGGCGCTGGTCAGTTTTGTACCAACCCTGGTTTAGTCCTTGCGATTGATGGCCCTGAACTGGATCAATTTATCGCCAAAAGTGCTGAAATCATCAATAACGCCATCAGCCAAACCATGCTGACTTCTGGAATTCACGCAGCGTATCAAAACGGGGTGGGAACGCTGGTTGAAAACGCAACCATCACTATGGTGAGTGAAGGAGATGTGTCGGGTAATCACAATCAATGCGTTCCTTACTTATTCAGTACGCGTGCAGAAGCCTTTCTTCAGCAAGAACAAGCACGAGACGAAGTCTTTGGCAGCAGTTCATTGGTTGTTCGCTGCAAAAGCCTTGATCAACTCCTTGCGGTCATTGATGCACTTGAAGGTCAGCTAACTGGCACCATTCACACGGGTTCCAACGATTCAAACCAAGACCTTCAAGAGGTATTGGATCATCTAGAGCTCAAAGTGGGTCGAGTACTTTTCAATGGATTTCCAACGGGGGTTGAAGTCTCTCATGCCATGGTGCATGGCGGTCCTTTCCCCGCAACTTCAGATTCAAGAAGCACGTCGGTGGGTTCCAACGCTATTGAGCGATTCCTTCGTCCTGTTTGCTATCAAAATGTGCCGGAGCCTTTGCTGCCTGAGCCCATTAATGGAGATTGCGCTGGATTAGCGCTAGTCGACGGGCATTACCAAAGCAATTGAATGGAATATCGATAAGTTAACTGGAATACCAATAAGTTAACTGGAACGTCGTTAAATAAACATGGCTCGATGAGGGAATATCATGGCAGCGAATGTATTTGCGTTTGAAAAGCAGCTAAAAAATCAAACTAAGAAAGACATCCTTGCAAGCAAGTTACTGGAAATGATTTTTTCCGGCTTGCTAAGAGATGGGGATACGCTGCCGAGCGAGCGAGAGCTGTGTGCCATGTTTGGTGTAAGCCGAGAAACCGTTAGGGGCGCAATAGGGATGATCGCCGCTTATGGACTTATTAGTGTTTCACACGGTGCAAAAAGCCGAGTCAATCGTAATGATGAGTTGTTAAAGCGTTGCATCGAGCTTCTTCCTCAGCTCTCTAATCTCACCATCAACAATTACGACATTGAAGCCGTTTTTCAAAGCAGAAAAGTGGTCGAAGCCGCTATTGCACACGGCGTTGCTATTCACATTGACCAACAAGGCTTGAGTGAACTCAAGGCATTATTAGAGCAACAAGAATCGCTTTTTGAAAAGCCAGCTCATTTCCAGATATCGGATCAACGCTTTCACAAGCTGATTTCTGACTACAGCGACAACGCGATTCTGGCAGGCTATGCCGACGAACTCTACGCCTATGGGCTTAACTTTCGACGCAGTGTTTTGGAACAAGAGGGTGCCATTCAAAAAAGTTTCATTGAGCACTACGAAATATACAAAGCACTGGAACAAGGCAATCCAAAATTAGCAGAAAAAACCATGCTGGATCACCTCAACAGCGTGTACTACACCACGATCTCTGCCATGAGGAATTAGCCAATTAATCAAATAACCATACACGTGCAAACCACAGATTGGTGGGCATGAATTTAGGACACCAACGGTCATTGACGACCATTGAAATTAACGGAGAAACGCAGAAATGAACATCACGACCATGCGCAAAATGTTAATTAGTACCACTGTAGCATCACTGGCATTTGCCGCTCCACACACCTTAGCGAAAGAGCTGATATTTGCCATTGGTGCCGCACAGGGATCGTTACAGTACAAAACCGCGGAAAAGTTTGCGAACAATGCAAATAGCGCGTTGAAATCTGCTGGTTCCGACTATTCGATAAGCCTTTTTGGTGATGGACAGTTGGGCAAAGATAAGGAATTGATGCAAAAGCTAAAGCTTGGAACGGTTCATCTTAGCCAACCCTCTTCCATCATGGCGAAAGTCACACCACAATTTGCTCTCTTTGATATGCCGTTTTTGGTGAAAGACCGAGCGCACCTAGCAAAAATTGAATCTGAAGTTTTCTGGCCAAGCATAGCACCAACAGCCGATAAGAAAGGCTACAAGGTACTCAGCATGTGGGAAAACGGGTTCCGCCATATCACAAACAACGTCAAACCCATCAATACACCTGCTGATTTGAAAGGCATTAAATTGCGAACGCCGAATAGCACGTGGCGTGTGAGTATGTTCCGTAACTGGGGAGGTAATCCAACACCGATGTCTTTCTCTGAAGTGTTTGTTGCGTTGCAAACAGGCGTCATCGATGGACAGGAAAACCCGCTCACCAATATCTATGCGGCGAAGTTCAATGAAGTGCAGAAATACTTGTCTCTAACCAATCACGTTTACAGCCCTTCCTACCTTGTTGCTGGCAAACGAACTTGGGACAAAATTCCTGCTGATGTTCAAACGATCATCAAAGATTCTGCCAACGCAATCAAACCTTGGATGTATGAATTGTCAGACAGCCAAGAACAAGAACTGCTAGGGAAATTAAAAGAAGGCGGAATGCAGGTGAACAAAGCCAGCTATCAAGATTTTGTCGATGCCAGTAAGCCAATTTACGAACAGTTTGCTAAGAAAGTAGATGGCGGTAAAGACATGCTGGATAAAGTGTTGTCACTCGCGAACTAACCAACACTGGATATCAATGAGGGCTTTCATGCCCTCTCTCAGGAGGAATCATGATTGCAAGATTGGCATATAGATTAGAGAAAGTACTCGAAGGAATGTCTGTATTTCTCGTGCTGTCGATGACGTTTGTAATTGTGTTTGGCGTCATTATGCGTAAAACCGGTTCGTCTCTAATCTGGTATGACGAAGTCGCCTCTTTGCTGCTGGTATGGATAACCTATTACGGTGCCGCGACCGCAGCAATCAAACGAAGTCACTTAGGGTTTAGTGGCTTGTTATACAGTGCAAAAGGCGCGCTTCAATCCGCCCTGTTTTGGGTATCCGAAGTCATCGTGATTGGGTTCTTTGCCCTCGTTGCTTTTTATGGCTGGACGGTACTTGAGTATTTTGAAGGTGAGACTCTAATCAGCCTACCTTGGGTTCCTGTCCCGTTCGTGCAGTCCGTTATCCCTATTGGCGCCATTTTGTTTATTTTTGCTGAGCTTCTTTCTATTCCACAAGCATTACAAGACATGCGTGAAGGTCGAGATCACGACCGTGCCGAGCTCGAAGAGTACGCAGAGGAATGTGGCATCGATACAGAAGATCTGTTCCCCAGCGGTGAGAAAACACATGCACACAAAAAGATGGAGGCTAAATCATGATCTACCTGCTGTTATTTGGTGGTTTAATTGCATTGGTAATGATCAATGTGCCTATCGCCGTTTCCATTGGCGTGGTTGCCATTAGTGGTATGTTGCTTACCTCTGGTTCTGACGCCATGCTCAATGTGCCACTTACCTTGTATGAAGGTGCGACCAAATTCCCACTACTTGCCATTCCTTTGTTCGTTCTGGCAGGCGAGTTGATGAATACCTCAAGTATCTCTCGTCGTTTGATTGATCTTGTGTCCGCCATGATTGGCTTTGTGCGTGGTGGCTTAGCGATGGTCAATATTGGGGTTTCCATGTTCTTTGCTGAGATATCAGGATCGGCGGTGGCGGATGTTGCTGCGACCGGAAGCGTGTTGATGCCAGCAATGAAAAAGCGCGGCTACAAACCAACTTTTGTTGCCGCCATCACTTCGTCGTCCGCCTCTTTAGCCATCATCATTCCTCCCTCTATTTCGATGATCCTATACGGCGCTATTGCGGATACCTCCATCGTAAAGTTGTTCTTAGCCGGTGTTGTACCCGGTGTACTTGGCGGAGCATTAATGATGGCGCTCTCGTATTACTTTGCTATCCGCTACAACCTTCCGCGTGAAGATGCGTTTAGCTGGAAAAACCTAAAGCAGAAGTTTAAAGAAGCGATTTGGGCTTTGTTTCTTCCCGTCATTATCTTAGGAGGTATTTTTGGTGGTGTGGTTACCGCTACCGAAGGTGCAGGGCTTGCCGTTATCGCAGCGCTTGTCATCGGTTTTATCATCTATCGTGAGCTAACCCTAACCCACTTATACAAATGTATGATTCGAGCAAGCGTTCAAACGGCAGCAGTCATGCTCTTGGTGGCGACGTCGGCTTTACTTGGCTTGTTTTTAACTGAAGTTCGACTTCCTCAAGAAATGGCGCAAGCGATTCTGGATTTCACAGAAAGCAAGATCGTGGTGCTCATGCTACTGAACATCTTGTTCTTTATTTTAGGTATGTTTTTGCATGGTGCCGCGGCCATAATTTTAGTCGTCCCGATGGTTTTACCTTTGGTGCTTCAGTTTGGCATAGACCCTATTCACTTCGGGCTGATTGTGACCCTTAACCTCGCTATAGGGCAACAAACCCCACCTGTCGCCAGTGTACTCGCGACCGCTTGTTCCATAGCTAAAGTGGATATTTGGTCCACAACCCGTGCAAACTTGCCCTTTATTGGTGTGTTGATTGCACTTCTTCTCCTTGTGACTTACGTACCATTTATCACACTCGGTTTGGTCGATTTGGTGTATGGAAAGTAACCCCGTTTAGGGAAGTAGAAAGATGAGCCTCCACAATACGACTGACAAGCCTTCCCTCTATCAGCCAAGGCTGAACAAGGGCATGTCAGCCATTTGATTCACATAACGTGTCTGTAAAGTTCCACGCCGGCACGTTGCTTATGTGAATCCGTCCTTCTGCTTCCCGTTTTTCTTACGCTTGCTCTTAAACCGTACCATCCCCATAATTGTGAAAGAATTGTACACAATGGTATTTCCTTATGACTCGCTCAGCTTTTGCCTTCGAGCAAACCCTGAAAAACAAAACCAAAAAAGACATTCTGGCGGAAAAGATTCTGGAAATGATCGTAACGGGCTTATTACGCGATGGGGATGAGTTACCTAGCGAGCGAGAACTCAGCAGTATGTTTGGGGTGAGCAGAGAAACCGTACGTGGCGCGTTAGGCATTATTCAAGCGTATGGCATGATCCATGTTTCGCATGGTTCCAAAACACGCGTTAATCGAGATGAGCAATTGCTCAAACGCAATGACTGGTTACCGGAGTCTTCCAGCTTACAAATCAACAACCATTCTGTAGATACTGTTTTTGAAAGCCGAAAAGTGATCGAAGCAGCCATCGCTCGTCAAGCTGCGAAAAACATTACTCAATCGCAACTCAACGAGTTAAAAGCGTTGCTGAAACAGCAATCCAAAATGTTCTCAGATCCTGTCCGGTTTCAACTGTCCGATCACCAGTTTCATTTGAGCATTGCTGAAATTGCAGCAAACCCAATTTTCATCAATTATTCTGACGAACTCTATTCCTTTGGTTTGAAATTTCGACGCCAAGTCATGAGTAAAAAAGGTTCCATAGAACAAAGCTATTTAGAGCACATGGCTATTTACGAGGCGTTGAGCCAACACGACGCAGATGCCGCTGAACAAGCCATGCTCAATCACCTCACCAGCGTACATCAAACAACCGTTGAAGAAATGGAAGACGCTTGAATTCGAGAAATCATTTCAGTCGTTTGTTTAGACAGCTTTTCGGATATGCCTTCATCAAACTTTCCTTCTTGCAGTGACAAGTCCAACGATAACGCCATATCCTGTAACTCTGTCGCCCCTATCGCCCCTGCCGTTCCCGCAAAATCATGATAAATACGTTGGAGGTCGCGTGTGTTGTCAGGCGAAACTTCTGATACATCGTGCAAAAATGACGTGGCCATATCGAAGAAAATCGTCAGCCTATTTTTCACTTTTAGATCGCAATGAGCGCATTGATTCAATAAAAATGACATATCAATGCCTTCAATCAACAGTGTCGGTTCTTCAGATGGCCAACGTATCTCGCCCTTGGTGTTGCGTTTTTTGTCGCCAGAAATATCAAGGCAATAAGGAGAGAGTAGCTCCAGTAACTGATCGGCCAGAATCGGTTTTGCAATGCAATCATCGAACACCTCAACACGATAAGACGCTGCTCCAGGGCTGGCACTGGTGCAAATGATGGTTAAATCCGATAACTTCGGGTTCTTTCGAATTTCCATTGCGCATTCAATGCCGTCTACTTCTGGCATGTGCAGGTCTAGCAACAACACGTGATAATGAAATTTCGACAACGCATCCAGCGCTTGCTGGCCATTTTCAACCACATCAACATCCGCGCCAAACATGGCCAGCATGTCGCTGATGAATTCCTGATTTAATTTGTTGTCGTCAGCCACCAGCACCTTTAGCCCACTGAGTGCGTAATCTGTGTCGGAGAGAATGCTTTGCTCATCCACCTCTTTCCCATTCATTTTCCCCACAAGTTGAAGAACATCCGACACGCGAATAGGTTTGCTCAATCGGCAGACATTGCCCTCTACCTCATCCACTTCGTCGATGTTACAAAGCATCGCAACTGGAATTTCAGAAAGGTCGGTGGTTTGAAGAATATCGATGAAAGTTTCTCCAGATATGCCTTCCAATGCTTGGTCCACAAGAATAAGGTCGTAATTACACGTCATCTCTAACGCTTGTGAAGCCGACACCAGATCGCACTCCATGCCTAACCACTTTAACGTAAGCTCAGTGTTTTCTCCGAACAAGGTATTTTCACAGACCAACAAAACATGTGCAGATTCGGATGGTCGTTCGGGTGTGTTAATTAATGGGAAAGACAATTCAAAAGAAAAGAGAGAACCTCGCCCCACTTGACTAAAGCATTCTATTTGCCCGCCCATCAGATGGACGATTTTTTGGCTAATCGATAAGCCAAGCCCCGTGCCTTTGTGGTGTTCGTCCAACTGTGAGTATGGTTTGAAAAGGCGTTCGCGAGATTGCTGGGATATCCCTTGCCCAGAATCTGAGATATTAAAGGCTAGTACCACTTCATGACCGGCTTTCCGCACAACCGATATTCCCACTCCAACGTAACCGTGGTCCGTGTGTTTAATCGCGTTGTTGGTCAGGTTGATAATGACTTGTTCTAACCGAACACTGTCACCCATTAAATGAGCAGGAACATCAGGTGCGACTTGAATGTGCATTTGTACTTGCTTTCCTGCCAAAGCGGGAGTGGATACGGAAGTGACGTGATCAACCACGTCGACCAAACTGAAAGGCTCACATTTCAAGCTCAGTTTTTTCTGTTCAAGCTTAGAAAAATCGAGGCTATCGTTTATGATTTTCACCAAATTTGATGACGCCTGCTCAATTTTCTCTAAATAGTCTTGCGTACTCAGCTGCCCTTTTCCCTGCTTGGCCAAATACACAAACCCCAGAACCGCATTCATCGGCGTCCGGAGTTCATGACTAATGATCGCTAACGTATTGGCTTTATCTTGAGCAATTTGTCTTTCAATGGACATTCGGGTTTCCGCATCCTGCTTATCTTGCTTCAGCAATTTAATGCGGTTTGCCAACGCTACCGAGAATAAGCAAACCTCAACGACGCCCCCTAAATGCATCAGATAATTGGTGAGAACACTGTCGTGTATTAGCCCAATATTCGCCATAGAATTCATGCTGACTCCGACAAACAGGAGTGACCACGCCACCAAATATAGCCCAGAACCTTCAATTCTTTTGTAGAGCGCTGCAACCCCTACCAGCATGCCGATAACACCAGAACCAATGGCAACAGCAAAGCTTAATTGCCCCACGGTAGAGTAAGACACGATATAGGTCATCACTATCAGCAAGACAGAAACCGCCTTAGTGAGCTCTACAATGATGTTCACCCACGGCATATTCTTGCGAATTTGCAGTAATTCTTGGCTGAACAGCAACGTACAAAACGTGAGTAGTCCTGTTGTTATAGGTATCGAACGGCTTGCCCAATCTGGTGCGTTTGGCCACAAATAGTGAAAAGCCAAACCATCCCAACATGCCGCACTTAATGCGGCACTCATAACAAAGAATAAGTAGTAGGCGTATACCTTGTCTCGCAGACGAAAAAATACAAAAGCGTTGTATACAGCGATTAAAAGCAACCCACCATAAAAGAGCCCCAGGAAGAAGTTTTCCTGCCCCAAAGTCTGAGCAAATTCGATGTCAGTGTGGTACTCCAGTGGAATCTGAAGAATACTTTCGCTCTGTATTCTTAGATAAAAAACCGTAGGTTCATTGGAGGAAAAGTCAACGCGAAACGTATTATGCCTGTCGTGGAAGGGGCGAACATCAAACGCATAACGATCCCCAGACTGCTGGTGCACAAGGCGCGTACCGTCTATCACTTGGTAAAAATCTAGGTAGTCCAACGGCGTGTAAGAAACCGTCAAGATACAACAATCTTCTTGCGGTTTCATGAAGATCACTTTTAACCAAAAAGCCGATTTGCTGTAGCCAAAGTTATTCACTTCATTTGTAGAGATAGCTTCCCAATCCGATTGATCCAAAGCCAATACATCATTAATTCTCATGTTCGCACTTACATCTTCAAATTTGCTCATACTGGCAATCGGGATAGACGTTTTCTTTACATGAGCTGAGCTTTCAAAACTCAACATTGAGCTGAGAATGAATAGAATGGCTACAAAGCTATATTTCATAAATGAGACATTAAAGTGCGACATGGAACATTACAATTGATAGTTTTTAAATTGAGCGAAATATTATAAACTATTTCAATATTTGATGGGTTGTTTCATTTTTTTAGCTGATACTCGTTGTAAATAATTAACAAACAATTTCCAAAACTGCATACCAATCTAGGGTCAGATTAGCTCTCATGCCTCATCGTCGTATTTTAGTAGTTGAAGATCACGCTCCTACACGTGAATCACTCGTAAAAGCATTACAGTCTCAAGGTTATGATGTCCTCATCAACATTACTGGTGAAGGCGTCTTTCAGCAGGTTGCTAACAGCCACCCCCCGATAGACCTAGTGCTTTGTGATGTCGTGCTGCCTCATGCTGATGGCACCGAGATTGCACATTGCCTTTCTAAAGAAAAATTATGTAAAGTCATATTGGTATCCAGCCGAAAATCCGATGAAGATCGTATCAAGGGGCTGGCTCGTGGTGCTGATGATTATGTTGTGAAGCCACTGAATATGGTAGAAGTGTTACTTAGAATTCAAGCCGTGTTACGCCGCAATGACGTACCCTCGCATGAACACGATCAAGAATCTATCTACATTCATGTCTACCCTGGTATTCGCCTGCATAAAGAAAATAAGTTACTCCTTCATAAAGACGGGACCGAGTTTCGCTTAACCGATGCGGAAAATGAAGCGCTGCTCTTCCTTATTGGTAACGCCGGAAAGGTATGCACCCGCCCTCAATTAGTGAAGATAACAAAAAGCCAGAATTGGTCGCCTACCGACCGATCTATTGACATGCTAATCAGCCGCTTACGAAAGAAGCTCGAAGCGAATAGCTCACATGCCGAGTTGCTGGTGACGATTCGTGGCAAAGGTTACATGCTTGCTACTCAGTAATAGTAATACTGTCACTTTTTGAACAATACAATTTCGGTTCTGAGCTTGGTTATTTCCACATTATTGGGGTTATCGACATAGCGTTCGATTCCCATTGGCTTTCGAGTTACTTTTACTTTGTTGTGTCTGGCTGCCATCATGGCCATAGACCATGCGTTGCCAAGAAATTGGTATGCACCAGTGTGTTCAACTACATACGTTTCACTTGCTTTTAGGTAACCACAAATAAACGGTTCAGGGACATTCACAGGCTCGGATATCGGATAACATGTGCGAAAATCAAAGTGCATGGTTGCCATATCCATCCTGTCATACAAGGCAAACATTTCCCCTGATGACTCAATATTTTGTTCCGCTAAAAATTCATCCAGTTTAACAATATCCCCTTGCATGGTCGGTCCCATGTCTTGAATGCCTGCACCATTCTCTAGTGCAATATAATGGGTTGCTGGCAACATGCTATTTCCAACCAATGTTAACTCCGAATGCACTTCTCCCGTTTCAACCAAGCTTTTGAGCATGAGCAAACCACGGTCATAATCCATCCCGATCATCGACTTGAACATGCCTTTAAGAAAAAACAAAAACCACGGGACGCGGCTTTCCATTACCCAGCTCAACCGAGTTCCCGAAGCGGTAGGCTCCGCCTTGAATTTAACGATAGCAGTGGACTTAAACGGGCGTAAAAATGTTAGCGACATGTCCAACTGAGTATCCGATTTGCTCGTTAGCACCATACTTCCCGCTCCGACCAAATTTCCGCTCCACTCATATCCTGACTGAATATTTCCTAGATCACCGTTGTAGGTCAAAGTGCAATTTCTTTCCATAATTAACCACGGAGACCAATCTGGCCAATTTTTAAAATTGCTAATAAATTCAGTTATAAATTCTGGTGTCTTTTCAATTTCAATGTCTCGGCATACTTGATAACTCAGCATGTTCACCTCGCGTCCTTTCTAGCCTTTATTTATATTGGACAATTCACAGTCGCACTTCAACGCCATTTCTTACCATCTACAGGTTTGTGTTAAACCTAATACCCCTATACTCAAGCTACCTCAAGGTGCAGGGCTCAGAGCTCTATCTTCTGTTTCGGTTCAATTCTCTCAATTCATAAAGAACTAACGCAGTCGAATGATGAGCCCTTTCCAAGTTCTTTGACTATGAAGTGGGACAGAAGATAAGCTCCCAAGGGCGAGTTTGCTTGACTTCCATGCTGCGTTACCGATTCTTGATTTAGAATAACTAGATCTTCAAATCGATGCCTTGCCTGAAATCCAAGCAACTCTCGCTGAGCCTAGCACTTTGAAGTAGCTTGAGCATAAATCACAAGCTTAAGAGAATAATCAATTAGCTTGATATCTCCGCTCCTTCTACTAGTTTTTTAATATATGGGTCAAAAAAGTTTCCAATTATTCATTGGCGCACACAAAAATACAGATAAGCCGGTGATGAAAAAGGTACGTTGGTTATAGGTATAGGTAGGCATGAAACATAAACAAATCGTCGTCATTGACGACTCGCAAGCTATTCTAATGGTCATGAAAACCATGTTGCTCGAGCTCGGCTATACCAACGTGGTAGCCTCTTCTAACCCTAAAAAAGCTCTGGAATCCATTCGTAACCAACCTCATAAATACAGTGCGGTTTTTACCGATCTCAACATGCCTGAAATTGATGGTATGGAGGTCATTAAGCAGTTAGGCGCAATGCAGTTTGAAGGCGGGGTCTGTATTATCTCCGATATGGAAAGGCGAATCATAGAACTAGCCGCAGACATCGCTAGGCAACATCAAGTTTGCTTACTTGGGAATATTTCCAAACCCATCGATCTAAATAGCCTGAAAAGAGCACTCGATAAACTCAAGCAGATGGAAGAGCGTAACTTTGTACATTACGAGAAAATGTCAAAAGAAGAGCTCATTGAGTGCATCAAAAAACGCTACATTACCCCCTATTACCAACCCAAAGTCGGTGTGCAATCTCATAAGGTTAACGGTGTAGAGGTACTTGCTAGGATTTGTAAGCCTGGTATACCTGAAGCGATTCTTCCTGGTCAGTTTATTCCTACCGCAATGCGTTACGAATTGCTTAATGACATTACTCAGCAGATATTAGAAAAATCTCTCGATGATCTACCGACGCTTTGCAAAGAGTTTGGTCAAGAATTAAAAGTTAGCGTCAACCTTTCACCCAGCCAATTGGTTGACCCGACATATCCTGATGTCTTGAATGAAATTGTCACATCTAAGGGAGTCAATAAATCACAAGTTATCTTAGAAATCACCGAAGAATTTGCCTTAAAAAGTACTGAACAATTGGAGTCCTTAAATCGATTTCGTATCCGTGGCTTTGGGTTGTCACTGGATGACTTTGGGACTGGGTTTACCAACCTACAGCAGCTTCGTAGCCTGCCGTTTACCGAGGTAAAAATTGACCGTAGCTTAATCACAGACATTCACTGCGATCAATTTAACCAAGTTGTCGTGAATTCTCTCGCCGACATATCTTCAAGGTTGAATGTCACGCTGATTGCTGAAGGCATGGAGACAATTGAAGACTTAAGCTACCTCGAAAGTAATTACAAAAGAATGCACATTCAAGGCTTTTTAATTTGTACTCCAAGACCCATCGATAATTTATTTCGCTGGTACCATAGCTGGATAAAAGCCCCAAATTAATGGGTTACAAAAACAATACCTAGGGAGTGTGAAATACGTTAGATCGCATTCCTCTCATATCGCATCCATCTTCCATATAAGCAGGCGTAAATACTTCAAAACCTTGCTTTTGATAATAGGGAACAAGATACGACTGAGCTGAGATAAATACTGGTGCCGAAAATTCATGACGCTGCATCGCCGCTATGGAAACTCTAAGCAATTCGTCACCAAGACCTCTCCCACGATATGCTGAATGCACAACAACTCGCCCTATCGCGGTATCGCTTTTATTCTCACCTAAGTAAGGCTTAACTTCTTCAGGGTACCCCATACCTTGTGGTAACAATCGTGAATATGCCACAACCTCATCACCATCGAACCCAAGAACATGCATAACACCTTCTGCACAATCTTTCCCATCCAAGTCGGAATAGGGCGCATTTTGTTCAACAACAAAAATGTCCACTCTAAGCTTAAGCAATTGATAAAGTTCAATTTGTGTCAATTGTTCGAATGTACAAATTTTCCAGCGCATAGCTCCTCCTTTAAAAACAGAGGAAATATAAGCCCTACTACGCTTTGGAGCATTAACAAAGGTTAATTAGGGTCTGTTGATCTTTCGAGATGATTTTTGCAGCAATTTGTGGGTGATTTATACAAGGCAGAGCTTATTCGGTGTAGTCGCTCTACATCAATGAGCGATAACGCAGTAGAAATAAGCCACAAATGCTGCCCAAAGGGTTCGACTAGGCGTCCCCGTTCTATGCCTTTTACTCATTGTTGCAAGGTATTTGCTTAGAATGCCTAGGCTACATACCTTGCGCCGCGATTAAAAGGCATAGAATTCGAACAAAATTTAACCACGAAAGATCAACAGACCCTAGAGATAACAAACACATGTTGGCATTGCTAACGAGTCATTTTCTTAACGAAAACAACAACAAACAAAGCCATAGTAAAACTCCCCAAGAAGGCTTCAAAAGCAGCAATAAACCGCGCCAACCCAATAGGCGATATATCTCCATACCCGAGTGTAGTGAAGGTAACAACGCTAAAATAAAGTGCATTCAGGAACTCTAAAAAGACCGCCATAGAACCATGCATATCGGGGTAAATAGGATTGGATGCCGTTGTTCCAAGAAAAAAGTAGGCAAGTGCACACATCATGATCAAACACACTGAGAACATCACCACTCGGATTGGCGATTCTCCGTATCCACAGAACAAATCAACACCTTTTGAGATGATGCGTTTGGAACTAAAGCGAGGCATTTGATAACGCCTAAAAACCATCTCCTTTTTAAAAAAATGACCGGCAATTTCAAAAAGCCCTTCTTTCTCACACTGCTTTCGAATGCAACGGGCGACTTCTTCAGCCTCTTGGCATAGTTCAACGGATTTTTTTGTTTCTCCTTGTCGAATGGCGTCCATTGCTTTTCTTTCTTGTTGGAGCTCTTCCCCCCATTCAACGTTCTCCAGACGAGCTCTACTCAAGTCCGCACCAAGCAGATTGCAATTTTCAAGATGGGCACAATGCAGGTTTGACCCAGCCAACGTGCTTTTCATTAAAGACGAACCTCTTAGATCGAGACCAAAGAAATGCGCGTTACGCAAATCGGCTCGATAGAAATCCGCATCACGGCACTTGTACCCTTCTCTGCTTCCTCTATTCACGAGGTTAATGTCTTCAAGTTTGGCTCGAGAAAGCTGGAACCCGTCCAGTGGCTTTCCATCTTTTGCCCATTGTTCTACTTTGGCTTTTACATCATCGTTACTCTTATCCACTTTAGGATCATGCCAATAGCACAATCCCGATTCACCAGCTGATTCATTGCACTGCCAACCATCGGGATTGCAATATTTACATGTTTTGTTTGCTGTCATAAACACTCGCCCTAAAAAGCTCAAAAAAGGCATCAAGCCAATGGCGCCAGATGCAAAATACTTTTTAAGTGTAGGTTGGGATTAAAGCAGTCACAAAACGAGACGTTGATATTTATTCGTTTCCTACTTCTTGTCTTAACCAGTGAACAAATTTATCGATATTCTCACTCTTTTGATGCTGAATAAAAAAATACCCGGCTTCAACAGGTGTTGCCAAAAATGGGCTACATAGCCTTTGTGTTTTTATGTCTTCTTCCAGCAAAGATAACCTTCCCATCGCAACACCAACCCCCGCCTCTGCCGCCGCCATGGCCATATCCGCTCGGTTAAAGAAATGCCCTTTTAACTCACTGGGAAAAATATTATTGAGCTTCATCCACATCTGCCATTCCACATCCTTTGAAGCGTGTCGCCAAGGCATTCCATCGTGCAGCAAAAGGACTTTCTCCCATACGCTGGGATCGTTTTTCCAATCGTGCTGCGCCATCACGGAAGGCGACATGACAGGAAGAAGAGATTCTTTAAAAAGCAAACTGGCGCGAGAATCCCGGTATGGAACCACACCGTAATCAATCACCAAATCAAAATCACCACTGTACGCATCTACTATTGCAGCTTCGGCGTAGCTCTGGATTTGGATATCAGGATAAAGGCTATAGAAATTCTGCAACCTAGGTATCAACCACTTATAGGCAAACGATGGGGTGAGCTTAAGGCGAATTTCTTGTTCAGTGTTCGCAGCACTACGTATACCTTCGATGGCATTATGTATAACCGTTAGCCCTTGCTGGGTCGACTCAAACAGAATCCTACCGTTTTCATTAAGCTGAACACCACGAGAATGTCTTTCAAATAAAGGGAAGCCAAGTTGTTTCTCAAGCAGTGATATTTGCTGACTGATTGCCCCCGTTGTTTTGTGAAGAATACGAGAGGCGCCTGTAAAACTGCCTACCCGCGCAGCGACTTCGAATGTCGATAGGTGGCTAACAATGCTGCTTTTCACAATTTCCATTCTCTCACTCAATCTTTGTGTTTAATTTTTCTAAAGGCTAGATGCAATTTTTATCGATTGTTAAACATTTGTAAACACCAGACACTACAAACAGATTAGCGCTATCGAAATAGACGAATTAAAACGGACAAGTAAAAAATGAAAGCCTTAGTGATTGGAAGTGGTGTTATTGGTTTAACCAGCGCGTGGTATTTAAGACAAGCAGGATTTGATGTCGATGTTATCGATAGGCAAGAATGCAGTGCATTGGAGACCAGCTTTGCCAATGCCGGGCAACTTTCTTATGGCTACTCTGCTCCATGGGCCGCGCCTGGAGTTCCATTAAAAGCCATGAAATGGCTATCTCAAACACATGCGCCACTTAAAATATCTCCACCGTTAGATTCAAACATGATGGGGTGGAGCCTAAAAATGCTGGCAAATTGCACTGAGGAAAAATACCAACAAAACAAATCGAGAATGCTTCGATTGGCGAATTACAGCAAATTGAGCATGGCTGAATTACGGCGATCTCTCAAACTAGAATTTGAAGGAAAAGAGCTCGGTACATTGCAGATATTTCGCAGTGCAGCACAAATAGACGCTGTCGGAAAAGACATGTATCTATTAGAAAAAAGTGGTATTCAACATCATCTACTTAATGTCGAACAATGTATTGAAAAAGAACCAGGGTTAGCAGCAGTAAAGCATAAACTCACAGGGGGGCTGTATCTGCCCAATGATGAAACTGGCGACTGCTTTTTATTTTGCCAGCAGTTGGAACAGCACTGTAAGAATGCTGGCGTTCAATTTCACTACAATCAAGAAGTGAAAGCGATTCAGCATAACCAAAAAGTGATCACCGGAATCACAACCACTCAACAAGAATTTCAAGCCGATAAATATATCGTAGCCATGGGCAGTCACTCTGCGCAATGGCTCAAACCTTTAGGGGTAAATTTACCGGTTTACCCTGTTAAGGGGTATTCCTTAACGGTTCCAGTAGAAAACATAGAGTGCGCACCAAACTCAACCATCATGGATGAAACCTATAAAGTTGCCATTACTCGATTTAAGAACCGGATTCGAGTGGCAGGCACCGCGGAACTGGCTGGATTCAACCAAACCCTTCCGGGCAAGCGCACTCAAACAATCAATAAGGTGCTCACAGACCTTTTCCCCAAGGCAAGCAGATTGTCGGATGCCGAATACTGGACTGGGCTACGCCCTATGACTCCAGACGGAACACCGATCATCGGGCAAACACCATTATCGAATATGTACACCAATACTGGTCACGGCACACTGGGGTGGACACTCGCTTGCGGATCCGGGCGATTATTGGCCGATATTGTTGCCAATCAAACACCGGATATTGAGCACGAGGACTTATCCTACTCTCGCTATACACGTAAATAGCTAAAAAATACGTAACGACATCCCAAAATGTAGCGCTTAGCTGATTTCGCTATTCAAGGCATCAGACGACCTCATCAACAGGGGTAATGAAATTTAATTCCAAATAAGTGATTTTTTACAGAATGAAAAGTACAACCAAATGAAAAGATATACAGAATCATAGTCGATATCTTTATTCTTTTTGAAAAATAATAATTATACAAACCATCATTTCGCACAATTTATAGCCACTATATTGCAAAATATTAGCGATACGTGCTCTAACTCACGATAGCAGCAACAGTTAGATAAAAATATTAACAACTCAGTCACATTCAAGATTAATATATCGTTCGATTTTCACACAAACACAACATCAATATAGGGAAAGAGTCATGCAGTCACTCGTCGACTTTCTTAATGGAATAATATGGAGCCCAGTACTTATTTACTTATGTCTGGGCGCTGGCTTGTTCTATTCCATTACTACTCGCTTTGTTCAGGTTCGTCATTTTTCAGAAATGTGGCGTTTGCTTTTATCAGGCAAAAGCTCCTCTAAAGGCATATCTTCATTTCAGGCTCTCGCGGTTTCGCTTTCAGGACGCGTAGGTACGGGTAACATTGCTGGTGTCGCTGCGGCAATCGGATTCGGTGGTCCTGGTGCGGTATTCTGGATGTGGGTAGTGGCTTTCTTAGGCGCTGCAACAGCCTACGCTGAATCCACATTAGCGCAAATTTACAAAGAAGAAGATGAAGGTCAGTTCCGTGGTGGTCCTGCTTATTACATTGAAAAAGCGATGGGTCAAAAATGGTATGCATGGATTTTTGCTATAGCCACTATCTTCGCGTGTGGTGTTCTTCTTCCGGGCGTTCAATCAAACAGTATCGGTAATGCCGTTGAAGCCGCATTTGGCACGGGCATGATGATAGATACAGGTCTAGGTACTTACAGTTTTGCTAAAATCTTTACTGGCACCTTTATTTCCATCATTTTGGCTTTCATCATTTTTGGTGGTGTTAAGCGTATTGCTAACTTCACGCAATTCGTTGTGCCTTTCATGGCTTTAGCCTACATCGTCATTGCGTTTGTCATTATCCTTCTTAATATTGGTGAAGTTCCACGTATCTTCTCAATGATTGTTGGTGATGCCTTCACTCCAATGGCAGGCTTTGGTGCAGCCATCGGTTGGGGCGTTAAACGTGGTGTTTACTCCAACGAAGCAGGTCAAGGTACTGGTCCTCACGCTGCTGCTGCTGCAAGCGTCGACCACCCTGCGCAACAAGGGTTAGTTCAGTCTTTCTCAATCTACATTGATACGCTACTCGTTTGTTCCGCTACAGCATTTATGATTCTTATCACTGGCGCTTATAACGTACATGGTGGTGCTGAAGGACAATTCCTAATTCAAAATCTACCTGCAACAATCGGTGCTAATGGCCCAGTCTTCACCCAAATGGCGATAGAAAGTACGTTGCCGGGGGTTGGGAAACTGTTCATTGCATTTGCTTTGTTCTTCTTCTCATTCACCACTATTTTGGCTTACTACTACATTGCTGAAACCAACATCGCTTACATTCGACGTACGTTCAAATTGAGTGGAATGATGTTTGCGCTAAAACTGGTCATTCTGTCTGCGGTATTCTACGGAACAGTAAAAACAGCAAATCTGGCTTGGGCAATGGGTGACGTGGGCGTAGGCTTAATGGCTTGGCTCAATATTGTGGGTATTCTGATCATCTTCTTTATGGCAAAGCCTGCACTTAAAGCCTTAAAAGATTATGAACAACAGCAGAAAGAAGGCGTAACCGAATATACGTTTAACCCAATAAAGCTTGGTATTAAAGGAGCAACTTACTGGGAAGAAAAATACAAACGTAAAACCGGTAAATCACCGTCAGCCGAAGAGTCGGCAGATGGCGTAGAACAACCTTCGGTGTAAGCGTTCGTTTTATTCTGACAATACCCAATAGGTAAACAACATAAGGGATAGCGCTTGCTATCCCTTTTTTATTACCAATCCGACTTTCGTAACTTTGCGACCATTTTTAAGCAGCAATTTGTTCGGTATTGATTTTTGGTGAAGGCTTTTTCTCACCAATTGGCAAAATGGTTCTGCCATATTCGTTGTTGAGTACCTGAGCCATCGCAAAATAGATGGCACTCGCTCCGCAGAATATCCCCTCAAAACCAGCAATCGTGCCGATAAACTCACTTCCAGTGAAATCTCGAATTGCCAGTAACGCAAAAAGAATGGTTAGCGAACCAAACACTACTTGCTTTGCGATTGGGTAACACAGTGAACCGATAAACATAAACGCCGTAAAGGTTCCCCATAACGTGAGATACCAACCCATAAAGTGATCAGGACTTTTTGGTAGCCCAAGATAAGGTAGAACGATACAACCGACTAACGTTAACCAAAACAAGCCATAGGATGTAAACGCAGTAGTACCAAACGTATCCCCGCGCTTAAAGCACATCATGCCGACAATCACCTGGCTTAACCCACCATAGAAAATCCCCATAGCTAGAATCATAGAATCAATTGGGAAAAAACCTGCATTGTGGATATTCAGCAAAATAGTGGTCATTCCAAATCCCATTAATCCCAAGGGGGCAGGGTTGGCTAGCTTAGTCGACATATCTCATAACCTTCAAATTTATTAATAAAAAATACAGGAAAATTTTATAAGGTTTTGAAGCTTATTGTGACAATAGCTTGTGCAAACTAAGTTTGTGCCAATGATCAGATAAAACTTGGAGAGTTAGAAGCTTGGTGAGCAGAGGTATGGGTGAATAAAGGTTTGCGTGAGCAGAGATTTGAATGAATAAAAGCTAAAAAAAATGCCAGCGCAAAGGCTGGCATTGATATCTAGTGAGAGGAAATTATTCCCACTCAATTGTCGCTGGTGGCTTACCAGAAATATCGTAAACCACACGGGAGATGCCATCGACTTCGTTGATGATACGGTTAGAAACCTTACCAAGGAAATCGTATGGTAGATGCGCCCAGTGAGCGGTCATGAAGTCGATGGTTTCTACTGCACGCAGTGAAACAACCCAATCGTACTTACGACCATCGCCCATTACACCAACAGAACGTACTGGTAAGAATACCGTAAACGCCTGAGAAACTTTATGGTACAAATCGGCAGCATGCAGTTCTTCAATAAAGATAGCGTCAGCGCGGCGTAGCAAGTCACAATATTCTTTCTTGATTTCACCAAGAACGCGAACACCTAAACCCGGACCTGGGAATGGGTGGCGGTAAAGCATGTTGTATGGAAGACCCAGTTCAAGACCAATCTTGCGAACTTCATCTTTGAATAGTTCACGCAATGGCTCAACTAAGCCCATCTCCATATCATCCGGTAATCCGCCAACATTGTGGTGAGATTTGATAACGTGTGCTTTACCCGTTTTAGATGCAGCAGACTCGATAACATCTGGGTAGATAGTCCCCTGAGCAAGCCACTTCGCATTTTTCAGTTTCTTAGATTCTTCATCGAAAATATCTACAAACACGTGACCGATGATCTTACGCTTCGCTTCTGGATCAGCTTCGCCTTCCAGCGCATTTAAGAAACGGTCTTCAGCATTCACATGGATGATGTTAAGACCAAACTTGTTGCCGAACATATCCATAACTTGCTCAGCTTCGTTCAAACGCAATAAACCGTTATCAACGAATACACAAGTCAACTTGTCGCCAATTGCGCGGTGAGCAAGCATTGCCACAACCGAAGAGTCAACACCACCCGACAGACCTAGGATAACTTCATCGTCACCTACTTGCTCTTTAATTCGAGCAACGGCATCTTCAATAATGGATTCAGACGTCCATAAACGCTCACAGCCACATACGTTCAACACGAAATTTTCAAGCATTGCCATGCCGTTTTTCGTGTGCGTTACTTCTGGGTGGAACTGAACACCGTAATACTTCTTCTCTTCGTTTGCCATTGCCGCGTATGGGCAAGTGTCAGTTTGAGCGATCTTAGTGAAATCTGCTGGGATTTCTACAACCTTGTCACCGTGGCTCATCCATACATCTTGAGTTTCTTCAAGAGAGGCAAATAAAGCAGAATCGCCTGTTACTTGAACGGCTGCATAGCCAAATTCACGCTCATCGGAACCTGCAACTTTACCGCCTAACTGCTCTGCCATGGTTTGCATGCCGTAGCAAATACCAAAAACTGGTACGCCAGAGTCGAATACGTATTGCGGAGCACGCGGAGAGTTGTTTTCCGTTACGCTTTCAGGGCCACCAGAAAGAATAATGCCATCTGGGTTGAAATCGCGAATATCCGCTTCTTCAACATCCCAGCTCCATAGCTCACAATAAACACCAATTTCACGGATGCGTCGAGCAACAAGCTGAGTGTATTGAGAACCAAAATCGAGGATCAAAATACGTTGGTCATGAATGTTCTTAGTCATTTTCGTCTCTTAAGATCAAATAGGTTAAGCGATGAAGATGCGCATTAGAACGCATCTTCAAGGTTAATTCTTTAGGGGTAATTACTGGCCAGTACGGTAGTTAGGCGCTTCTTTCGTCATCTGCACATCGTGGACGTGAGATTCTTTCATACCAGCACCAGAAATACGTACGAATTCAGCTTTAGTGCGCATATCGTTGATTGTTGCGCTGCCAGTTAGGCCCATGCTTGAACGCAAACCGCCCATTTGCTGATGAACAATTTCTTTCAAGCGACCTTTATAAGCGATGCGACCTTCGATGCCTTCAGGAACAAGCTTGTCGGCAGCGTTATCAGATTGGAAATAGCGGTCAGAAGAACCTTTAGACATCGCGCCAAGAGAACCCATACCACGGTATGACTTGTATGCACGACCTTGGTAAAGCTCGACTTCGCCAGGTGCCTCTTCAGTGCCTGCGAACATAGAACCAACCATGACACACGAAGCACCCGCTGCAATGGCTTTACAGATATCGCCAGAGTAACGAATACCGCCATCAGCAATAACAGGAATGCCGTACTCTGCCGCTGCGTCTGCTGCGTCCGAAATAGCAGTGATCTGTGGTACACCAACACCTGTAACAATACGAGTTGTACAGATTGAACCAGGACCGATACCCACTTTAACTGCACTAACGCCTGCTTCGATTAAGGCTTTCGCACCCGTTGCCGTTGCAACGTTACCGCCAATGATATCGAGGTCAGGGAACGCAGCGCGAGTTTCGCGGATACGGTTCAATACCCCTTCAGAGTGACCGTGAGACGAATCGATAAGTAAAATGTCTACACCTGCATCAACAAGTGCTTTCACGCGCTCTTCATTACCTGCACCAGCGCCTACTGCGGCACCAACACGTAAACGACCTTGTGCATCTTTACATGCGTTAGGCTTACGTTCTGCTTTGTGGAAATCTTTTGCGGTGATCATGCCTTTTAGCTGGAACTCTTCGTTCACTACCAAGACTTTCTCTACACGGTGCTCTTGCATCAGCTTTTGTACTTCTTCACGAGAAGCACCTTCTTTTACTGTTGCTAGACGTGCTTTTGGTGTCATGACATCTTCAACTTTCTTGGTCAGGTCAGTAACAAAACGTACATCGCGACCAGTGATGATGCCCACTAATTCATTGTTATCTGCAACAACAGGGTAACCAGCAAAACCGTTTTCTTCAGTTAACGCTTTTACATCTTCAATCGTTGCTGTTGGCTCAACAGTCACAGGAGCAGTAACCACACCTGCTTCGAAGATCTTAACAAGATGCACTTGATGAGCTTGTTGCTCAATCGACATGTTTTTGTGGATAAAGCCAATACCACCTTCTTGCGCCAGCGCAATGGCTAGGCGAGCTTCCGTTACGGTATCCATAGATGCAGAGATCATTGGAATATTCAAAGTGATGTTTTTAGTCAGCTGAGTGCGAAGATCAGCAGTGTTCGGAAGAACAGTGGAGTGTGCCGGGACGAGTAAAACGTCGTCAAAAGTTAAAGCTTCTTTTGCGATTCGTAGCATTTGCAATATCTCACAACAAGGTGTTAATAGGAATAAACCCAAGCTTTATCGTTTCGCATAATAAAGTGATTTGGATTTGATATTGCAGACGGATTATACGCACAGGGCAATCGCTTGACCACACATTTTTTTATTTTTTATTTGCAATCACCCCCTTGATATGTATTATATTGCCGCTAATTTCCATATTCACGCCTTAGAGATTAGTTGTGTCTTCTCTGACCAATAATAATATTTTCACTGTATCTCGCTTAAACTCTGAAGTCCGTCTTCTGCTCGAAAATGAAATGGGCATTGTATGGCTCGTGGGTGAAATTTCTAATTTCTCTGCCCCCGTTTCTGGTCACTGGTACTTCACATTAAAAGACTCCCGTGCCCAAGTGAAATGTGCGATGTTTCGAGGCAACAACCGCCGAGTAACATTCAAACCACAAAATGGAAATCAAGTTTTAGTTAAAGCCCGCTTGTCTATCTATGAACCAAGGGGTGACTACCAACTTATCATTGAAAATATGCAGCCCGAAGGCGACGGACGACTTCAGCAAGAGTTTGATGAGCTGAAAATGAAACTTGCCGCTGAAGGTCTGTTTGCTCAAAGTTCAAAGCAACCTTTACCTGAAAACCCAACTCGTGTTGGTGTTATCACATCCAAGACGGGTGCAGCTCTGCACGATATTCTAGATGTATTAAAACGCCGAGATCCTACACTGCCTATCGTTATCTACCCTTCTATCGTTCAAGGAGATACTGCTGCTATCTCAATTGCTCAAGCGATTGGTAGAGCGAACGAACGCAAAGAGTGTGACGTTCTTATTGTTGGACGGGGCGGAGGTTCGTTAGAAGATTTATGGTGTTTTAACAATGAAATCTTGGCACGTACAATTGCCGCAAGCCAGATCCCTATTGTTTCTGCTGTAGGGCATGAGGTAGATATCACCATTGCTGATTTTGTGGCAGACATGAGAGCACCAACACCTTCAGCAGCAGCAGAGTTAGTCAGTCGAGACAATAATCACAAAGTATTGTCACTGAAACAAAAGCGACAACACTTACGTCAGGCAATGTTGCAGTATCTTACCGACCACAAATCTTCGCTCAATATGCTGGAAAGAAAGTTGGAAAGAAAGCACCCAAGCTACCAACTTCAACAGCAAAGCCAGAGACTGGATGAATTAGAACAGCGGTTGCGCGTTGCAATGAACCAAAGGTTATCGGGTAATAGCCGAACAATGGTGAATTTGGATCACCGTCTCGCATTGCACAATCCTCAGCGAAAACTCAATCAGCTTCAGAGCCAGCTTTCTAGCAGTAAAGCAAAACTCTTCGATGCCATGGATAGGCAGTTGTTACTGTCTCGACATCAATTGGCTCTAGCCGCCGAGAAACTGGACACCGTAAGCCCACTAGCCACATTAAAACGTGGTTATAGTATTACACAGCTAGAGAATGGCGATGTAGTCACTGATGCTAACAAAATTAAAACGGGTGACGTACTTATCACCCGCCTTGCTGATGGGAATATTCGCTCAACCGTTTCTGACTAGTGCGAGTGCACTTCTAACTACTCGTAATTTCTGAACACTAACAAGGTTAGACCTTCAGTTTTCGTTTACTTACGACTTAGGTTTTCGTTTACATACAGCTTAGTTTTCTTAAACAAAGAAGCTTTTAAGCCACATTCGATTGTTTTTTATAGATAAAAGTAGCTCGAGACTTGGATTTCAGTTCATTGCAGCTTGGGCAAAAATAACTCGCGGATCCGCATGCTTGAAGCTTTTCTAGAGATTGTTCGCAGTCTGGGCAGAACGCAAGCTTCTGATAATCTTCGGAGCAGAAATCGCAGTGATATAACCCACCATTCCATCTCAACTCGCTGTCACAGTGTTTGCATACATTATCATTCATATCTTTACCCTCTTTACCACGAAGTACATCCTGATAATGAAGTCATAACTTAATGAGTGCTTTGATCTGTATCAGATGTTAATCCGAACAGGGCTTTGGGAACATTTGATCTTTCACGATTAAATTTTATTTGAGATATATACGTTCTAATCACATTGTAAGGTACGTATTCATGTTATTTTTCAATCATCAAACCGCGATAAGGTGGCGTCAAGTTACGAATGCAGATCTTTTCCGATCTTCCGCACTAGGACATCTGATCAGCGATCAGCATCAAAAAGAACATTTATATAACCACACCCCGAAAGCATAAGTTACATATGCTGTATTTGAATTTTAAATAGATTTAAAAACTAAAAAGAAAACCAAAAACAACACTTTTCAGAATTTAATATTCGATCAAAATTCAATTGTCATTCGAATGTAAGTGAACATTACAACGTTTGAAATTACAGATAACACATTGTTTTTAAATGAATATATCTTACTGGGTATCTATTTATTGGCAGATCCATCAGATAAAAATACTGTAATTGCCTTCGAATACAAAAAAGCGCCTTTCGGCGCTTTTTAGTTATTTGTTTCGATTTTTCATCATCGACATAAGTCGTTTGCGTTTTCGCTCTTGCGACAACGTAAGTTTATTGGACTTACCTTCAAATGGGTTGTCACTGCTCTGGAATTGAATTCGGATAGGTGTACCCATAATTTCCAAAGAACGACGGTAGTAGTTCATTAAGTAACGCTTATAGGAGTCTGGCAATTCATGTACTTGGTTGCCGTGAACAACAATGATTGGAGGGTTGTATCCACCAGCGTGCGCGTATTTCAATTTCACTCGGCGACCACGCACCATTGGTGGTTGGTGATCATCTTGCGCCATTTTCATGATTCGAGTTAGAACAGATGTACCAACACGAGTCGTTGCAGATTTATACGCTTCTTGAACCGATTCAAACAAGTGCCCTACACCAGTACCGTGCAACGCTGAGATAAAGTGAATTCGTGCAAAATCGACAAAACCTAGGCGGCGATCAAGCTCTTTCTTCACATGCTCTTTTACATCAGTATCTAGACCATCCCACTTATTCACCGCAATCACAATGGAGCGACCAGAATTCAGCGCAAAACCTAATAGACTTAAATCTTGATCAGATATGTTTTCTCGAGCATCAATAACTAGCAACACTACGTTAGCGTCTTCGACAGCTTTCAAAGTCTTAACAACTGAAAACTTTTCTACCGTCTCATTGATACGTGTACGGCGACGTACACCTGCTGTATCAATCAGGACATATTCACGTTCATCACGCTGCATTGGAATATAAATAGAGTCGCGAGTAGTGCCTGGGGCATCAAATACTACGACTCGCTCTTCACCAAGAATACGGTTTGTAAGCGTCGATTTCCCTACATTAGGACGACCAATAATAGCCAGCTTGATTGGTTGATCTTGTAAGCGTTTGAATTCAGCTTCCGCTTCTTCTTCGGTGTAATCCAGTTTTTCTTCTGGGTCTTCAAAGTCCGTGAGGTCTTCTAACTCACCTTCAGCATTTGCAATGAGTTCTTCTGCAAATGGATTAAGTGCGCGGTCAATCAACGCTGCTACACCGCGACCATGAGATGCCGCAATTTGATACATGTTTTCGACACCAAGCTTCCAGAAATCGGCGCTCGCTGCATCGGCATCAATACCGTCTACTTTGTTCACCACCAGCATAGCTGGCTTCTCTATTTTCCTAAGGTGCATCGCAATGGCTTCATCCGCTGGTGTTAAACCAGCACGACCATCAACCATAAAGAGAACGACATCAGCTTCATCAATCGCTGCCAGCGACTGCTGTGCCATCTTTGTTTCTACGCCCTCTTCCGTTCCATCAATACCACCAGTATCGATGACGATGAAATCATGTTCACCCAGTTTTGCCTGACCGTATTTACGATCCCGAGTTAATCCAGGGAAGTCGGCCACTAACGCATCACGCGTTCTAGTCAGACGGTTAAAAAGCGTCGACTTACCAACATTAGGACGCCCTACAAGAGCAACTACAGGAATCATATGTACCTCTACAATCTCATTTCTTAATGTAGCTATAGGTAAATCATTATTACTAAAGCTTAGACTTACCTATAACCACACTTGTTTAATTATCAATAAAACGGCTCTTGACTGAGAACAGCCAAGAGCCGATTGTGAATTATATCACGTTATTTACTGGATCTGCAGTTTCTTTACAGCACCAGAACGTGTTACTACAACGTAACCTTCGTCAACAACAATAGGTCCTACAGCAAAGCCACTGTCGTCTATAAGTTGCTGAGCCACAAACTTGCCAGAGTCCTTCTCCAGCCAATGTAGATAGCCTTCAGTATCGCCAACGACTAACTTACCGTCGATAATTGAAGGAGCCGTTAATAAACGGTGCTCTAACTGTTTGTTGCTCCAGATTTCTGTACCACTACGCGCATCAACCGCGACGAGATGATCTTTATCTGTAACTAAGTAGAGGTTACTGCCATCCGTCACCATATCGGTTGCAGATGAATAAGTACGCTTCCAAGATGGCGCCCCAGAACGTAAGTCAATCGCCACAAGCTGACCGTTTACACCGACAATGTATAACGTGCTACCAATAATGATAGGCGACGCATCGGCATCGACTAGGCGATCAATTTCAGTGGAACCTTTAGGCGTCCCCACTGGCTGTTGCCAAATTAGTTGCCCACGAGCCACTATCGCGGCCGCAATTCGACCATTCGCTGTCCCCCAGAACACACCACCAGAAATGGTGACAGGAGAACTGTCTCCACGAAGCGTTAAGCTGGGAACTTCTGAACTCACTGTCCACTCTTGAGAGCCGTCTTCTTGGTTTAGGGCAACCAATATGCCGCGAGAGGTATGGACCATCACAAGGTTAGCGTCGGTAGCAGGTGCTGCAAGTACCTCACCCTCTACTGAAGAACGCCAAAGTAGCTCACCGTTTTCTGCAGAAAGCGCTATCAATTCGCCATTTTCGCTACCGATAAACAACTTACCAAACGCCGCAGCAATTCCACCCGAAAGGCGAGCCGTGTTTTCTGACTCAACAGTGGTAGACCAGTTTGCTTTACCCGTATTAGGATCCAGCGCTTTTACTTGTCCATCTCGACTGGCAACAAATACGTTGTCGTACGCATAGACAGGTTTCAGTTTGGAAAAATAATGCCCAACACCATCACCAACCGAAGTAGACCAGTTACTTGCTGGTGTAAATTGGCTTTCAACAATAGGCAAAGGTGCCATTACGATGGTATCTTCTTCGCCCGCGCATCCAGCTAAGCCGGCTACAGCCAAGGCGCACATCACAGCTCGGTTGAGCATTTTCTTCATTCGATACAACCCTTACTTCGCCAGATCGTCCAGCTTCATTTGCAGAGCTTGGCTCGCATCTGACTGCTGTTGTGCTTCTGAGTAGGCAGCATACGCACCTTCAGAGTTACCCTGACGAAGCAAGATGTCGCCTTTAAGCTCAGCAACACGACCAGCCCAACCCGCTTCTTTAATCGAATCAAGCTGAGTAAGCGCTTCATCGTACTTTTCTTGCTCTGCAAGCACGCGAGAAGTACGTACTGTTAACAAAGAAACGATAGCCGTATCTTTTGTGTTTGCTTTAGCCCAGTTTAACTGCTCTAGAGCCTTATCCAGCTCTCCCGCTTCAACAAATGCTTTTGCTAGTTGCAGCGCAGCTAATACTGAATATTGAGATTCTTTATTCGCTTCGATAAACGCCAGTGCATCAGATGATGACTCTGCACCAGAGTTCTGTATTTGAGTCAGTACTTTATCGTACGCTTGAGAAGCTGCACCTTGCGCTTCTGCTTGCGAGTCCTGATAAAAACGCCAGCCAAAGATACCGCCTAAGCCAACCACCGCACCTACGATGACCGCTTTACCATTCTCTTTCCACCATTCTTTAATGGCTTCTACCTGTTGTTCTTCAGTATCGTAGAGTTCCATTACGATCTAGTCTCTTGTTTGAAAAAATTAAAATTCAGAACTGCTTTAAGCTCACTTAATGTAAGTTCGTATTGTTGCTCTGAATTTGATGATGCTACCTTGTCTTTCAGGGATACATATTTAGATAATTTGTATTCCTTTTTGTTCAGATACTCAATTAATTCAAAGCGCAACTGCTTGCTTAATATTTTGACAACGACAGTCCCATTCTTGATTTCATGCTCACCTGTGATCAGAGCAACGACCGCACCGACTTTGTCAGCACGCTTAAATTGTTTCTTGAAGTTACCGCCACCGAAGTGCGTCATCACGCGTAATCCCGGCAATGATTCTCGAAGTTGTTCCGCCAGCTTCATGCTCGCCATTTGCGTGCCTTCACCTGCGCTTACCATGTACACATCGACTGTGCGACGCGTGTCAGCTAGGTCCAGTTCTTCTAACATAAGAACTAAGCGCTCTAGCCCCATAGCAAAACCTACTGCTGGGGTAGACTTACCACCCAACTGCTCGACAAGCCCATCATAACGACCGCCACCACACACTGTGCCTTGAGCACCTAAGCTTTCAGTAATCCATTCAAAAACGGTACGGTTGTAATAATCCAGACCACGCACAAGACGCTGGTTCACTTGATATTCGATACCAGCAGCGTCAAGAAGTTCACACAATCCAGCAAAATGTGCTTTAGATTCTTCGTCAAGGTAATCGGACAACTGAGGAGCATCAACTAGAATCGCTTGAATATCTGCATTTTTGGTATCCAGAACACGTAGCGGGTTCGTATGCATACGACGTTTACAGTCTTCATCGAGAATATCGACGTGCTGCTCAAGGAATTCAATCAATGCCGTGCGATAGTTAGCACGAGCTTCTAATGAACCAATTGAGTTTAACTCTAGACGCACATGTTTTTCGATACCGAGTTCTCGCCACAGACGAGCTGTAAGCATGATCAGTTCAGCGTCGACATCGGGACCATTCAAACCGAATACTTCCACACCACACTGGTGGAATTGACGATAACGACCTTTTTGAGGACGCTCGTGACGGAACATTGGTCCCATGTACCATAGACGTTGCTCTTGATTATACAGCAAACCATTTTCAATACCTGAACGAACGCAACCAGCCGTCCCTTCTGGGCGCAAAGTCAGGCTATCGCCATTGCGGTCTTCAAAGGTGTACATCTCTTTTTCAACAACGTCGGTCACTTCACCGATGGCACGGCTAAATAGATGAGTCATCTCAACGATCGGCATGCGAACTTCACTGTATCCGTACGCACTGATTACATGTTTAACCGCGCTCTCCACTTTTTGCCAAAGAGGAGATTGTGTAGGGAGGCAGTCATTCATGCCTCTGATTGCTTGTATCGTTTTTGCCACAGTTATTACCGTCGAGATTATTGTTTATCGATTAAATTGATGTCGATGCGATTGCTTTCATCAAGCACCGACGCTTTTGCACGAATTTTGGCTTCGAGCTTGCTAACCAAATCTTCATTATCAAAGCGCTCTTTTTGACGTTTACCGTCTTCATAAAAAGCGCTTTTCTTGTGACTTCCAGCTAACCCTAAATGAGAAACTTCTGCTTCACCTGGACCATTTACTACACAGCCAATGATAGAAACATCCATCGGCGTAATAATGTCTTCTAAACGTTCTTCCAAAGCATTAACAGTATTGATCACATCGAACTCTTGACGAGAACAGCTTGGACAAGCGATAAAATTAATACCACGGGAACGAATTCGAAGGGACTTTAGAATATCGAAACCAACTTTAATTTCTTCTACAGGATCAGCTGCCAAAGAGATTCGAAGCGTATCTCCGATGCCTTCATTCAGCAGCATGCCAAGGCCCACTGCGGATTTAACCGATCCAGCACGCGCGCCGCCTGCTTCGGTGATACCGAGGTGAAGAGGTTGGTCAATCTCTTTCGCCAGAAGACGATAAGAGTCAACAGCTAAAAAGACATCAGATGCTTTTACACTGACTTTAAATTGGTCGAAATTCAAACGATCGAGGTAATCAACATGGCGCATTGCTGATTCTACCAGCGCTTCAGGTGTAGGTTCACCGTACTTCACTTGCAGATCTTTTTCCAAAGAACCGCCATTAACACCGATTCGAATTGGGATATTTTTATCACGAGCACAATCGACAACCGATTTTACTCGTGCTTCATTACCAATATTCCCGGGGTTTATTCTTAAACAGTCAACACCGTACTCCGCTACTTTCAAAGCGATTCGATAGTCGAAGTGAATATCGGCAACCAAAGGAACATTGACTTGCTGCTTTATCAGTTTAAAGGCTTCTGCTGCTTCCATAGTAGGAACAGAAACGCGAACAATATCAGCGCCAACGGTTTCCAGTGACTTAATTTGAGCCACTGTTGCTTCAACATCCGTTGTTCTGGTGTTGGTCATGGACTGTACCGCGATAGGGGCACCGTCACCGATCGGCACATCACCCACATATATGCGGGTCGATGCACGACGTTTAATAGGGGATTCGTGTTGCATAATGGCTTTTAGACTTACTCAGCTTCTAGGGTAATTTGAATCTTGCTACTTTGCCTGCAGTATACCCAGAAAGGTCTACAGCTTCACCAGCAAATGTCATTGAAACACCTTCAGGTGCACCTAATATTACGCTGTATGGAGCCTTGCCACTTAAAGAAAGTTGGTGACCCGCTTTTTTTACACCCGTAGCAAGTACTTTACCTTCTGCGTCTTTTACCTGAATCCAGCAATCAGCCGAAAACGACATTGAAACTGGGTTAGCAGATGCTGAAGAATCTGAAAGAGCGACGTTAGTACTCTCAGGCGACTCAGCATTAGAATTAGATGACTCGTTTGATAAAGAAGACGACACGTCACTTGTTGCTGTGTCAGTAACTGAGCTATCAGTGTCTGAAGATTCGGTATTTGAAGAGTTGTTAACTTCTTCGTTGGCAGATGTCGTGTCTTCTGTTGAAACAGCTGCATTGGCAGTTGGCTCAACCTCTTCATTCTGTTGAACGGGTTGAACTGAAGCGACATTGAGCTCTCTTTGGGCTTCAAGTACCGCCAAATCAGCTTCTGATTCTTGAGAAAGGGAGTCTGATGAAGAAGTCAGCTCTGAAACTGATAGTGTGTCTAGGCTCTGATTTTGCCACCACCACACAGAAGAAATACCAACCAACACCGCCAGTACACCCCATGTAATTAACATGATTCGACTGTCGTGTTTTTCTCGATTGGTTTTTCTGGAAAAGCTCTGCATGGACTGTTCTTTATGGTTCACCTTTTCTTCCAAAAGAGGCAAAACATCGTCATCGCTCAGCCCAACAGCCTTGGCGTAAGATCGCAAATAGCCACGGGTAAAAGTGGCTACTTGATCTGACTTGAAGTTGTTATCTTCAATGTTTTGTATCACCGCCAAGCGGAGACGAAGACGGTCAGCAATGTCTTTTTGCGTTAACCCCAGCTTCTCTCGCTGTTGGCGCAGTACATCACCAGGAAGTGGCAATGTAGAAATAGTCATATTTTCTGCAGTTTGTTCAATACTCATTCGCTACGTACTTCTGATATTGAATCGAGTCTGGGTATTTGTCTTTTAATACGCTCGCGTACTTATTTGCAAGAGTGTTATTGCCTGCTTGTTTTTCTAATTCAATTAGCAAACCCAAACTCGAAGCTTTATACCCATATCTATTATGAAATTTTAAAAGTCTAACCCTAGCTTCCCGATACTTTGCTTTTTGAATTTCTATTTGTGTTAGCTGAAGTATAGAAACAACACGGTTTGGGTCATGATCCAAGGAACGGGCAAAATAATACTCAGCTCTATCCTGTTCGCCGCTTTTAAGCGCACACATTGCCGCATTTTGATAGCTGGCTGCAATCAGGTAGTAATATGGCTGTTCAATAGCACGGTTAAAGAATGCATCGGCTTCATCGTATCGACCGATTTTACAAAGAAACGTACCGTAGTTATTGAGTACATCACCGTTCTTAGGCGACTCCCTAAGTGCCTTTTTATAGGCTTGCTCTGCCTGATCGGTCTCGCCAACTTCTTGATAAAAGTGAGCCATTGCGATCAGTGAACGATAATAATCTGGTGCGTAGCTTACTGCGGTTTCAAGATTTTCTCTTGCCCGAATCATATCTTTGGACTCAAGATAACTTAAACCTAAGCTTATACGCGCTTCTGCCGCCTTTATCTTATCAAACTGATTATTAGCGGATTGTTCAGTAACTGTAACACAACCTACTAACAAACTAACCAGAAATATGTTCGCAATTCTCACTAACATCACACTCCCTTACTATCTGGGGAGTCTTTCTGGTCAATTATCAACTCAGATTGACTTCACCTCGATTGGTTCCCCGTGCTGTTTAAGTTTTGTCCGTTTTGTTCGATCGATCACATCTCCAACTAGCTGACCACAAGCTGCATCAATGTCATCACCACGAGTTTTACGAACAGTTACCGTGTAATCGTATTTCATCAACGTCTTCATAAAACGGTCAATGCGTGAGTTACTCGGCTTGCGGTATGGTGAACCAGGATAAGGGTTAAAAGGAATCAAATTTATCTTCGACGGAGTATCTTTTAACAATTCTGCGAGTTGTCTTGCATGTTCCATATCATCATTCACATGATCAAGCAGAACATACTCAATCGTAACTTTGCCACGGTTGGCATTAGAGGAGGCAATATAGCGCCTAACGGAATTGAGGAAGTCCTCGATGTCCCAGCGATCATTAATAGGCATGATCTCACTTCGAAGTTCATCATTTGGTGCGTGTAAAGAAATGGCCAGTGCAACATCGATGTTCCCTGTCATTTGATCGAGGCCAGAAACCACCCCTGAAGTTGAAACCGTCACGCGTCGCTTTGATAAACCAAAACCTAAGTCATCAAGCATGATCTCCAAAGACGGGATCAAGTTTTTCATGTTCAGCAAAGGCTCGCCCATTCCCATCATCACGACATTGGTAATCGGGCGACGACCGGTTTCTTTCTGCAAGCCAATTTCTCGTGCTGCACGCCAAACTTGGCCAATGATTTCCGACACTTTTAAGTTGCGGTTGAATCCTTGCTGAGCGGTAGAGCAAAATTTGCACTCAAGAGCACAACCTACTTGGGAGGACACGCAAAGTGTCGCTCTATCTGCATCAGGGATGTATACCGTTTCGACATCTTGATCACCAACACGCATTGCCCATTTGATGGTTCCATCAGAGGAGTGCTGAGCCTCAGAAACATAAGGAGCACGAATTTCTGAAACACGCATGAGCTTCTCTCGAAGCTTCTTATTGAGATTGGTCATGTTCTCAAAATCGTCGACACCAAAATGGTAGATCCACTTCATGACCTGATCAGCACGAAATGCTTTCTCACCTAATTCATCGGCGAAGTATTTTCGTAGCCCTTTACGGTCAAAATCCAGTAGATTTACTTTTTCGGTGCTCATGTTGTCTCTCGCAGGTGTAACTGTATTTAAGGGCGCGAATTGTACAGCCTTTACCCAGTGACAACAAGGGGTCGAAAGTAAGGTTATTTATAAAGGATTAATTTCAAATTGATTAATTTTTAAACAGAATAAAAATAACGAGTATGAGATGTTATATTGCGCGGGAACGGGAAAGGATTTTAGAAGCATTGCACCTATGAATAGGCATAAGTGCAATGATGAATTCACACTCTAGAAAAGATTAATCTTCTCGAGGGCAAATTTCAGACGCAGGGAAGAAAAACTCAATTTCTCGCGCTGCTGATTCAGGGCTATCACTTCCGTGAACGGAGTTGTAACGCATGCTTACCGCGTAATCAGCACGAATAGTTCCACATGCTGCTTCTTCAGGGTTCGTTTTACCCATTAACTCACGGTATCGAGCAATTGCATTTTCACCTTCAAGCACTTGAACCATAATCGGTCCAGATGTCATGAACTCTTTCAAACCTTCAAAGAAAGGCTTGCCTTCATGCTCAGCATAAAATCCACTTGCTTGGTCATCCGATAGATGAACCATTTTAGCAGCGATAATTCTTAAACCTGCTTTTTCAAATCGATGGTAGATTTCACCTACAAGATTTCTTTTTACAGCATCGGGCTTAATGATGGAAAACGTTCTTTCTAGAGCCATAGGATGTCCTTCGTTCTTTCGTTATAGTATCCGAGGGTTACAATTGATTTGCTTCCCTCGAATTTTTTAAGTTGAATTCAGTTTATTTCGCTTGTTCTGTCAAAATTCGAGCGAGTGTGCGTACACCCATACCCGTTGCGCCAGCCGACCATTTGTCACTCGCACTCTTACGATACGTGCCAGCACAGTCGAAATGCAACCAACCTTTCTTGTAGTCATTCACAAAATACGACAAAAAGGCTGCTGCAGTGCTCGCGCCTGGAGAGTAATGACCACTACTGATGTTTGACAAATCAGCAAAGTTTGAAGGCAACATTGAACGGTGAAAATCCGCCAGTGGCAGAGGCCATAGCCCCTCACGCTCTTCAGCAGCATAGCCTACAGCCTTAGATGACAGTTGCTGGTCAAATGACAACAGTGCATGGTAATCGTTACCCAAAGCATTCTTTGCTGCGCCAGTTAGAGTCGCGCAGTCGATTATCAGTTCTGGGTTTTGCTCGCTCGCGTACAGAAGACCATCCGCAAGAACCAAACGCCCTTCGGCATCAGTATTCATGATTTCGACAGTTTTGCCGTTTTTATAGGTGATGATGTCACCCAGCTTGAAAGCTCGACCTGAAATCATGTTCTCAGCACAACAAAGGATTAATTTCACACGCTTGTTAAGACCGCGAAGGATAGCCAAACCAAGACCACCTGTAATCGTACCTGCCCCCCCCATGTCAGCTTTCATGGCATCCATGAATCCAGAAGGCTTAATGCTGTAGCCGCCCGAATCAAAGGTAATACCCTTACCGACTAAACAAGCAAAAACAGGTGCATTTTCATCACCCGTTGGGTTGAAGTCCAATTGAAGCATTGCCGATGTACGTTCAGAACCACGACCAACCGCGTAAATGCCTTCCCAACCTTCTGTTAGCAAGTCTTTGTCTTTGACGATTCGGTAAGTCACGTGCTCTGGCGCTAGAGATTTAATAAACTCACCAGCCATAGTCGCAAGTTGACGAGGGGCAACTTCTTCAGCACTTTTGTTGATGATATCTCGAACCCAATTTCCTGCCTTGATGCGAGAATCTAATTCGTGTTGAGCACTCTCTTCAAGATCAACCCACTCAACGGAATTGGTATTTTTAGGTCCACGGTAGCCTTGATAGAACGCCCAAATGCTCTCTATATCCCAACCTTCGCCCTGCAAAAATACGGATTTGATTCCTTGACCATCCAGCTTGCGCCCTGCGCGCTGAATCACATCGACTAACTCACCATCGGTGTGGTGAATGGTTGTACCTTGTTCTGTAAAAGATAAAATTGCGTTTTCGCCCCATTGAGGGAGTGCCGCTTGTGAGGAAATGAATACCGGCATTTGTGTAGACATGATTTCTCCTTGTCTTGTCATCGTAATCTTCGCTGATTTCTATTACGACTTTGTTTCTTTTTACGAGTTGAGGAATGTTAGCATTATGTTCGTAGAAAATGTCATTTGCATAAAAAAAACGGGCTAGATAGCCCGCTTTTTTCAGTAAATAATGTCAAGTCAAGTAAACAACCCAACATATAACACAAGTTCTTAGATGACTTAGAGATCTGTGTGGACCTAACTAAATACATCTTCGGTTGAATCAATCCGCTTCATCCATCCAGCAGAGGATAATCGCTTCTAGAATTTTTTCATTTGATCGGCTTGGATCATCTTCAAACTCTTCTAACTCACAAATCCAGCGATGCAAATCCGTAAAACGCACAGTTTTAGGATCGGTGTCAGGAAACAGATCGCATAACTCAATTGCGATATCTCTCGAGTCTGTCCATTTTAAGCTCATTTCACTTCCTTATTAATGATCTTCAGCTGCATGATTCAGCGTGTACTTCGGAATTTCAACGACCAAGTCTTCGTCGGTGATCACCGCTTGGCAACCTAAGCGAGACTCAGGCTCTAAACCCCATGCTTTATCTAGCATGTCATCTTCAAGCTCTTCGCTCTCATCTAATGAATCGAACCCTTCGCGTACAACGATATGACAAGTAGTACAGGCACAGGATTTTTCACAAGCATGCTCGATTCCGATGCCATTTTTCAACGCAACATCAAGAACAGTCTGACCAGTTTGTCCTTCTAATACCGCGCCTTCTGGGCAAAGGTCTTCATGGGGTAAAACAATAATCTTTGGCATTTTAAATTCTCAAACTTATAACTGTTATATGTCATCAACTGATTGACCAGATAACGCTGATCGAATCGATTTGTCCATGCGACGAGACGCAAAATCTTGACTGGCTTTGTCCGTCTCTTTGATGCCTTGCTCAATCGCATCGGCATTGTCTTGGTTACGTAAAGCAATCAGAGCTTCTATCGATTTCAGCAACACCTGCCTTTCTTCCTCAGAAAGCAACTCATCACCATCAATTTGCAATGCTGAAACAAGACCTTCGATAACACGATCTGCTTCAACCCTTTGCTCAGCAAGTGCTCTAGCGTGCATGTCTACTTTTGCGTAGGTCATGGAGTCTTTCAGCATGTTAGCGACTTCATCATCACTCAAGCCATACGATGGCTTCACTTGGATTTCAGCCTGTACGCCAGTGCTCTTTTCCATGGCTGTTACTGACAGCAAACCATCCGCATCAACCTGATAAGTCACACGTATGTGCGCCGCACCAGCCGCCATTGGTGGTATACCTTTTAGTGAGAATTTGGCTAATGAGCGACAATCGTCAATCATTTCACGCTCACCTTGCGCAACATGAACGAGCATGCCCGTCTGCCCGTCTTTAAACGTAGTAAATTCTTGAGCTTTAGCGACTGGAATTGTGGTGTTTCTTGGGATGATTTTTTCAACCAAGCCACCCATGGTTTCAATCCCCAATGATAAAGGGATCACGTCAAGCAGTAGCATCTCGGAATCAGGCTTATTACCCGCTAATATATCCGCTTGAATGGCAGCGCCAATAGCAACAACCTCATCCGGATTGATGCTCGTGAGCGGTGTTTGTCCAAAGAATTCACCAACCATGTCACGAACATGTAGCGTGCGCGTTGAACCACCAACCATCACAACTTCTTGTATTTCATCTGTTGAAACCCCTGCATCTTTTAGCGCACGGCGGCAAGAAAGCAGTGTTTTCTTAACAAGTGGTTGAATGAGTTCATTGAACCTTTCACGAGACAACGAACCAGACCAAGATCCAAATACTACGTCTGTAGATTCAGAGTTTGATAGCTCGATTTTCGCTTGAGTTGCAACGTCCAGTAATACACGTTGCTGTTCATTGGAAAGCGTACCTAAAGTATTTGACTGCTCTTTAATGTAGTCCGCCACTATGTGGTCAAAATCATCACCACCTAGGGCAGAATCGCCACCAGTGGCAAGGACTTCAAAAACACCTTTGGATAAGCGAAGAATGGAAATATCAAACGTTCCTCCACCCAAATCGTAAACGGCGATCACACCTTCCTGAGTGGAATCGAGCCCATAAGCGATGGCTGCTGCTGTTGGCTCGTTCAACAATCGAAGAACATTCAACCCCGCAAGTGTTGCGGCATCTTTCGTACCTGCGCGCTGCGCATCGTCAAAATATGCAGGAACCGTAATCACTACGCCGGTCAACTCTCCACCGAGCGCTTCTTCCACACGTTTACCCAATGTTTGCAAAATTTCAGAAGAAACCTGGATTGGATTAACGTTGCCTTTTGATGTCTCAATTAATGGCAGACCATTTTCACTTTCAATAAAAGTATAAGGAAGAGAAGGGTAGCGTGTTTGAATATCACCTAAAGAACGACCAATAAGCCGTTTAGCGGAAATAATCGTTTGCTTGGGATCGGACTGAGCGTGCTCACGCGCTTTTTCTCCGACTAATGTAGTTTCAGAACCATAATAGACAACCGATGGCAAAATGCTTTCATTCTGCTCATCGACTAGTGGTTTTGCTGTTCCGCTAAGAACAGATGCCACCAGTGAGTTCGTCGTCCCCAAGTCAATGCCAGCCGCCAAACGATGCTCGTGTGGTGCTGAACTTTGACCCGGTTCTGCAATTTGAAGTAATGCCATTGAATGTCCTTTATTATCCGAGCAGTTTGTCTTCTAACTGCTCTATTTCATTTTGTAATTTGGCAATAAATTTTAGCTTACGAATACCATTCGCAGCGTTTTCCAGTGTGTTATCAGTTAATGCCTGAACCATCTCGCTCAAAAGCGATTGATACAGTTTACTGACCTTTTTCTCAAAATCGAATAATTCAGACTCAGGATCTGATGATGACTCAATATCCTCTAACGCTTCCCTTAGCTCCATCTGTTCCATTAAAAACATAGGATCTTGCATCGTGTTTTGCTCATTCCGAATGTCTACCCCTTTAAGGGAAAGAAGGTATTCAGCACGAGAAATCGGTTGTTTTAGTACTTGGAAAGCATCATTGATTTGCGCCGCTTTTTGCACGGCAAGAAGGCGATCTCGCTCGGATGCAGTAGCGAATTTATCTGGATGGAATTGGCGTTGAAGCTCTCTGAACTGAGTGGATAACGCAGCAACATCGAGATCAAACTGGCGAGAAATGCCAAACAATTCAAAATGATCCATTTTCTGACTCTCAGTGAAATCTGGGCAAAAAATAAAGATAAGTGGAAAGCACAAAACGCAGCGTTCACTGCGTTTTAAATCGATGTATTTGTTGAGCTTATTTATCAGACATTAAAGCTTTCGCCACAACCACACTCGCCTTTGACGTTGGGATTGTTAAACTGAAAACCTTCATTCAAGCCTTCTTTTACGAAGTCCAACTCAGTCCCGTCTAGGTAAACTAAGCTTTTAGGATCAATGATTATTTTCACATTGTCCTGCTCAAAGATTTCATCTTCTTCATTAAGAACATCAACAAATTCGAGAACATAAGCCATTCCGGAGCAACCTGTGGTTTTCACCCCAAGTCTTAAACCGATGCCTTTGCCTCGATTATCTAGAAATGATCTGACACGGCTTGTCGCCGCTTCTGTCATGGTAATGGCCATACTGCAACCTGCTAATCTTTAGTGAAATTAAAATGGAAGAAGCGCAAACTCCTTCCATTTACAATTATGACTCGTGTTTCTTTTTATAATCAGAAACAGCAGCTTTAATTGCATCCTCAGCAAGGATAGAACAGTGAACTTTTACCGGTGGTAATTCAAGTTCTTCGGCAATTTCTGCATTTTTGATAGCCGCTGCTTCGTCAATACTCTTACCTTTCACCCACTCGGTGATTAGAGAGCTAGAAGCAATGGCACTACCGCAGCCATAAGTTTTAAATTTCGCGTCTTCAATGATGCCTTCAGAAGACACTTTGATTTGCAGTTTCATAACGTCGCCACATGCTGGCGCGCCAACCATGCCACTACCAATGGATGGGTCTTCTTTATCGAATGAACCAACGTTGCGTGGGTTTTCGTAATGGTCTATAACTTTTTCGCTGTATGCCATAATTTTTTACCTCGAATCCTCTATATCCTTGAGATTAGTGGTGAGCCCATTCAACTGTGCTCAAATCTACACCTTCTTTATACATATCCCATAGAGGAGACATGTCGCGCAGTTTATCCACTGCAACACGAATCTTTTCAACGGCGTAATCAATGTCTTCTTCTGTCGTTAAACGACCAAAAGAAAAACGGATGGAGCTATGCGCTAGCTCGTCATCCAACCCTAGAGCACGTAGAACATACGAAGGCTCAAGGCTTGCTGATGTACATGCAGAGCCAGAAGAAACAGCTAGGTCTTTCAGTGCCATAAGCAGAGATTCACCCTCTACAAATGCAAAACTGATATTGAGATTGTGAGGAACGCGTTGCTCTAGATCACCATTGATCGTCAATGCTTCCATTCCCTCAAGACCTTTCAACATACGATCACGCAATGACTTTGCATGGTCGAAATCTTTTTGCATTTCTTCTTTTGCAATACGGAAGGCTTCACCCATACCAACAATTTGGTGAGTCGCCAAAGTACCAGAACGGAAACCACGCTCGTGACCGCCACCATGAATTTGCGCTTCTAGGCGAATACGTGGTTTGCGACGAACGTACAATGCACCAATACCTTTAGGACCGTATGCTTTATGCGCAGACATAGAAATAAGATCGACTTTCATTTCCTGAACATCTAGTGGCACTTTGCCAGCAGACTGTGCAGCATCAACATGAAAGATAATCTTGCGCTCACGGCAAAGTTCGCCGATAGCAGAAATGTCCTGAATGACACCGATTTCGTTGTTAACATGCATGATAGATACTAAAACAGTATCCTCTCGCATTGCTGCTTGAAGTTTATTCAGATCAATAATGCCATTGGATTCTGGCTCAATGTATGTCACTTCATAACCTTCACGCTCTAGCTGGCGGCACGGATCAAGAACCGCTTTATGTTCGGTTTTACACGTAATAACGTGCTTGCCTTTTTTGCCGTAAAAGTGCGCCGCACCTTTAATTGCTAGGTTGTCAGATTCTGTTGCGCCCGAGGTGAAAATAATTTCTCTTGGGTCAGCGTTTAATAGTTCAGCGATTTGCTCACGAGCAGTGTCTACTGCTTCTTCTGCCTGCCAGCCATAACGATGAGAACGAGATGCAGGGTTACCAAACGTCCCATCCATCGTCATGTACTGAACCATTTTTTCAGCAACGCGCGCATCAACCGGGCATGTTGCTGAGTAATCAAAATAAATGGGCAGTTTCATTTGTTACTCCAATGTAATATTGTCCGCTTAAGCGGTTATATAGACGCTATCTATGAGCGTACATTTACACCGATGGGAGCGGTGCTTGTATTTTTTTGTCCAAACCCATGATTGATCACCAAGTCGATATCCTGACGATCAGATATTTCTAATACTTCATTGTCCAACATCAACTCACCGAGAGTGATATTGTTTAAGAACTCACTAATTCTAGCACTCAGGTCGCGCCAAAGTGTGTGAGTTAGGCAGCGGGAGCCACCTTGGCAATCTGCTTTGCCATTACATTTAGTTGCATCGACAGATTCATCTACGGCAGCAATCACCATACCGACAGCAATATCATTCGCATCAGTACCAAGGCGGTAGCCACCACCAGGTCCGCGTACACTTGCAACTAATCCAGCTTTACGTAACTTAGAAAACAATTGTTCTAAGTAAGATAAAGAAATCCCCTGACGCTCTGAAATATCAGCCAGCGGCACTGGGCTTTCTTGTGAATGCAGAGCAACATCTAACATTGCTGTTACTGCATACCGTCCTTTAGATGTAAGTCTCATATCACACCGTATCCACAGTAAGTTTGTGGATAGAATTTTTCCATACCCGACTAAATTGGTCAAGTATTTATTTGACTGTTTTAGTCAGGTATTTAACCACACACTATTAATGGTTACTTTTCATTCGGAAGATTCTTTTGTACGGACGTTAAAATCCCCCTAAGAATATTGATTTCTTGGGCTTCAGGGCGTGCTCTAGAAAATAAACGTCGTAATTTATTCATCACCTGACCTGGGTTTCTATCATCTAGAAACTGGGTTTGAGTGATGACTTTTTCAAGGTGCTCATAGAACATTTCAAGCTCTTTGTGCCTAGGATAATCGCTTTCTTGCGGTGCTGGGTGTTCACTTGCGACGTCATTGAGGTGGGCTACTCGCACCTCATATGCCAAGGTCTGAACGGCCATCGCAAGATTCAAAGAACTGTATTCTGGGTTAGCGGGGATACAAACATGAAAATGGCAGCGTTGTAATTCGTCATTGGTTAATCCCGTTCTTTCTCGCCCAAACACAAGGGCAACAGGGTGGTTTTTACCTTCCAAAGCGAATAGCTCTCCGCACTCTCGGGGCTCTAACATTGGCCATTCTAATGTTCTAGAACGTGCACTAGAACCAACAACAAGACCACAGTCTTCAACGGCTTCTTCTAGCGTATTCACTACTTTCGCATTGAGAGCAATTTCACTGGCACCGGCTGCTAACGCTACAGATTGAGAGTCGACTTCACATTGAGGATCAACCAAGACCATGTTGGACAACCCCATCACTTTCATTGCACGCGCTGCGCTACCAATATTTCCTGAGTGTGACGTACCAACGAGGACAACTTTTACTTGGTCTAACATAGTGTAATTTACCGACTATTTAAAAACCGCGAAATAGTATCACAACACTTTAAAAAAGGTTATCCCTCTCCCTCAGACAGCAGTAGTTTCCTTCACATTGCTGAAAAGTGACAGCCAAGTTAATCGTTCAAAACAAGTTTTAAGCTCAAAAAATAACCACTTCCTTTTTACCGATACTCTGATATACTCCCCGCCGCTTTATCGTTCTTTAACATCCGTTGGGAAAAACTGTATGCATCCAATGCTTAACATTGCTATTCGCGCTGCGCGAAAAGCAGGCAATCATATTGCTAAATCACTAGAAAACGCTGACAAAATTGAATCTACTCAAAAAGGCAGCAATGACTTTGTTACTAACGTAGACAAAGAAGCAGAAGCTCTGATCATCGATACCATTAAAGCCTCTTACCCAGAGCACTGTATCGTTGCTGAAGAAAACGGTCTTATCGAAGGTAAAGATAAGGACGTACAATGGATCATCGACCCACTGGATGGCACGACAAACTTCTTAAAAGGTCTTCCTCACTTCTCTGTATCCATTGCTGTTCGAATGAAGGGCAAAACAGAAGTAGCTTGTGTATATGACCCAATGCAAAATGAGCTTTTCACTGCTCAGCGCGGCTCTGGCGCTCAACTTAACAATGCTCGTATTCGAGTAACACCACTTAAAGATCTTCAAGGTACTGTTTTAGCGACAGGCTTCCCGTTCAAGCAAAAGCAGCACTCAGAATCTTACATGAAGATTGTTTCTGGTCTGTTCACTGAATGTGCCGATTTCCGACGCACAGGCAGCGCAGCACTTGATTTGTGTTACCTAGCGGCAGGTCGTGTAGACGGTTTCTTTGAGCTAGGCTTAAAACCTTGGGATATGGCTGCTGGTGAACTTATTGCTCGTGAAGCAGGTGCTATCCTAACTGACTTTGCAGGCGGCACAAACTACATGCAATCTGGTAACATTGTCGGTTCTAGCCCACGCGGTGTAAAAGCAATTCTAAAACACATCCGCGAAAACGGTAACGAAGCTATCCTGAAGTAATTCTTCACTGTCACAAGCTGAATTTCTAAAACACCCAGTAACTAAACGCTCTCAAGCAGCAAAGTTACTGGGTGTTTTTTATTGTCACTTGCAAAGTGTCTAGGGTCTGTTGACCTTTCGAGATGATTTTTGCAGCAATTTGTGGGTGATTTATACAAGGCAACGCTCATTCGGTGTAGTTGCTCTACATCAATGAGCGATAACGCAGTAGAAATAAGCCACAAATGCTGCCCGAAGGGTTCGACTAGGCGTCCCCGCTCTATACCTTTTACTCTTTGTTGCAAGGTATTTACTTAGAATGTTAAACGACACACCTTGCGCCGCGATTAAAAGGCATAGAACTCGAACAAAATTTAACCACGAAAGGTCAACAGACCCTAACCTACTATCAGCCCACAACTCCAGAATACAAAAAAGCCACCTGAGTTAGGTGGCTTTAAGATAAGACTTAGTTGTCTGTAGACTAAGGTAACTCTTCGAGTTCTTCGCCTTCTTTCTCGATCTGAGGAGGCATAAGGTGCTCGCGCGTAATACCAAGCTTAAGTGCTAATGCAGAAGCTACGTAAATAGAAGAATACGTACCCACTGTAATACCAAGAAGTAGCGCAGTCGCGAAACCATGAATCATCGCTCCACCTTGGGTAAACAACGCGATAACCACAAACAAAGTAGTACCGGATGTAATCAAGGTACGGCTTAGGGTTTGGGTTACAGAACTATTCATTACCTCGGCAGATTCACCTTTACGCATCTTACGGAAGTTTTCTCGGATACGGTCAAATACAACGATGGTATCGTTGAGTGAGTACCCGACAACCGTTAGCAAGGCGGCTACGATGGTTAAATCCACCTCGATTTGCAGTAAAGAGAACACCCCTAAAGTGATGATAACGTCATGCGCCAATGCCAATACGGCACCCGCCGCTAAACGCCACTCAAAGCGAATCGATACATAAATCAAAATACAGATAAGTGCTGTCAGAATCGCCAGACCACCTGCTTCTGTTAGCTCATCGCCCACGTTAGGACCAACAAACTCAATACGACGCATTTCTAGGTTTTCGCCAGTGCCCTCTTTTATTGCATCAAGAATTTGATTACCAAGAGTTTCACCTTTTACTCCATCACGTGGACGAAGACGAACCATTACATCGCGAGATGAACCGAAATTCTGAACGGTCGCGTCACCAAAGCCTTTCGCTTCAAGTGCCGCACGTACATCTTCCAAGTTTGCTGGTTGCTCAAAACCGACTTCAATCAGCGTACCACCAGTGAAGTCCAGCCCCCAGTTCAACCCCTTACCAACGAGTGTGCCGATTGCACCCACGATAAGTAAGACAGAAAGAACAAAGGCACCTTTCGACCAACGCATGAAGTCGATCATTTTGTCTGTTTTCAATATCTGAAACATGATAATTCCTTAGATCGACAACTTGTTGATGCGCTTACCGCCATAAAGCAGGTTCACGACACAACGTGTACCAATAATGGCAGTAAACATGGAGGTCAAAATACCGATAGACAGTGTGACAGCGAAGCCTTTAATCGCACCCGTACCTACTGCAAATAGAATGATTGCAGTGATCAGAGTGGTGATGTTGGCATCGGCAATGGTACTGAATGCATTCGCATAACCTTGATGAATCGCTTGCTGAGGGTTTCGACCATCACGAAGCTCCTCTCGGATACGCTCAAAGATAAGGACATTCGCATCTACGGCCATACCAACGGTTAGTACGATACCTGCAATACCTGGAAGCGTCATTGTCGCACCCGGAATCATCGACATCACACCAATAATCAAGATGATGTTAGCGATTAGCGCTAGGTTGGCAAAAATACCAAACTTACGGTAGTAAACCAGACAGAACAACATCACAGCAACCAAACCAAAGATACACGCTTGAATACCCATATCGATGTTTTGCTGTCCCATAGAAGGACCGATTGTACGCTCTTCAACAATGGAGATTGGCGCGATCAGTGCACCAGCACGAAGTAGCAACGCAAGGTTGTGAGCTTCTGCGGCAGAATCAATACCAGTAATTCGGAAGCTTCGACCAAGTGCCGTTTGAATGGTCGCTTGGTTAATGACTTCTTCATGCTTGTTGAGAATCACTTTGCCTTCAGGTGTACGGCGACCACTGTCTTTGTATTCAGCAAACACGGTAGCCATCAACTTGCCAACATTCTTCTTAGAGAAGCTGGACATCTTACTGCCACCTTCACTGTCTAAGTTAATGTTAACTTGCGGACGACCGTATTCATCGGCACTCGAACTTGCATCAGTGATGCTTGAGCCGCCAAGAATAATGCGCTTTTTCAGAACAACAGGGCGACCATCACGATCAAACTTGATTTCACTGCCTGCAGGAGCACGACCACGCGCCGCCGCTGCCAAGTCAGCTTTATCATCCACTTCACGGAATTCAAGTGTAGCGGTTGCACCTAAGATTTCTTTCGCACGAGCTGTATCTTGAACACCAGGAAGCTCAACAACGATTCGGCTAGCACCTTGACGTTGAACTAATGGTTCAGCAACACCAAGCTCGTTCACACGATTACGCAAAATAGTAATATTTTGCTCAACCGCATAGTTACGAATTTCTTGTAAGCGCTGCTCAGTGAATGTCGCTCTAAGAGAGAAACGGCTGCTTGTGCTGTTGTCGACAAAAATCATGTCTTGATGCGTTCTTTCAAGCAAGCTTTCAGCTTGTTCAAGCTGCTCTGCGTCTCTTAAAACAATTTCAACGGCATCTTTACCTGACTTGCGAATAGCGCGATAACGAATACGTTGCTCACGTAATTCACTACGAAACGCTTCTTCTTGCTGACCAACAAGCTTTTCCATCGCAGCGTCCATGTCTACTTCCATAAGGAAGTGAACACCACCACGAAGATCAAGACCCAGCTTCATCGGCGTAGCGCCAATGGCATCTAGCCATTCTGGTGTAGCAGGTGCGAGGTTAAGAGCAACAATGGCTTCTTTTCCTAATGCTGTATTGATAGCATCACGCGCACTGATTTGAGTATCGGTATCTAAAAAGCGAACAAGAATGGAGCCATTTTCTAGTGCGATGGACTTTTTAGGGAGGTTTTCTTTTTCAAGAACTTCGGTAACAGCATCCAGCGTTGACATATCTACTGAGGCACCACGTGCCCCAGTAACTTGAATAGCCGGATCTTCACCATAAATATTCGGAAGTGCATACAATGCGCTGACAAGGATGAGTAACATCACCATCAGGTACTTCCACAAAGGATAACGGTTTAACACAGCGAGGATCCTTTAGCTGTTTTACAGAGATTTCAGTGTACCCTTTGGCAGCACTGCAGTAACAAAGTCTTTCTTAATAGTCACTTCGTTGTTGTCGTTCAATGCAATCGCAATGTAGTCGTTGTCTTCAGAGATTTTTGCAATCTTACCAACTAGACCACCATTGGTTAGCACTTCATCACCTTTCTGCATTCCTGCCATTAGGTTTTTGTGCTCTTTTGAACGCTTAGCTTGTGGGCGGTAAATCATGAAGTAAAAAATAACCGCAAACATACCCAACATGATGATCATTTCAAAACCACCACCTTGTGGAGCACCTTCACCCGCGGCGTGTGCAACAGAAATCAAACTCATTGAGAAACATCCTCTATATTATTTTATTTAGTAGTCAATAAATTGGGACGTATTGCCCGACTTTCAAGAGCCGAGCAATAACGCACAACTATTTATTCAACGGTGGCACTTCGCGGTTGCGACGTGCGTAAAAATCTTCAACAAATTGGTCGAAGCGATCTTCATCGATGGCAGTACGGATACTTTCCATAACACGTTGGTAATAACGTAGGTTGTGAATAGTATTCAATCTAGAACCAAGGATTTCATTACAACGGTCTAGATGATGCAAATACGCCTTTGAATAGTTTTGGCAAGTGTAACAGTCACACTCAGGATCCAAAGGGGTTGTATCGGTTTTATGTGTCGCATTGCGGATCTTGATCACACCACCAGTCACAAACAAGTGTCCGTTGCGTGCATTTCGTGTAGGCATCACACAATCGAACATGTCGATACCACGGCGTACGCCTTCCACTAAGTCCTCTGGTTTACCAACACCCATAAGGTATCTAGGCTTATCTTCAGGCAACTGAGGACAGGTATGCTCAAGCACTCTATGCATGTCTTCTTTCGGTTCACCAACCGCTAATCCACCAACAGCATATCCATCAAAACCTATGTCTGTGAGGCCTTTAACCGACACGTCTCGCAAATCTTCATAGACGCCACCTTGAACAATACCAAACAAAGAGTTTTGGTTATCTAACTTGTCAAAGTGGTCACGGCTGCGTTGTGCCCAACGAAGTGACATTTCCATGGATTTTTTAGCTTCGTCGTGCGTCGCAGGGTATGGCGTACATTCGTCGAAAATCATGACAACATCAGAACCAAGATCTTTCTGAATTTCCATCGACTTTTCGGCGTCCATGAATATTCTGTCACCGTTTACAGGGTTGCGAAAATGCACGCCCTCTTCGGTAATTTTTCTGATATCACCAAGGCTGAATACTTGAAAACCGCCTGAATCCGTAAGAATAGGACCGTGCCAATTCATGAAATCGTGCAAATCGCCATGCATTTTCATCACTTCTTGTCCTGGGCGTAGCCACAGGTGGAACGTATTGCCTAACAGAATTTCAGCGCCTGTCCCCTTCACTTCTTCAGGAGTCATCCCTTTTACGGTACCGTAAGTACCTACAGGCATAAATGCAGGGGTTTGAACGATTCCACGTTCAAAAGTAAGCTGCCCACGGCGAGCATTACCATTTGTCTTTTTTAATTCGTATGTAAGTTTCACGAAGCCTCCAATACGCCAGAGAAACAATCTGACTATTTACGTACTTTGCGCCAACCAGCTTTAGCTCATCGCGCTCCTTCACACTCTGTTTAAGAGGTGTGACAGGATTATCCTTTCCTAAAACCCCTAAGTGACCCCGTGATGCTAGATTCGGTATTGTGACATCACTTTGAGGTAAGCTTCACTGGCTCCTTGAGTGAAACAAACGGGAGTATATCGAAATACGCCCGTTGATTGTCTGATTAGCCCCGCTTTTTGGTGATAAACATGGCATCACCATAACTAAAGAAGCGGTACTGTTCTTGAACAGCATGTTCGTATGCTCTCATCACATTATCGTAACCCGCAAATGCGCTGACTAACATGATGAGTGTTGATTCAGGTAGATGGAAATTGGTAATCAAGCAATCAACCAATTGATATTCGTAACCTGGATAGATAAAGATTTCGGTGTCACCAAAAAATGGGTCAAACTCAACACCTTTCTTTTTTGCTTCTTGAGCCGCGCTCTCTAATGAACGTACCGACGTCGTACCAACAGCAATAACCCGACCTCCGCGTTTTTTAGTTGCTGCGATTGCGTCAACCACATCTTGAGGAACTTCGACATATTCCGCATGCATGTGGTGATCGTTGATATTATCAACCCGCACTGGCTGAAAAGTACCTGCACCTACATGCAAAGTAACGTAAGCAAATTCGACACCTTTACTCTTTATTTGTTCCAACAGCGCTTCATCAAAATGTAAGCCTGCCGTAGGCGCCGCTACCGCTCCTGGCTTTTCGTTATATACCGTTTGATAGCGTTCTTTGTCGGTGTCTTCATCAGGGCGATCAATATAAGGCGGAAGTGGCATGTGCCCAATATCGTTAAGAATATCTAAGACGTTCTTGTCTGACTTAAATTTAATCTCAAATAGCGCATCGTGGCGTGCAACCATTTCGGCAAGATATTCATCATTTTCACCGAGGAAAAGCTCTGTTCCCGGCTTAGGTGGCTTAGAGCAGCGAACATGAGCCAAGATAGTATGCTCATCTAACACTCGCTCAACTAACGCTTCTAACTTGCCACCAGAAGCTTTGCGACCAAACATACGAGCTGGAATAACGCGTGTGTTATTGAATACCAGAAGATCGCCAGGTTGTACCTGTTCTAGAACATCTTTGAAGGTACCATCGATTAACGCTCCGCTGTCGCCTTCAAGTTGAAGTAGTCTGCTAGCAGTACGTTCAGGTTGTGGGTAACGAGCGATCAGCTCATCAGGAAGCTCAAAATGAAAATCGGATACTTGCATTGCTATTGGTCTTTATAAAAATGACTGAGAATTACGCAGGGGAAGTAGTATAGGCGTCACATAGTCAATAGCAAGTATTGATGATGGCTTTATTGTAAACGGGCGTATCGACTTGGTTGTTGAAAATATTCCGAACACTTGAGCATTGTAATAATAAAGAGCACCATTCCTGGAAACAGTGCTCTTCAATACCTATTTTCGCCTTAGCCAACCCAACATTCCTAACATAAATAGGAAATATAAACTTGGAGATGAGGCACCGTCAGGTGCAACGAAATTACAATTAGCCGTAGATATACTGTTGTTACACTGAGCGTCTTTTTTTGCTTGCTCTTCCGCTTCAATCACTATGTTCGGCTTAGTGACAGCGCTACTAGGCAGTTTTGTTGAGCTAACATAACCATAAATCCAAGAGTAATAGGTACTGACTTTTGAATAGAAGGCGGGCTTGGTTAATGAACCACAGGTGGGCGAAACTAAAGGACCACCACTCACAATCCCAACTTGAACATCAGTAGCGTCTGCGGCTTTTGCCATCAACGGACCACCACTATCACCTTTACAAGTATCATTGCCGTATACGGTTCCTGCCGCCTCATCGAGTACATATTTTTCAGTCGGTAATGTACAAATTTTAGATTGATTAGCCCCCGACTCTAGAAGAACGGGTAGCCCTTCAATGGAATTTAATCGAACAAAGCAATCAGCAGTCGGGTAGAAAGCAAGTTGAGTAGTAAGCAATTCGTCTGTTTTCTTGGTGGCCGCTGGATCAGTAAATCCCCAGCCAAACGCATCTAAATTACTTGGTCTGTTGTTATTACCGTTACTGCCCGTATCTGTCTGGGCTTCATACCATTCGGTATTGAGTCGATTTTCGATCTCCGACATAACACTCGGAGAAGCAAGTGTTACTGGTGTCACGTCAGTTACGGGAAGTTGTAAGCGAATCAAAGCCACATCGTTATCTAGAGCCAGACGCTCCACAATTGATGAACCATCGGTTTTTACAATGATTTTGGCTCTATCGCTATAGCTTGGGTGCACGACAACATGGCTTGCCATGTAGAAATCACGAGTGGCCGCATTTTTAAGGGATTTAGAGCGCGTGGTTATGGTTAAATTACTTGGATGAGTAACCTTGTAAAGCCCATTATCCAATGGAAAGACAACACAGTGTGCTGCAGTAAGCACCCAATGCGGAGATAAAAGTGTCCCCCCACAAAATGGAAACTCAGCCATATCACTTGAACGAATTGCAACTCGGTTTCCAGAAGTAAGATCAGTAACCGCTTTTCCTTTTACAATCGCTGATGCATTGGTACTACAAAGCCCAATCGCAATTGCCATACCCGCCAGTATTTTCTTCATAATCTTGCCTTGAGATATCAAACTTCGAACAGTGTGAAAGAATCAAAAAGCACAAAGAACCGACAACCTAGACTTATGCGAGATAGCACATATAAATATTTGTTTCTGAAACGAAATCCTTTCATGAAAAAACAATTCGACTCGCAAAACAGATAAAAATGCCCTCACACTATGAGGGCTTAAGAAAACTAAGGCACGCTTGGCTATTTGAGCCATTCAATCATATCTTTGAGCACTCGTTGAGTCGCGACTATCCCTACTTCGCCGCCAACATCACAAAGACCGTTACCACATGTATCGAAGTGATGTCCGGCATTTTCAAGCAGATGAAGTTCACTGCCATTGGTACATTGCGTCACACTTCTTTGGTTAACAAAATCAATCTGAGATTTTTGTGCTGGTCCATTCTCGATATCGCCACTTAACGCATTACATAAGCGTAATGCCTGGCTGACCGAAACTATTTCATCACTCATCCCGTGAGTAATAAACATAGCTGGAGCATGGGTGGGGCTTTGTTCTACAGATTGAAGTAAGCTGTTTTTCTGGATGATCGCTTCATCGCCAGTAAGTTCGTTCCAGTGACTTTTTCCTGTTAACGTCGTTATCATCCAACCTATATAGTTACAGTCCAATGTATTAGCTTGGGCTGTTTCACAGCGAGATAAATATTCATTGTTTTGTACTTCTTTTAATTGGTGAGCAAAATCAGGTACAGGGAACATCGGAGCGATTTTATCAATAACGCCAGGGAACTGTTGAGATAACCACACCGACATATGACCACCAGCCGATTGCCCCATAACACGAACCGATTTTCGGCTATCCGTAAATTTAGCATTGTTGCTCTGCACCCATTGGAAAGCATCTTTCACGTCTTGCTTGCTATCTTCGATAGTAACGTTGTTACACTCAGGTCCCGCATCACCAAGCTGACCAGCAAGCCGATAGAAAGGCATGTATACGACAAACCCAGCGTTTGTGAAGTGGGCTATTTGTGTTTCTGCACTGCGTCCAGTATCCAACCTTTGCAACCAGCCGCCGCCATGGATCATCATTAACGGTGTACCACTTGTTAAATCTGCATTTCTGTAAACTCGCATTTCTAAGTGACAAGCACCCGCATCAGAATAGGTTGTTTTATAAGTATTTCGTTGGACCAAAGGCAACTCAGAAATATCATGCTCTAACGTCGAGATGGGTAATGCAGCATGGTGACCTGGCATCCATGCATCTTGAACATAATTTAAATCTTCGCTATTACCGTAGTTTTCTCCACGATAATCGAAATCACGCAAGCAATATTCCAAGCCCGATTCCTGCTTGAACTCTAAACTCTTCAAGCACTGGTTATCAGAGTAATACCAATCTCTACCTGCGGTTGAAGGGTCAACAGCATGGCATTGACCATGGCGTTGATACAAATTAGGTAAAAATTCATTTCCTTTGCGGCTGGATAGAGCACGCAAGCAATAGGTCGCATGTTCTTTCAAGGAGTCTAATTCAGGATTTTCGTTTGGCTGCTTCAAAAGTTCTTTCAAGCGAGTATCATGATGTTTGAAATAGCCCATACTGGCTTCCATAGGAGAGCCTGGCTCACTCGGTTGATTGGTTAAATAGAGGTTCAACAAAATATCTGGTAGTGCTGGAGTAGCGTAAGCAGGCAAGCTGCTAGAAGCGCATAATGCTGCAAGCGTAAGTACCTTTTTCATAATCATCCTTTTGGTATTTGGGGCACACTGACAAATTGAATCCCATTTGCTTTGTCAGTTATTTAAGCCATCTACCCAAATCGATATAAATTGTTGAGCTCGCAAGGAGTGAGCGATTTGGGCAATTGACCGACCACTCGAAGTGTGAAGTATCTCGAATAACCCTTAGAACTATTGATACAAATTTATGCGACCAGCTGCATGGAATTAATTTCGCTTATTGATATTTTCATCCAAAGAATTCATCCCCCTAATTCCTCTCAAATACTTTTCGTGGATTAAGCCAAAATAGCGATTTACGTCCCAGTTAATATGCAGATAACTACCTATATTGAAAGTAGGATGACAATAAGCAGGAGGTCGAGATGATCAAGATTGAAGATATGATGACTCGCAGCCCTCATACTCTTTTGCGGTCTCATTCACTACAAGACGCCAAGAACCTTATGGCCGAGCATGACATTCGTCATGTCCCTATCATTGACACCGATTCAAAACTTCTTGGTGTTATTTCTCAACGAGATGTATTAGCAACTCAAGAATCGGTGCTCACCAAAGAGACGCAAGCCGGCTCTTTCACTCTCGCCACGCCAATAGACAAAGTAATGGTTTCAAAAGTCATTGCTGTGTCACCAAAGGCAGGGCTAAGAGAAAGCGCGATATATATGCAAAAGCATAAAATTGGATGCCTGCCTGTTGTTGAGCATGGTAAGTTGGTTGGCATTATTACGGATACAGATTTTGTAGGTATCGCCATTAACCTACTTGAAATAGAAGAAGATACGGAACCCGAAAAGGCTGATCTTTGATTTCATTTTCAACACAAACCAAGGTCCGAGGTTGGGTCTGTTGTTGAATTGAAAGCGTATAAGCGCGCTGCCTTTTAAAAGAAGTGCGCGCCCTTTCGTCTTAGTATTAAGATGGACCACTAAATTCGCGATCACTGTTCTACATTAATATTTCACTAGTGTTATATTAAATTAATGATTTAAAGGTTCGAGATACAATGCTATCAAATACTGAATTAATGCTGCTTCATCTCCTCCATCAAGATGGGAACATGTCTGGCTACGACATTAATCGCTTGGTTGAACAACGGGGTTTTCGTGAATGGGCTGAGATTGGCATGACATCTATTTACGTCAGCCTAAACAAACTCGCCAAAAAAGAACTCGTTAGAGCAGAGCTGGATATAGCAAAGAAAGGAAAAGGTCCTACACCTAAGAAATATTTTTTGCTTCCTGCGGGAACAAGCCACCTTAAACAAGAAGTAGAAAATGGGATTCAGGCACTCCGGTTAAAAGATTCTCGCTTTCGCCTATGTATTTCAGCTCTTTCGATTCTTAACCGGGAAGAACAAAAGGTGCTGTTTAAAGAAAGGGTTATCGCGCTCAAAAATCGAAAGCATGAACTAGAACACACGACATATATAGCTCAAGGGGGAGAAGGGCTCCCCCAAAACGTGCGCTGGCTGTTCCAATATTCATTCGACGCCCTTCAAATGGAAGTCAACTTTGCAAATAGCGTACTGAAGGATTTATCAGCGGATAGTTAAAGGATCGATCATGACTCACGTAATTCAACCTTTTGATATTTTCAACGGTGTACACTGCGAAACAAACACCACTGGGTGCTTACTCAAAAAAGCGGGTATTGAACTTTCTGAACCCATGCTTTTTGGCTTAGGCGAGGGGCTAGGGTTTGTTTATTGGAATATGAAAGGCATGGGATTCCCTTTCATCGGTGGGCGACTAAAGCCAGGAGAAATTACCCGTAACCTCGCAAAAAACTTACCGTTAGAGGTTGAATTCAAAGAGACAAGCTCCGTCAAAAAGGCGTGGAGTAACGTAAAAGAAGCCATAGACAATGGTATCGCCGTTGGACTGCAATTGGACTGTTACCACCTTGAATATTTTGGTGCGAAAGTACATTTTGCTGGGCACTTTGCTGCAATGTACGGCTATGACGATGAATTTGCTTATTTGGTAGATACCTCCCCTTCACATGGACTAGTCAAATCTAAGCTAAACAATCTTGCTATGGCTAGAAATGAAAAAGGGCCTATGGCAGCCAAAAATTTGATGTACACCATTCAACCTCCCAAAAAACCGTTTGATTTGAATCACGCCCTAAAAACGTCCATCAAAAACAATGCACGTCAGCACATAAACCCACCCATCAAGAATCTTGGCTACAAAGGGATTTTAAAAACCAGCCAAGAACTAAAGTCATGGTTCAAACAGAGTAAGAACCTAGAATATGAATTCACAACCACAGCGATGATTATGGAAAAAGCGGGAACAGGCGGTGCCCTATTCCGTAATATGTATCGAGACTTTTTGGAAGAAGCTTATTCAAGCTTGGGGGCACCAGAGCTCAACCAAGCAAAGAAGATATTCGAAGGGGTTGCGAAAGATTGGACTCAAGTTGCCCAATGTATTCATGAAGCAGGGGAGAACTTCGATGAAGTACGCTTACTAGAAGCTTGTACACTTCTAGAAAGCTTATCAGAAAAAGAATTCAACGCGATGAGTCTACTGGCTGACCAAAAATAAACAAAACTATATACCCAAGTGGCCTCTAAGAATATGTGCAGTAAACAAACCTTGCTGCACGTTCAATCACAAGAGCTCTGAAACCAAATCGGCTAATTTATGGAAGCTTTCAAGCCGTGAGGAGCTCGGTCGCCAAACTAAACCGATATCTCGATATGCATGCTGACCTGGCGGTTCAATCACTACCAAGTTTTGGTTTTCCAGCAACCCATGCTCTATCGCCATTTGAGGAATAAAAGTCGTACCAAGTCCATTTGCCACCATTTGAACTAGCGTATGAAGGCTAGTTGCCGTAAATGGGTTAATTTTTTCTTTTTTAGTTAACTTACAAGCGGAAACAGCGTGTTCGGTTAAGCAGTGCTCATTCTCTAAAAGAAAAACAAACTCATCGGGCAAGTCGTCGTAGCGAATCGGTACTCGAATCGTGCTGGCATGATTTGCACTAATCACCATCCTAAAAGGATCCTGCCCAACAATTTTGCTGTCCATACCGCCAATGTCGACAGGCAAAGCCAAGATCAGTATATCTAACTCACCATGACGAAGTGCAGCTAACAAATTTGTGGTGGTATCTTCTCTTAGTAATAAATTGAGGTTTGGAAAACGCTGATTCACCTCTTGAACCAAGTCGCTCAGTAGAAATGGAGCGATCGTTGGAATACACCCTACCCTAAGCTGCCCTTGCATTGACTCCCCTTGGCATAGGCTTCCTAGTTCAACAAGATCTTGCCCTTTAGCTAGCAGCTCTCGCCCTTGCTGTACAACCTTGTCTCCGACTGGGGTAAAGACTAAGGGGCTCTTCTTGTCTTTTTTCTCGTACAAAGGGCACCCTATCAATTCTTCTAGATTTTGGATGCCTTTGCTCAGTGTTGATTGGCTAACAAAACACTTCTCTGCCGCATCACCGAAATGGCGCGTTTCAAATAGAGTAATGAGGTAATGTAGCTGCTTTAAACTTGGCCACTTATTCATATGATATTTTTACAAATTTGTGAGACTTCTATGAACTGATTACAGAATAAGCTCATCGCTTTTTTCGATTAACTTAATCTATTAATTTCGCTTTTTTCTATCCTACTTTATGTACTATAGTTTGTCTCGTTGAAACAGGAAGCCAATTCACAATGGTTGGCAATAACTCTATTTTAGGAGCAAAAAAATGGTACTAGTAGGTCGTCAAGCCCCTGACTTTACTGCTGCAGCAGTTCTAGGCAACGGTGAGATCGTTGATAACTTCAACTTTGCAGAATTCACTAAAGGTAAGAAAGCGGTAATTTTCTTCTACCCTCTAGACTTCACATTCGTTTGTCCTTCTGAGCTAATCGCTTTTGATAACCGTCTGGAAGATTTCCAAGCGAAAGGCGTTGAAGTAATCGGTGTTTCTATCGATTCTCAGTTCTCTCACAACGCATGGCGTAACACTGCTATCGAAGATGGCGGTATCGGTCAAGTAAAATACCCTCTAGTTGCTGACGTTAAGCACGAGATCTGCAAAGCATACGACGTTGAGCACCCAGAAGCTGGCGTTGCTTTCCGTGGTTCATTCCTAATCGATGCTGACGGTCTTGTACGTCACCAAGTAGTTAACGATCTTCCACTAGGTCGTAACATCGACGAAATGCTACGCATGGTAGACGCACTAAACTTCCACGAGAAGAATGGTGAAGTTTGTCCTGCACAATGGGAAGAAGGTAAATCAGGTATGGACGCATCTCCAAAAGGTGTTGCAGCATTCCTATCTGAGCACGCTGACGACCTAAGCAAATAATCACCACTTAACTCTCACCAAGCTCAACAGTGAGTGTGGCTGAATTAGATAGCAAATAGCACGCAGCCAAGATTAAGTCGTAGTTAGCCTTAGAAAGCCCGAAGATAATTCTTCGGGCTTTTCTTTTTTACTTACATGAGTATTACCTCACATACTGAAATAGTTAACTTGTCTATTCTGAATAGACTATTTCTGACGTGGAAAGCCAAACAGTCAATGAGCTATCAACTTGAAGTGTGTGTCGACAACCTAGAATCCTTACTTAATGCCATCGAAGGTGGAGCGACCCGAATAGAGCTATGCTCGTCACTCTCTTTAGGTGGGCTAACTCCCAGCCTAGGCTTAATGAAGCAAGCCTCTCGTCTATCCAGCATTCCTATCTATGCCATGATCCGCCCAAGACAGGGGGATTTTCTCTTCGACGAAAATGATGTCGAGTCCATGGTTGAAGACATCGAAGCGGTAAAAGAAGCCGGGTTAGATGGCATTGTGATCGGTGCATTAACTCCCGATGGACACGTTGATAAAAATATCTGTAAACAACTCATTACAGCCGCAGATCGAATGGGCGTAACCTTTCACAGAGCGATTGATCAATGCTGTGATGTTATTCAAGCGCTTGAGGATATTCAGGAATTGGGGTGTGAGCGCATATTAACATCAGGTCAGGCAAGCAATGCACTTTCAGGTGTCAGCACGATCAAGCTAATGAAAGAACACATTGGAGATTCAATAAGTATCATGGTCGGTGCTGGCGTAACACCTTCAAACGTAAAACAGATTGTTGCAGAAACAGGGGTCACTGAAGTTCACCTTTCCGGTAAAACGACTCGTTCAAGCCACATGCTTTATGTGTCTGAACAAGCAAAAATGGGCAGTACCGATATCGACGATTTTTCAATTCCAGTGACAGACACCGATACTATTCGCTCTGTCGCTCAGCAACTGAAGTAACTCTGAACTTCCGAAAACTCACTTCTCTGGTAATATTGCCCCTTAAGACGTTTTCGGAAAGTTATACTGCTCATGGCAAAGGATTTGTTTGCAACACTGGATTTAAACCTCTTGAGGACTTTTTTAGTTCTTTCTCAAGAACTGAACATGCGTAGAGCTTCAGAGCGCCTATTCGTTTCTCAGCCTGCTATCAGCCAAGCTTTACAAAGACTTAGAAACCATTTTGGCGATGAGTTATTCGTAAAAAGCCGAAATGGTATGAAAGCCACAAGCTTTGCAGAAGAGTTGGCTGATAGAATCGTTCCGCACCTTGATGGGCTCGCCAGTGCTCTCAATCATTCCAACGAATTTAACCCTGCTGAGATTACGCATACCATAAAGGTCGCTATTTCTTCTCAAGTGATGTTTTCTGTTGCTGGAAAGCTATTTAGAAAGCTCAATGAAGAAGCTCCTAATGCAAAGCTAGAGATTGTCAATTGGACTAAATCCACCTCTCAAGACATAGAGAAAGGTGAAATAGCATTTGGTATAAACTACGCGGATATCCGAACATCGAAAGCAGTACAAAGTCGACACTTAGCCGATACAAGAGGGGTTTTATTGGTTAGGGAAGATCACCCTATCCAAACGGATGTCGTTACCCCTAAAGAAGCCGTCCAATATCCTATCGCTTCATTAATCATTCCAGAGATTAGTGAGCAAGAAGCACTCTCCACACACGTACTAAAAGAGTTGGGATTGAAAGCAGAGATAGGCTTTCGAAGTGAATTCCCTTTTGCACTGATTGATGTTGTCAGAAACAGCGACATGATATTCCCGTCACTGTCTATATTTCCTGTAGAAGAATACCCATACCTTCGCCGAGTCGAAATCGACATTCAGGATGAATACAAATATGGCTACCCTCTCTATACCTATTTCCACTTAAAAAACCGCAATAGCCCGTTGATAGATTGGCTGCATTTATCCCTTAAAGAATTATTAATTGAGAGATAAATGAAGACTGATAATAAGCAATGATTATAGCCAAGATAACAATATCTGTTTAGAAACCAATCAAATAACTCCTTAATATTCAGCTCATAGGAAAGACAACGGCAAAAGAAAAAGCCGATTAAGCAGGATGCTGATTACTTTTCACATGAATTTTAAGAGAGTTACATTATGAAAAAGACGGTATTAGCACTTTCAGTTTTACTTCTTCCCGCAACAGTTATGGCAAATGCTGATCGCCCAATTAAAGTGGACCCTGACTTCGGCGTGCCTGCTGCACCTGTTCAACCTCCAATTGTGACGCCTGAGCATCCAATTCAACCAGATTTTGGTAATACACCAGATTGGGGACACGTTGATCCAGACTACGGTGTCCCAGTAGCTCCTGTTCAGCCACCAATTGCAACACCAGAGCATCCAATTGAGGAAATTGACCCTGAATTCGGAGTTCCAGCTAACCCCGTACAACCACCTATGGAAAATACTCCAGATTGGGGGATTGATGCACCGGATTATGGCTCAACACCTGACTGGGGCGTACCTGCAACTGGCGTGGGCGACCTAGAGATTGCTTTCGATAAACTAGCACAAGAAATGAATGAAAGATTTGATGAGCAGTCCGAGCAGATTCACGGTATCCGAGCAGGATTACACGCGGTCACGAACGCACGTCCATTTGTGACGACTGGTGAGTTCGCTATGGGTGCTGGTGTTGGATTTTCGGGAAGCAAAGAAGCGTTAGCTTTAGGTGGTGCCTACGGGGTATCGGATAGAGTAAGCGTATCGGGGACTTTCCACTATGAATCTTCTGGAAAGTACTCTTCATCTGAAGTCGCTGGCGGTGTTGGCGTTCAATTCAAGTTTAAATAACGAGACCAACGGAGCCTGATTTGAAGGGAGATCAGGCTTTTATTTTAGAACTTAACCTTTCTAATTTTTCAAATTAACCTTTCTGTGATTAATTTGCATGTTTTGAGTCATTTACCTTTGGTAGCTCTCGCCTCTGCCCTTCCAGAGGTTCTTTTTATTTATACTCAAGCTACCTCTGCTTTTAATAACATTGCGATACGGCAAGACATTACTTGATGATATCGTCGATATCCTGCTCGCTAAGATGGCGAACGTCTTTGCCTTTTACAAAGTAGATAATGTACTCACAAATGTTCTGGCAACGGTCGCCTATTCGTTCAATCGCCCTTGCCGACCACATAACCTGCAACACAGCGGGTATACAACGTGGATCTTCCATCATATAAGTCATTAACTGACGGATAACCGCTTCATACTCTGCATCCAGCTTATCATCTTGCTTGTATACTTCTGCGGCTGCGTCTACATCCATCCGAGCGAAAGCGTCCAACACTTGGTGTAACATGTTGATAGCCTGACGGCTCAAAGGCTCAAGCGAGACTTGCCAAGTTCGAACTTTTACCGATTCAGACTCTATAGCAACACGTGCAATTCGCGTGGCGACATCTCCGATTCGCTCCAAGTCAGTGATCGTTTTGATGATCGCCATTATCAGCCGAAGATCTTTCGCCGTCGGCTGGCGTTTGGCAATAATACGCGTACAAGCCTCATCAATCGCCACTTCCATCGAGTTGACTTTATGATCGTCTTTGACCACTTTCTTTGCGAGTTCTATGTCTTGTTTGTGCAAAGCTTGCATGGCAAACGTGAGTTGCTGTTCTACAAGACCTCCCATGGTTAAAACATGGGTACGAATAGACTCAAGCTCCACATTAAACTGACCAGAGATATGGCGACCAAACTGCATAAACTGTAGAACCCCTTGTACGTGTATTAAATAAGTGTACTCATTGGTAACGCTTCCAACAAATTACCCATAGCGACCTGTAATGTAATCTTCGGTTTGCTTTTTCTTTGGCGAAGTGAAAATCGAGTCTGTATCCCCATATTCGACTAACTTACCTTGATGGATAAACGCAGTATGATCACTCACTCTCGCCGCTTGTTGCATGTTATGAGTCACAATGACAACGGTATATTTGGTTTTCAGCTCGTTAATGAGCTCTTCTATCGTAAGTGTAGAGATAGGGTCGAGTGCGGAGGTAGGCTCATCTAGCAGCAACACCTCAGGTTCAATGGCAATGGCTCTTGCTATCACCAACCTTTGTTGTTGTCCTCCGGATAAACCAAACGCATTTTCATGCAGTCTATCTTTTACTTCTTCCCACAAGGCAGCAGCCGTTAGCGCTTGTTCCGCAGCGTCATCCAGCGCTCTACTATTGCTTATCCCTTGTAATCTCAACCCATAGACAACATTTTCATAAATGGATTTTGGAAACGGATTAGGTCTTTGAAACACCATACCTACACGGCGGCGTAACGTAGGTACATCAACTTGAGGGTGATACACATTTTTACCGTGTAATTTCACTTTGCCGCTAACCACACACCCTTCAACCAAGTCATTCATACGGTTAATACAGCGTAATAATGTCGACTTACCGCAACCAGATGGTCCTATAAACGCGGTTACCTGCCCTTTGGGGATATTCATTGTAACGTCATGCAAAGCTTGCTGAGTACCTTGATAGAACAAATTCAGAGACTCGATCGAAATGGCAATCTGCTCAGGAGTCAGATTGTTTACGTCTATGAGGTTCTCATAACCAAAAGTCGAGTTAATTGAAAACATGGTTAGTCTTGTCCTAAGGTGCGATATTTTTCGCGTAAGTTGTTGCGAATACTAATGGCGGTCAGGTTAAGCCCAACAATCACCGTCACGAGCAAAAATGATGTGGCATAAACCAATGGTCTTGCCGCTTCAATATTGGGCGACTGAAAACCCACATCATAAATATGAAATCCGAGATGCATGAATTTTCGATCTAAATGGATAAACGGAAAATCACCATCGATTGGCAAACTAGGCGCAAGCTTAACTACCCCGACCAACATCAAAGGCGCAACCTCACCTGCAGCCCGCGCAACCGCAAGTATCAGCCCGGTCATAATGGCTGGGCTCGCCATCGGTAAAACGATGCGCCATAACGTTTCAAATTGAGTTGCCCCTAAAGCCAGAGAGCCTTGCCTAACAGAACCTGGAATTCGGGCTAACCCTTCTTCAGTCGCAACGATCACTACGGGAAGCGTAAGCAGAGCCAATGTTAAGGCAGACCACAATAAGCCTGGCGTTCCAAACGTCGGAGAAGGCAAGTTATCTGAGTAAAAGAGGCTATCAATTGAGCCGCCAATACTGTAGACAAAAAAGCCGAGCCCGAAGACTCCGTAAACAATAGAGGGCACCCCCGCTAAGTTTATCACGGCAATTCGAATGGTTCTGGTCAGCGCATTGTTTTTGGCGTATTCGTTCAAATAGATAGCGGCGATAACACCAAGTGGCATCACGACAATAGACATCACCATCACTAAGAATACCGTACCAAAAATAGCAGGGAACACGCCGCCTTCTGAATTACCTTCGCGTGGGTCATCGCTCAAAAACTTTTTAACTTGTTTCAACCAATGCAAAAATTTTTCAGAAATCGACATGTCGTTGGGGTACCAGATATCTAAAATACTGGTAAGAGAAACAAACACTCTCTCACCATTCATATCTTCAACGATAAGCGCTTCATCGATATGAAGTTGCCTTAATTCGGTTAAACGACTTTCTATTTGAAACAGGTAATTCTCGACACTCTCTTTTCGCTTAGTTAACTCATTGAGTTTTTCTTCATCCAGAGTACCGTTCAACTCATGCTTTTTCTGCTCTAAACGTATATTCCCAAGCAAGGCATTGTAATGTTTGAGTTGAGAGTGCGTGATGGAAGCAATGTGTTCACGCGCTTGTTCTACGCTTTCAATCCCTTGCTCTAGGAATACGTCAATGGATACGTCTTGTGTGGCAACATTGCTTCGAAAACCAACTGGCTTGCCATAAAAATCTCCTTGTTGGGTCCTTTCTATTACTGCCCACGAACTTGGTGTTGTCGGTTCACTTAATTCAAAATCGAATACAGTGATAAAATCGAGCTGGTTTCTATCTCGGTTAGCAATTTTGATACTCAATCTATCGACACTCTCTGCCGTAATATCTAGATCAGGTGTATTGATAGGTTGCTGGTTCAATCGTTCAATCGGCACTGTTTTGCGTTGATACAGTTGACCGACAACTTTACTGCCGTTTGGAGATTGCCATTCATACAGAGGCGCAGGCCAGAAGTAACTGAGCCCTTTCCAACCAATCAAAAGCAACACCGCCAATACAGATATCAAGCTAACACTTACTGCGCCAGCCGTTAACCATATCCAAGGTGCACCCGATTTAAACCAATTCGACACAAAAACTCTCACTTAACATACGCCATCAAAGTGCGCGATATTTGTCTCTCAAGCGCTGCCTTACCCACTCAGCCAAGGAGTTAACAAAAAAGGTGAATACAAACAGAATCAAGGCAGCGAGAAACAGCAAACGATAATGGGAGCTACCCACATCAGATTCTGGCATTTCAATCGCAATGGTGGCAGACAAGCTGCGCATTCCTTCAAAAATATTCCAGTCCATGATCGGTGTATTGCCTGTCGCCATCAAAACAATCATGGTTTCCCCCACCGCTCGGCCAAGCCCCATCATCACAGCCGAAAATATACCAGGGCTAGCGGTGAGTAATACAACGTATATCAAGGTTTGCCACTTAGTCGCACCTAGCGCTAATGAGCCATCAGATAAATGTTTAGGCACGGAGAAAATCGCATCCTCTGCGATAGTAAATATCGTTGGAATCACCGCAAACCCCATCGCTAAGCCAACAACAAGCGCGTTTCTTTGGTCATAGTCGATCCCAATATCAGCCAAATAAACCCGCACATCGCCACCAAACAGAAAGAGCTCAACTTCATGACTAAATGAAATAATGCCAAACGTCACCAACAACAATGCTGGTACAAGAATCAAACCATGCAATCCATTCGGAACTTCGGACAACCACTTCGATGGCAGAAGGTGCCACAGCCACCCAATGATAATGGTCGATAAAGGCAATAAGATGACCAGCGCCAAAGTTGAAGGCAAATGCGTCTCGACAACGGGAGCCAACCACAGCCCAGCCAAAAAGCCGATAATAACCGTTGGCAAAGCCTCCATAATCTCGATGGCTGGTTTTACCACTTTTCTCATAGGGGTAGACATAAAGTAAGCGGTGTAAACTGCACCTAACACGGCGATAGGTACAGCGAAAATCATGGCAAAAAACGCCGCTTTCAACGTCCCAAAAGCAATCGGCACTAGGCTAAATTTTGCTTCAAAGTCATCACTTCCCGAAGTGGATTGCCAGACAAATTGTGGCTCTGGATAACCTTCGTACCAAACTGATTGCCACAGTGCGGAAAGTGAAATTTCAGGATATTCGTTATCAACCGAATAAACATCGATACGGCTGTGACCCACCACCAGCAAGCTATCTTCATTGCTTGATACCGCTGCAATTTGTACATCTTCTTGCAATAGCGGTGCAGAGAACGTTTTTTCTTCGCTAGTGGTATAAAAACTTTCTATTCGACCTTTATTATCAAAGGCATAAAAACCTTTGCGGTAAAATTCTGGCAATAGCAGTTCCGCATTACCGGACAACTCAAAATCTCGGATAAAGGTCAGGGTCCGGATTCGCTCTTTTAATACATCAAACCATTGAGCGACGGTATTATCCGTATATTGAATGAGTACCGATTGCGCCCCTGCGAGTAGCGACATGGATAACGCACGTTTATCCCCGCCTTGTGTTACATCCACAACTTCTCGCACGGAGAAGCCTTGCTCTTGCCCCCACGCCATTACCATCATTTCTTGCGGTGTTAATATGAATAGCTGCTGCCCGTCCGGTGTCATCTTAATATCGATGATATTTTCAACCGTTCCGAAAGAGGTCGATTGGGAAGATTCTCCATCATTTTCTCGCCAGCTGAATAGCTGATTGCTTTCATTCAATATGGCAAAGGTGGCATTTTCATCATCAATAGCAAACGTAAAATGAGAAACTACTTGTGATTGACTAACAATGCCCTCAGGTATCTCATAATTTGCAGTATCCACTCTCGGCGTAATGACTCGACCTTGGTCGTTGAACTGCACAGAGAAGCTCGGTTTTACGGCACTAACACCCTCATTTCCAGAAACGAATGCATGCCAACCCAAGCTTGCGGGCATACCTGAGTATGAAAGTGCGTTTGTAGAAATGGATTGAGACTGCACAATACGACCATCAGTGAGGTCAATAAACGCAAGGTCCCCAGATTCCATAAGGAAATAACCTAGCTGACCGTAATCATCTACGCCGGCGGCAATAGGCTTATTTGAGTGAGACGTTGAGGTGTTAGAAAATTGGGCAGGTACGCTAGAAACACGCTCAATGTTCGCTGAAGAAAAGACGGGCAGCACCATGAGCAACAAATAGAAAAATATCAATAGCAATGCAATTAATACACTGATGCCACCAGCTTTCACTACGTACCTCATAAACCGGTCTTTTATCAACCGCTTACGATCGCGTTCTTTTAATGAAAATTCTGTGTGGAGCATCTCTTATGGTCTACCTTTTTATAGTCACTGTCATAATATGTCGATTGGATGACAAAAATATTACAGACTTCCGATAAATCCTTGAAATTTGCGTACTCCTGCCTAATGCAATTGTATGCTGAAATAAAAACGTCACAAAAACAATCTAATTTCATTGAGTGAATTCTCAACAAACCTCTCAGTCTGGAATCATTTATGAGCGCGGAAAAGTTGTATGTAGAAAAGGAACTTAGTTGGCTTTCATTCAATGAGCGAGTGCTGCAGGAAGCAGCAGACAAATCCGTCCCCCTCATAGAGCGAGTGCGTTTTCTCGGGATATTCTCCAATAACCTAGACGAGTTCTATAAAGTAAGATTTGCCGATGTAAAACGCCGTATTCTCATCAATCAAGAGCGGGGAGGAAATGACAATTCCAAACGCTTACTCAGCAAGATGCAATCTAAAGCACTAAAACTCAACCAAGATTTTGACGAGCTCTACAACGAACTGATTCTAGAAATGGCGAGACACCGAATATTTCTCGTCAATGAAACTCAGTTAAATGAACATCAGGAAAAGTGGGTTAGAAAATACTTCCAGAAAGAAGTTCTTCCACATATAACGCCACTTCTCATGACGGATGAGATCGATGTACTTCAATTCCTAAAAGACGAATACTCATACTTAAGTGTAGAAATGCTTAGCAATGATGCTCCTTTGTACTCCTTGGTGGAGATTCCTACCGAGAATCTGCCTCGCTTTATCATGGTGCCAGAACAAAAAGGAAAGAGACGCAAAACCATTATTTTGCTCGATAACATTATTCGGTTTTGTTTAGACGACATTTTCCGAGGCTTCTTTGAGTACGAAGAACTAAAATGCTACGCAATGAAAATGACACGAGATGCCGAATACGATTTAAGCCATGAGCTCGAGCATAGCTTGTTGGAACAAATGTCTGAAGGCTTGAGTCAGCGCCTAACCGCCATGCCTGTTCGTTTTATTTATCAACGAGATATGCCGGAGCAAATGCTCACGTTTTTATGCCAAAAACTGCAAATGTCCAATTTCGACAGCCTCATTCCCGGTGGTCGATATCATAACTTCAAAGATTTTATTGGCTTCCCAAACGTGGGGCGAGATTACTTAGAGAACAAAACGTTGCAGCCCATTCGCTCAACAGATTTCGACCGATATACAAATGCATTTGAAGCGCTGCGTGCGCAAGATATTTTGCTCTACTACCCTTACCATACTTTCGACCATATCAATGAGTTTGTAAGGCAAGCTTCGTTCGATCCAAAAGTACTGGCAATCAAGATCAATATCTATCGAGTGGCAAAAAATTCTCGGTTGCTCAACTCTTTGATTGACGCGGTACACAATGGTAAGCAAGTCACTGTAGTTATTGAGCTGCAAGCCAGATTTGATGAAGAAGCCAATATCGAGTGGTCTCGTGTATTAACTGAAGCAGGAGTGCAGGTTATTTTTGGTGCTCCGGGGCTAAAAATTCACTCCAAGTTGTTACTGATCAGCCGCAGAGAAGGGGAAAATATTACACGATACGCCCATATAGGGACTGGCAATTTCCACGAAAAAACAGCTCGGATTTACACTGACTTTTCTTTGCTCACATCCAAAAAAGAAATTACCAATGAAGTACGCAATGTATTTGGTTACATAGAAAACCCATACCGTCCGGTGAAGTTTAATGAACTGATCGTCTCGCCACGTAATTCAAGACAAACGCTGTATCAACTTATCGATAATGAAATTGCACAAGCTAAAACAGGAAATTCTGCAAGCATAACCCTAAAAGTCAACAACTTGGAGGATAAAGGGCTCGTCAACAGGCTGTACAGTGCAAACAATGCTGGCGTGAAAATTCGGATGGTGATCCGGGGTATGTGCGCATTGGTCCCAGGGATTGAAGGTGTCAGCGAAAATATTCAAATAATCAGTATTGTCGACCGATTCTTAGAGCACCCCCGCGTTTTAATCACTGAAAATGGTGGAGATCCTCTCGTGTACATTTCTTCTGCTGATTGGATGACGAGAAATATTGATCACAGAATTGAAGTTGCCGTCCCTATACGTGACCCAAAACTCAAGCGCAGGATCATTGATATCATCAATATACATTTTACCGATACCGTAAAGGCTCGTCGTATTGATAAAGAAATGAGTAATACATATGTACCACGCGGAAATAAAAGAAAAGTTCGTTCACAAATTGCTATTTATGACTATTTGAAGCACATTGAAAAACAGGAAAAGAAAAAAATGGCATCATCAATAAGTCATGACAAACATTGAATCGAGAGAGATTGCGGCTATCGACTTGGGCTCAAATAGCTTCCATATGGTCGTTGCAAAAGTCGTCGAACAAGATCTTCAAATCGTAAGTCGTCATAAACAACGAGTCCGGTTGGCTTCTGGCTTGGATGATTTAAACAATATCGACAATGCCGCAATACAGCGTGGATTAGATTGCTTAACGATATTTGCAGAACGCTTGCAGGGCTTTGCTCCTGAAAATGTACGTATTGCTGCAACCCATACGCTCAGGCAAGCCAATAACGCTCATATCTTTATTCAACGAGCCGCTAGTATTTTACCTTTTCCCATAGAAATCATATCCGGTCTCGAAGAAGGTCGACTAATCTACACCGGTGTAGCCCACACTCAACCAGAATCCGAAACTAAGTTGGTGATCGATATTGGTGGAGGCAGTACCGAAATGATCATTGGTACTGGTTTTGAACCCACTATGATCAATAGTAAGCGCATGGGTTGTGTCAGTTTTACCGACAAGTATTTTACGAACGGTAAACTCAACCGAAAAAACTTCACTAAGGCTGAAATTGCTGTTGAGCAACGTTTAGAGTCCCTTGCTAATAAGTACATAAAGCATGGCTGGGATGTCGCCATAGGTTCATCAGGAACCACAAAAGCGGTACGCGAAGTCCTCATCAATATGGGGTACGAAGACGGCATCATTACCCTTAAAAGGCTTCAACATTTGATTGATGAACTGCTGCAGTTTGACTCTATCGATGATATTTCTTTACCGGGACTCGCAGAAGAAAGGCAACCCGTGTTTGCTGCGGGTGTAGTGATCCTAGAAGGCATATTTAAAGCCCTCTCGATTGAGAAACTGCATTTTTCTCCGGGTGCATTACGTGAAGGTTTACTCTACGAAATGGAAGAGCGATTTGAGCGAAGTGACATTCGTATGCGGACAACGGAAAACCTCGCAAGAAAGCATTTAGTCGATTTAGAACATGCCGATAAGGTTCGTAAACAAGCCTATGGTTTTCTTAAACAATTAGCCCCTCAAATAGGCATCAAAAAATCCAGTGAATTGTTTGATTTGCTTGGATGGAGTGCTTTATTGCATGAAGTTGGACTGAGTATCAGCTACCAGGGTTTTCATCGCCATTCTGAGTACATTCTAAGAAACACGAATATGCCAGGGTTTAATCAGGAGCAGCAACTTGTATTGGCCACACTAGCACGCTTTCAACGCAAGGCTCTAAAGCTGCACGATCTCCCCGAATTTGCCTTATTTAAAACAAAGCATATCCTTCCTTTAATCCGTATTATGCGCCTTGCGGTGTTGATTAACGGGCAAAGGAATGACTCACCGACACCTAACATTCAAATCGAGCTAGAAGAACATACGTGGCGCTTGAAGTGTGCCGATGAAAACTGGCTAGAAGACAACAAGCTTCTGGAAGCCGATTTAGCCCTTGAAAGAGAAATCTGGAAGACTGCTGACTGGGTTCTAGAATACTAAAGGCATCGTCCTGTTTAGGCTTATATACGCTAAAACCTAGAATACTAAAAGTCTAATTCGCTACAAGTTAAACGCGTTAAAGCCCGACTTTTTCAAGCTCTGCTTGCGCCATTTTATATGAAATTGGCACGTAGCCATCCTTCGATACAAGAGCCTGTCCCTGCTCAGAAAATATGTACCGAACAAACTCCGCTTCTAGATCGCCTAATGGCTTTGTGGGATGTTTATTTACATAAACGTATAGGAAGCGTGAAAGTGGGTAATCACCAGAAAGAATATTACCTCGACTAGCCTCTATAAAATCATCACCTTGATTAGCAATAGGCAAAAGTCGCACACCCGATACCAAGTAGCCAACCCCAGAATAACCAATAGAATTAATGGATGAAGCAACGGATTGAACGACAGAAGCGCTTCCTGGCTGCTCGTTTACATTTCGCTTGAAATCCCCACCACACAGTGCATTTTTCTTGAAGTAGCCGTACGTACCCGATACTGAGTTACGACCAAACAATTGCAAACGCCTTTTCGCCCACTCTTGCTTGATCCCCAATTGTTGCCAGTTTTGAATGGGTTCTTTTGCTCCACAACGCAATGTTGACGAGAAAATGCTGTCGATCTGGGTAAAGTTAAGCCCCTGTATGGCGTTATCACGGTGCACAAAAATTCCAATGGCGTCTATAGCCACTCTTAAAGCTGTTGGCTTGTAACCGTGTTGACGCTCAAATGCTTCAACCTCGCGCGCGCGCATTGGTCGGCTCATTGGTCCAAATTGAGCGGTTTCTTCTACTAAAGCAGGAGTTGCTGTCGATGAGCCTGACGCTTGGACTTGCACATTTATATTGGGATAAATATCGTTAAATTCTTCTACCCAAGATGTCATCATGCTTGCTAACGTATCGGAACCAACAGACGATAAGTTCCCTGATATCCCATTCACTTTTTGGTAGGGCTCCAAAGCCTCTTCAGCATGGATAATCTGAGGTAAAAATAGTGTAGTGAATAGAAGGACGAAACTTCTCATCGGAATGACTCTACCGACAACTTCTTAGGAAGTACAAAAGAGAAACAGCTCCCTTTTCCAACTTCACTTTGAATATCGAGATGTGAATCATGGTGACTAAGCGCATGCTTCACAATAGCCAATCCTAGCCCACTTCCTCCCGTCTCTCTCGAGCGATCCTTATCGATTCGATAAAAACGCTCTGTCAGACGATGAATGTGTTGAGGCTCAATACCCTCCCCTGTATCTGAAACTTTTAACTCAGGTCCATCTGGGGTATCTCGCCATTGGACAGCAACTTCTGCGCCTGGAGGCGTGTACTTCACCGCATTGTAGACCAAGTTGGAGATGGCGCTGCGAAGCTGATCTTCGTCCCCCAACACTCTCAGCTTTGGATCCACATTAAATTTAAGTACGTGCTGGTTATCACCACTCAATGTGGATGCCTCTTTTTCTAGCACCTCCAGCATTGCGGGGACATTGACCACTTCATCCAATTCATGCATTGGTGCTGCTTCAATTTTAGAGAGCGTGAGAAGTTGGTTTACCAAACTGTTCATGCGGTTAAGCTGCTCCGTCATCACCCCATGAGCTTTGCCCCACATAGGACCAACTAGCATTTCAGGATCTTGAGTCATCTCTAAATAGCCTTGAAGTACTGTCATCGGGGTGCGTAATTCATGAGAGACATTTGCAAAGAAATTGCGTCGCATACCTTCCAACTGTTTCACCTGAGAAACATCACGCACGACCATTAAGTGTTCACCTTCGGTATAAGGCACGATACGAAGTTCAAGAATACGTTCCACGTTTAAAGGTGAACGCATTTCCAAAGGCTCAGAAAAGTCCTGCTTATTTAAGTACTTGATAAAATCGGGAGTGCGAATGAGATTAGAAATAGGCTGACCTGAATCGTCTGGCCATCGAAACCCCAATAGATGCTGAGCAAGCTTGTTGCACCATACGATATTTCCTTCCCCTCGAAATACCACTACTGCATCGGGAAGGGATTCTGCGCCATTGCGAAAACGACGAATAAGGTTCGTCAGCTCTTTACGCTTCTTTCTTTGTCTTTGCTGAATGCGGTAAATCCCATTAAATAGAGATTCCCACATTCCTGTTCCAGCAGGAGGGGTTAAGCGCTTGTCGTCCCAAAGCCATGTAGATAGGCGAACTTGGTTATGTAACTGCCACCCAAGCTGAATAGCCGTAGCTGCAAGAAGCAACCACGGCATGTGTCCAAATATCCAACCTACTACAACCCAGGGTAGGTAAAAAAAAGCCAGCGACCAAACTAGCTTTTTCCAAGTTAACCTTTCTACCATTCGCTCTCCGCTTTGTTCTTAAGCTCGTGTAGAGAAGCGGTAGCCTGCGCCACGCACAGTTTGAACCAGCTTATCATGACCAGCACCTTCAAGTGCTTTTCGAAGACGTCGAATGTGTACATCTACTGTACGATCTTCGACATAAACGTTGGTACCCCAAACATTGTTAAGCAATTGCTCACGGCTATATACACGCTCTTGGTGAGTCATGAAGAAATGCAGCATTTTAAATTCAGTCGGCCCCATATCCAGAGCTTCTTCATTGGCCGTCACTCGGTGAGATACAGGGTCGAGTTTTAACCCTTGAACGTCAATGATGTCTTCTAATGCGGTAGGTGTCACACGACGAATAACAGCTTTGAGTCGAGCTATCAGTTCTTTAGGTGAGAATGGTTTGGTGATGTAATCATCCGCTCCCACCTCAAGCCCACGAACTTTGTCTTCTTCCTCACCGCGTGCTGTCAGCATGACGACAGGAATATTTTTTGTCAGTTCTTCGCGCTTTAAATGCTTAATAAAATTAATGCCAGAGCCACCTGGTAGCATCCAATCCAACAAAATCAGGTCTGGGTATGGTTCACATAGTTTGCTGATGGCAGTATCGTAATCTTCCGCTTCAACAGCTTGGTAACCTTTTTGTTCAAGCACAAAACACAGCATCTCTCTGATCGGTGCTTCATCTTCAACCACCAGAATCCTTCTAGACATAATTGAATTACCTTTAAATTTAATCAACGTCATGCATTATCATGATTAATTATGACACTTTTGTGACCCTTGAAAACAAATTTTCATATAACTTTCATTATGATTTTTCCTCGGTCTAATAAGACAACTGAGAAAAAATCCCCTATCATCAGTTCCCTAAATAGAAAGAGATGAGATCAGATATGTGGTTTAAAAACTGCCTAGTATATCGCTTCAATCGTGGTATCGAATTTAACGCCGACAAACTGGAAGAACAGCTGCAAGAATTCCGTTTCACGCCTTGTGGTAGCCAAGATAAACAAAAGTTTGGCTGGACGACTGCAATGGGTAGACATGGAGACATGATGACTCATGTTTCTGATAACCAAATTCTTATCTGCGCCAAGAAAGAAGAAAAAATGCTTCCTGCGTCCGTGATTAAAGAATCTCTAAACGCAAAAGTAGAGGCGATGGAATCAGAAGAAGGTCGCCCACTGAAGAAAAAAGAAAAAGACACGCTAAAAGAAGACATCATTATTGATTTACTACCGCGTGCGTTCAGTAAAAGCAATGTTACCTATGTCCTTATCTTACCGAAAGAAGGCTTCATTCTGGTTGATGCCAGCAGCTACAAAAAAGCAGAAGACGTATTGGCGCTTTTACGTAAAACCATAGGTAGCCTACCTGTTGTTCCAGCCATTCCAGAACAAGCGGTTGAATCGACAATGACTGATTGGGTGAAATCATCCAATGCGGCATCAGGCTTTACTATTTTGGATGAGGCAGAATTGAAATCTGTTTTAGAAGATGGTGGTGTTATCCGCTGCAAAAAACAGGAGCTTTCTGCTGATGAGATCTTATCCCACATTGAAGCAGACAAACTTGTTACCAAACTCGCGCTAAACTGGGAAGACCGAATTGAATTTGTTCTCGCAGAAGACAGTAGTATTAAGCGCTTAAAGTTCAGTGATGAGCTAAAAGATCAAAATGAAGACATTCCTCGAGACGATCAAGCCGCAAGATTCGATGCCGACTTCTCCCTGATGTGCGGCGAATTCAGCACCTTTCTCCCTTCGCTATTCGAAGCGCTGGGTGGATTGCCGCATAGCGAGTGATATTCTAATAAGAAGGTACTAGCAAGTACCTTCTTAAATTTAGACGCCCGATATTATGATTGATATCATAAATCTATAATATTTTAGGGATTTAGAGACACTAAGAGTTTACAGTCAATCATCTATTTTATATTCAATATCGCATCATGAAATTAAACGGTTCACTATTCCCTTTCATTACATCCATCCTTCTACTGGGCTGTAATACTGGTTCTGATACACCTGTAAGTACGCTCCAAGAACCTGCTAAAACTTCATATCGAATATCAAAAGAAATTCTTTACTTTGACGATGATGAGATTTACGACGTTAGCTACACCACAACGTACAATGATGATGGCTACATAATCAAAGAGTATGGATTCAAAAATCCTCAAAGCAAGTCAAACCAAATAAGCTCTCTAAATGGCCACGCCTCTATGACTATGCGATATGAGTATGACTCTACTAATCGCATTATCGAGGTAGAGAAACTATATGAAGGTAAATCTGAATATATTGAAAAGTATCAATACGAGAATGGACAGTTAGTACGAGTAGATCTCTATTATACTAACAGTGATTCAGATAAATATTTTTTACTCCAATATGAAGATAACCAGCTAAAAGAGGTGAGAAGTTTCAAATCCAACACAAACCAAGTCGATTCTGAAGAGTTCAGACAATATCGGAATGATGGGCGTCTCACGTTGCTTACAAATGATTTCGGTGAACAGACAGTAGAATGGGACAATAACTCTAGGGTGTCCTCCATCAACTATACGCCGCGTTCAAATAGCCAAGGTTCAAACAGAAAACGTAGTTTTTCTTACACCAATGGAACATTGAGTAAAATAGAAAACAGCTCGGATGGTAAGATAATAAGTAACAGGCAATATATCCTTTCCAGTCTGACTAATAAGTACTCTACCATTAAGTTTTTCGTTGGTGATAAAGAAAATACTCGTGTTGAGCTAGAGTTAGAGGATGGAAAATGTTTTCAATCTTTGCCGCCAATTGGTCCCTTTAGCCTTTCCGTAACTAGACAAGGTAATTTGAAAAGTATCAACCATTCTCCGTGTCATTTCTAAATGCTGTTATAAGAGTAAGTGGTAAAGATAGAAAGCGCTCTAAAACACTGCTGTTCATAATAACCCTTATATATTTACTGGTAAGAAGCTTCGAGAAAGCGTAAAATTTGCGCCCTCCGATGCTACTGGGTGGCATCGGTCTGACTTGAAATCAGAAATAGAGAAGAAGCAATGTTCAAACCAGAATTACTGTCGCCGGCGGGAAGCCTTAAAAATATGCGCTACGCATTTGCCTATGGCGCCGATGCGGTCTACGCAGGTCAACCTCGCTATAGCCTTCGCGTTCGCAATAACGAATTCAATCATGAAAACCTAAAAATAGGTATCGATGAAGCTCATGCTCAAGGTAAAAAGCTTTATGTGGTTTGTAATATTCAACCGCATAACTCAAAGCTAAAAACCTTTATCCGCGATCTCAAACCTGTTGTAGAAATGGGTCCAGATGCGCTGATTATGTCTGATCCAGGTCTTATCATGATGGTTCGTGAAGCGTTTCCAGATATGCCAATCCACCTTTCCGTTCAAGCAAATGCTGTTAACTGGGCAACGGTTAAGTTTTGGGCTGCCAATGGTATTGAACGCGTGATCGTATCCCGTGAGTTGTCGTTAGAAGAGATTGAAGAGATTCGTGAACATTGCCCGGAAACAGAATTAGAAGTATTCGTGCATGGTGCATTATGTATGGCATATTCTGGTCGCTGCCTTCTCTCTGGGTACATGAATAAACGTGACCCAAACCAAGGCACGTGCACAAATGCATGCCGCTGGGAATACAATGTAGAAAAAGGCAAAGAAGACGAATCTGGCCAGATAGTAGAGAAATTCGACCCTGCTGAAACTCAATCCATAGAAGTCAAAGACGAGCGACCAGACAACACACTAGGACTTGGTAAACCGACCGATGAAGTCGTTTTACTATCTGAGAGCCACCGTCCAGAAGAAAAAATGGCTGCGTTTGAAGATGAGCATGGTACTTACATCATGAACTCGAAAGATCTTCGGGCCATTCAGCATGTTGAACGCCTCACGAAAATGGGGGTTCACTCTCTTAAAATTGAAGGGCGTACCAAATCATTTTACTACTGTGCTCGTACAGCGCAGGTGTATCGTAAAGCCATCGATGATGCCGTTGCAGGCAAGCCATTCGATGAGTCTTTGATGGGGACATTAGAAAGCCTCGCGCACCGAGGTTACACCGAAGGTTTCCTTCGCCGTCATACTCATGATGCTTACCAAAACTACGATTATGGCTACTCTATATCCGATTCACAGCAGTTTGTAGGTGAATTTACGGGTAAGAGACGTGGCGATCTTGCTGAAGTTGAGGTGAAAAATAAGTTTCTAGTAGGTGATAGCCTTGAACTTATGACGCCAAATGGCAATGTGGTATTTACGCTTGAAGTGATGGAAAATAGAAAATCTCAGCCAGTAGATGATGCAAAAGGCAACGGTCACTTTGTATTTATCCCTGTGCCTGAAGATATGGATCTTAGTTATGGTCTACTTATGCGTAACCTCAACCCAGGGCAGGATACACGTAACGCTACAGGTAAGTAAGAAATGGCACTGCTGATTAAAGACAGCTGCATCAATTGCGACATGTGCGATCCCGAGTGCCCAAATGGGGCAATTACAATGGGAGACAGCATTTACGAAATTGACCCGAATTTATGCACCGAGTGCAAAGGTCATTATGAGAAGCCGACTTGTCAGTCGGTATGTCCAATAACAAAATGTATCATCACGGATCCCAATAATATTGAGACTGATGAACAGCTGTTAGAAAAGTTTGTCATTATTCAAGGCCTAGCATAAAAAGTCCTGGGAATTCCCAGGACTTTTTCAATTCGTTCGAGCATTAATAATGCTTACCATTGTCATAGTATTGAGTCGCAGTCAGTGCTGTAAATATTACAGCGACGTCCACTTCCTTCCCTACAACCTTACGGACTTCATCTGTTAATACCATAGCCACTTTATCTTGAATGTCCTGGCCTCGGTCAAACCACAATACCTCCACAAATGGGTAGGCTGGGTCGACATTTCCACTGTGGAAAAACGTGGTATAGATGTACTCAAATGTGAAGTCTTCTTTTGGGCAATCCATTAAAGGCTGAAGATCTTCTATCAGTGTTTCTGATAAAGATTGGACTGTTTGAGGCTCTACAGCCCTAAAACGTAGATGTGGCATGAAATGCTTCCTTTTGTAATTTGAGCGAAAGCATATCACGCTTGGTAAAGTTTGTTAGGAAGAAACCTTATTACTTAGGTAGCTTACCCACCCCTTAGCGGCGCTGGATGGAACCTTTTCATCCAGCCTTTTAGCTTCAGCTAACGCATCTTGATATCGATTCAGTTTGTACAGCAGCCGTATCTTTGCCATCGAGAAATCATTTCGATTTGCGTAGGGTTTAGCTTTATCAATTATTCCCAACGCTTGTTTGTAGCGAGACTGTTGGATCAAAAGTTGTGCAAGGCGCCAATGGTATTTGGGATTCATACTGGCTACTCGTTGCCATCCATTGATAGCTTTATTCCATTCTTTCGCTATTTGCCAATAATTTGCCTGTAGCTTCAAATGTTTTTCGCTTTGGGATTTAGGGTACTCGTTAAACATCTCTTTAAGTATACGTGCAGCTTTCTCTGGCATTCTATGTTGCCCATAAAGCTGTGCCAAAACAACGTACTCGCTTTGCGTTAGTCGTATTCCTTGAAGTTTACTTAACGCATAACTTTCCAAAGCACTGCGTTGTTTTCCTTGCTGAAGTTGGGTAGAAATAAGTTGCTGCCACCACGACTTTTGATTGGGTTCGAATCGAATTATCCTACCAACGGTTTTTTCAGCATCTTTCCATTTTTCTAGCTGAAGTTCAGATACAACTCGAATTTTAAGTGCTTGTAGCGTTTCCTTAGTATCACGAGGTTGATAGCGTTTTATACGGCTTAATGACGACTTCCAATTTTGCTGCTGATAATAAGCCATGGACATACGAAGCTGAATATCATTTTTATCTTTAGCTAATTGATTTTTCTCGCTACTGTCAGAAGTAGGATAATCATTTTTTAAAAGTGTTAGGTAATTTCTATTAGCATCATTAAATTTCTGCTCGGAGAACTGTATGTCGGCGAGCATTTGCCTTGTTTTCCATTGTTCTTTAGGTTGTAGTGCTTTTACATCAACGGACTTATTCAGCGCTACGATGGCCTTGCTTGCCTTTTCAGACTGCCAGTAATAAACACCTAAAATTCTATTAGCGAATGCTTTGTCATAATCAGACTTCAAACCCATGTTTTCCATCAGAGAGATGGCTTCATCTAGCTTATCTTCCTGCTGTAACTGACTGGCTTTATGAAGTTTTTTACCCGCGTAGCTAGATAACTTGTTCGCGTGAACATTCATGTTCGTAACAATTAGCAAAACACCTAACAGTATTGAAAAAATTCGCTTCATAGTTATTTGCTCATTTTAAATTCTATCTTCACTCTTTGGTTCAACTGCTTAACCGCTTTGCCACCCTCAAGTTTTGGCTGATACTTCCATCGCTTAAGTGCATTCATAGCTTCACGAACAAAAATTTTGTTTGGATGAACTTCTAATAAATTAATATCTTCTGGACGCCCCTGTTCATCAATTGTGAAGCTCAATATGACATACCCTTCCATACGACGTTTTTGAGCTCTAGGCGGGTATCTAGGTTCGACACGATAGAGAGGTAAAGCTTGTTGGTCTTGACCAATCCCATCGAGAGAAGGCATAGAAATCGCTACGCCTATGTTAGCCAAAGCCAATTTAGGTGCCGACAACATTTGAGGCATCTGGGTTTGAGTTACATTAGGCGTTGAAGTTGGCAATGGTTTCGGTTGATCCGGCAACTTTGGTGGATCAGGTAATTGCCTCTGTCGGCGCTGAACATTTGCTTCAGGTTCTTGCATTACTAAATCAAACATTACCGCTGGTTTCGATTCTTCGAGCTTCCCTTTTTGGCTACTTACCATCCAAGCCATAAAATAGAATAACGAAGAAGCAATAACAAACGCTAACGGTAAGGCAAGTAACAATCTTTTCATGAAACATACTTACCTTTTGTCTTCGGTAGCCAGCGCGATCTTATCGACACCAGCCCCCTTCGCAGCATCCATCACCTCAACAACTGTGCCATTGTATGAATGCTTATCTGCCTGAATAACTAAGCTGGCATCTGGCTTATCAAGTAGAACGGTTTCCAAAACAGCTTGAACTCGTTCAACGTCCACTCTTCGCTTATCGATGTAGACATCATTAGAAGCCGTAATAGCGATAAATATCCCAGCGTCTTTCTGGCTACTTGCGTGAGCCGCTTGCGGGCGATTAACTTCAACACCAGACTCTTTCACAAACGAACTAGTCACGATGAAAAATATAAGCATGATAAATACGATATCCAGCATGGAAGTCAAATCGACCGTTGCATCTTCCTTTGCTTTTGTTGGACGAACTAACCTCATTCGCCACTCCTTAATTGTTGTTCGAGTTTCAGTGCTTTTTTATTTGCCATTTTTACAAGCCTTGAGTGGGCAAACATACCCGCTAATGCTGCGACCATACCAGCCATAGTTGGAAGGGTAGCCATCGATATACCAGATGCCATCAATTTTGGTTCGCTACTACCAGCCAGTGCCATTAAATCAAAGACAGCTATCATTCCTGTTACTGTGCCAAGTAATCCCAACATAGGACATAAACTAACAAGAGCCTTGATAAAATCTAAATGCTGATTCAGCTGCAAATTGGCTTTCTGCATCACGCCATTTTTTTGCGCTAATGCATACCACGACTGATGGTCTTCACGCTTTTGCCATGCTTCGATCCAGCTTCTCTTTTGCTTCCCAAAACTAAAGCTAAAGAAAATAATACGTTCAACAATCAATAACCAGCATAAAAAAACCACACCAGCCAACCACCAGAGTACTTGTCCACCTTTCGCCATAAACTCAGCCAATGTATTGACTTCTGTTTGCTGGTAAACCAGTGCTAAGTTTTCGATCATTTTAAGCAGCCTCAGCCATTTGCTCAGACTCTGCTCGTTGAGCGACTATACTCACGCCTTGCTTTTCGAGAGTACCTTTGATTGCTTCAGCTCTGCTTGAAAGGAAATTATGAGCAAGTAGTAGAGGCATCGCAGCAACAAGCCCCATCACAGTGGTAACCAGTGCCATAGAAATCCCGCCAGCCATCACTTTCGGATCACTATTGCCAAACTGCGTTATCACTTGGAATGTTTCAATCATGCCCGTTACGGTACCGAGTAAACCTAGCATTGGAGCTAGTGCGGCCATCAACTTAAGCATTGAAAGCCCTTTCTCTAGCCCATGCTGCTCATCAAGTATTCTTTCGAGTAATCGAAGCTCTATAGCATCGATTGATTGCTGTTTGTCGTTATCGAATGCCTGAAGAATTCTCCCCATAGGGTTGTTTCCTGGCTGTTCTGGTTTTTTAAGCTGTTGAGAAATCCGAGCTTGAGTTATCAGTAAAACAGTTCCTCTGAACAAGGCAATTAATAAACCAGAAGCCAAAAGCGCGATGATTATCTTACCTACCACCCCACCTTGCTCAATTCGTTGTTTCAAATTTGGTTGGTTTGCATATTGTTCAAGCAACAAACCACGAGTGGGATCTAAAAGAATATCGGCACCAGCAATAACATCTGAACTCGTTGAAGCATCTTTAGGAAGCGCTTGATACGCCGTTGAAAACTTGTTTTTTGAATCCCATTTCAAGTAACCTAGCTCTGAAATCAAAGCCATATCACCTAACCTAATAGCGGCTTGATCTGAATGCGTACCGTCTCCGTTGACAAAAGGAACAGTTACTTTACTTAACTGTCCACTCGCTTGAATTTTAAATGATGCTGATAACCAAAAATCTTCCAGCATTTTTAACGAAGGCAGTGCATCTGTACTGATCACTCTTTCCACGAGAATCAACTGTTCGTCGGCATCTGTAATAAGTGAATTTTGGTAGTCTTGTTTTACTTCTTTAGCAGACTGTCTTACAACACCAAATAATTCACCTAAGCTACCTGTTTCAATTTGCAGCTGTTTTTCTTTTTCTGACAGCAGTTGTTCATTGACGCTAAACTGCTCACTAAGTTGAGTATTTTCTTTTTCTAGTTCGGCTAACGCTTTTTCTAATTGCGCTTTTTTGTTCGCTAATTCTATTTTTTGCTCTTTTGTTAACTGAACACGCGTTGCATTGTGTGCACGTTCCGCTTGGTAAACCTTATTCGCACTATTGTCGATTTGGGAAAGACTTTGTTCAGCGAATGAAGAGAAAGTAACAATGGCTGCAATAAAACCTAATGTATTCAAAACATATTTCATATTACAGTCCCTTCTCTATAGAACTAATTGAAAGAGGTAATGTAACTACTGAAGGAGCCTGCTGTTTTGCAGCCATAGCAAAAGCTTTGTTTACTTCCAACCCTTTGTCTTTAGATAGCTCATGCCAAGTTTTGCTTTCTTGGCGCCATACCCAAAATTGCTTATGATCTAGACTTCTCGCAACAAGACTTACTCGACCGAAATACAATTGCTCAACTTGACGAGTGTTGCCTTCGAATTGAATTTCAGCTGGATACGCTCCTAGTTTGGTCCCATAATCTATTTCTATTTGGTAGGCTTCAAGAATTCTTCTGTACTTCTCTGCTTCAGCTATATCAGCTCGCCCCATCAAGAGTCTAATATCTTCCAATCGCTTCTGACGTGTTACTTTTCGCAAAGGAACATCCTGACTAATAATGGAATCTAACCCATCAATCATTCGATACATGAGAGGAACAATACCTTGGCGAGTATCTTCAATATCATTTAGCTGTTGTTCCAAGCTAACTAATTCTGAAGTTTGACTAGAGACCAATTTAGTCAAATGATCTCTATAAAGAGTTAGGTTATCTATTTGAGTTTCTAATTGCTCTATCTCGGATTGAAGAGTAAATGACGCCTCAACGTTAGCATCTACGTTCGATTGAGCTTTTTGAATAACCTTATTGGTTTTCTTTTCAATTGCTCTGGCTTTATCCAAGTCATCAGCATACAAAGCATTAGGTATTCCCATAGCTGCTACTATCACAACTAGAGTTTTTGCCCTTTTAGAAACTATCTCTTTCATTAGTAATTCTCAGGCGAATCCGTATCGCCAAGCACATGTGGTATGAATGAACAACGTTTTGAAACTTAAGGTGCTACCTAATAAGGTCGCCTAGTTTCAAAATCGATGTATAGCAATTAAGGCGAATATTAAATCAAAGATGGGAATAATTTTCATTAACTTTCTTATCTTTTACATTTGATAAGATTCTAAATGTAAATTATCAAGATTCTTAACATTTTTAGTTCAAGTGGATTACGACTTAACAGCATAATCGTCTAATGGACAAGAAACCTTTAGTGGATGGGTTTAACTCGATTGGTAATTCAGATAAATAAAGCAGTAGACAAAAAAAACTCTGCTATCGAACCATGTTTATGTATATAGCAAAGAGAACAAAGTAGGTATGCGAGAAGGCTGATTGGATCGAACAGTACCTTAGCTAGCAGTTTCCAAAATTGAGAAATCAATAGATACAAAAAAGCCTCGTCTTTCGACGAGGCTTTCAAATATGGCAGGGGTGGAGAGATTCGAACTCCCAACACGCGGATTTGGAATCCGCTGCTCTGCCAATTGGAGCTACACCCCTGTAGTTCGTATTTTATGAGTCGACACTCAAATAAATGGCGGAGTGGACGGGAC
>NZ_PIZL01000020.1:0-239679 GCF_002835515.1 Vibrio sp. vnigr-6D03
AGACCTTTGTCAGCAGTCTGACGCCGCTGATATCAGCGGCGTTTTAGTTTAAGTACTAGGTTTTAGTTAGCTACTAGTAGGTACGAGACTTCTTGTTTCTGGTATTTTGAATTGCCGAAGTAAGCTTAACGAAATTGCCCAGCTTCAGGTAAAAAGTCAAAACCAGCGGTTGCTAATCTTGCTTCCAGCTTCCTTTTATCAATGTCAAAAAACACAACAAGCTTGTCGAGGTCGCCGCCAAAATCATCGCGAAGCTTCATGTTCACAATACTCATTAGCATGACGGGGTCCATTGATTCGTAGTTCGCTAAATTCATTATTTGTCCTCAAAATCCGAAATCAATAAATTAGCTGCAGCAAAAGCGGCTTTCTCACGCACTTCGTCAGGAAGGGCTGTGTCTGATGCTATATCGTTAAAGGTACGAATTGAACACGCAATCGCGTTTGGCACGTAAGCTTGATCACCACTGCCAATCTGAGCGTACATCTGACGAATGAGTTCGCAACAATCGAATACTTTCATAAAGATTACCTAGAAAATGAAAACTGGAGTCAATATACAGAGTTACGATATTGACCTCAATATACAAAAAAACAAACTCAAAACATGAGTTTGTCTTAGCGCAATATGGGGAATGGAGTGATTGTTATTTGAGCATTTTAAAGCAGGGTAAAGTCTCAGATGGCTCCTAAAAGGGGGAACAGAGCCATCTGAGTGAAACGGTTATGTATTAACTTGAGCCTCTAGCTGCAACACTAAGTCATCAGTAAGCCCTAACTGGGTAGCAAGTTCTTTTAAATAACTTCTTTCCATGAAATTTTGCTCGTCAACGACAAGTAATGACGCGAGATAGACTTCGGCTGCTTGCTCTTTATTGGAGACAGAACGAGCGATGTCTGAAGGATCGAGAGGTTTGTTTAACTCCGATTGAACCAATTGGTTGACTGAATCATCCGCCCCAAGCTCTGTCACGGCTTGCTGAATTTTTAATTGTTCCTGTTCATCAACATGACCATCCGCTTTTGCGGCTGCTATCATGGCTTTGAGAATTAAAATACTGTGTTGATCTTCACTCAACTGTGGTGAGGGAGAAGGGGAAGTATTCCCCGGCTGGCTTTTTTGCCAGTCGTTGTACACTTTAAAAGCCAAAGCACCTAGAGCTGCGGCACTGCCGACTCCTAGTGCTTTCTTCCCCATTTTACGGGACTTTTTGGACCCCATGAGTAACCCAATTAAACCACCTCCTACTGCACCTGCTCCTAATGTTGCCAACTGGCTTTTGTCTTGCCCCAGCTTTTGCGCACTGTTTCCGAGACTATGTGCACTTTGGCTAAGAGTTTGACTGCCTTGTTTCATCAAATCAGAATTTAGCGCTTGGTTTAATAGGCTTTTGAGATCCATACTCGACTCCGTTTTAAACAACAAACACAGAATACGTTTCTCAATATGAATTAAAGATGAATGGTAGTAAGAAAAGAAAAAAGAGCAACAACGTTGCTCTTTTAGAAGGTTTCGAACTGACGAAAAAGTCAGTGAATCGTTTTAGGCAAGTTGCGCTTGAACATGCTCAATGATGCTATCGATCGCAACAGCCGTTTTCTCGCCTTTGCGGCGGTTTTTATATTCGAAGTTGCCTTCGTCCATACTGCGATCACCGATAACGATAGTGTGAGGGACACCCACAAGTTCGATATCCGAGAACATGACACCTGGGCGCTCTTTACGATCGTCAAACAGGACTTCAATGCCTGCTGCGGTTAGTTCAGCGTACAGCTTTTCTGCTGCTTCCTTAACACGCTCTGATTTGTGCATGTTCATAGGAACAATGGCAACTTGGAATGGTGCGATAGCATCCGGCCAAATAATACCGTGTTTATCGTGGTTTTGTTCGATTGCAGAAGCAACAACACGAGTAACACCAATGCCATAACAACCCATTTCTAGAATGGTATTTTTACCATCAGGACCAAGCACGCCACAGTTCATCTTTTCTGAGTAGTTTTTACCTAACTGGAAAATATGACCGACTTCGATACCGCGCTTCAGCTGAATTGTACCTTGACCGCACGGGCTAGGATCGCCTTCGACAACGTTACGTAGGTCTTCGACTTGTCCAAGCTCGACATCACGACCCCAGTTAATACCGAAGTAGTGTTTGTCATCAATGTTTGCACCCGCACCAAAATCGCTCATTGCAGCAACGGTACGATCGACGATGAACGGCAATTCAAGACCAACTGGACCTAAAGAACCAGGACCCGCTCCAATCAATGCGCGGATTTGTTCTTCTGTTGCCATCTCTAAAGGGGAAGCGACTTGCGCTAGGTTTTCCGCTTTAATCTCGTTAAGCTCGTGGTCACCGCGAACAATAAGCGCAATGATGTCTGCTTCAACTTCGTCAGATGCTTTTACAAATAGCGTCTTAACCGTCTTTTCAATGGCTAGATCAAATTGTTCAACCAGTTCTGCAATGGTTTTTGCGTTTGGTGTATCCACCATTGCCATTTCTTGAGTTGGCGCTGCACGTTCTGTTGCTGGGGCAAGTGCCTCTGCTTTTTCAATGTTTGCCGCGTAATCCGACTCTGAAGAGAAGGCGATGAGGTCTTCACCGCTTTCTGCCAAAACGTGGAATTCATGAGAACCGTTACCACCAATAGCACCCGTGTCAGCAAGAACTGGGCGATAGTTAAGGCCCATGCGATCGAACGCTTTACAATAGGCGTCGTGCATGGCTTCGTAAGACTTCTGTAAGCCGTCTTTATCGATATCGAAGCTGTACGCGTCCATCATAGAGAATTCACGTGAACGCATAACACCGAAGCGAGGGCGTCTTTCATCACGGAACTTAGTTTGAATTTGGTACAGATTTAGCGGAAGTTGCTTGTAAGAATTCACTTCGTTACGCACTAGGCTTGTAATGACTTCTTCAGCAGTAGGGCTAAGTACAAACGGACGTTCATGGCGATCAGTAAGGCGAAGAAGTTCAGCGCCCATCTTTTCGCTGCGGCCTGTTTCTTCCCATAGTTCAAACGGCTGGACAACGGGCATCAAAGTTTCAACTGCACCTGCATTGTTGATTTCTTGACGAACGATGTTTTCGACTTTACGCAATACACGTAGACCAGTAGGCAGCCAGGTGTATAAACCTGAAGCCAGCTTACGGATCATACCTGCACGTAGCATGAGCTGGTGGCTCACTACTTCTGCGTCGTTTGGAGTCTCCTTCAGAGTAGAAAGAAGATAGTTACTGGTACGCATTAAATTTATCCGTTTATCAAAGTTAGATACTCAAGCCGGAGTAGGCTGGAGTAAAGGTTTCCCATTCAAGGATGTAGGGGCGATAACCCCAGTTAAGCCGCTTATGATATCAGCCAATTGTCATTGTCAAAAGTGTTCAATTGCCCTGACGACCACTAAGTTGTTGTCGACCGTAAATTTCACGTTTAAATCGAACAAATTTACCGCATATTCTTTGTCATCTTGCTTCTTTTTCTTGTATGCAGGTCGCGGATCTTGCCCTAGAACCTCGGTGAGTACTTGGTAAATTTGCGTACGATTTGGATGAGTGTCTATTACCTCACATGCCGCAGCGAGAAAACTGACTTCCAACGTTTCTGGTTCTTGGTCTGCGTAACCGCCAGTGGCATTTGGAATCGAGTCGGAGTAGGGAATATACGGTTTGATGTCCATAATCGGGGTGCCATCCACTAAATCGACACTTCCCAGCTCCAAAAAGACCTGATCTCCCTCTTTAGTTATGCCTTTTAGTTCTACTGCAGACATACCCATTCCATTTGGTCGAAATGTTGAACGTGACGCGAATACGCCGATTCTTTCGTTGCCACCTAATCGCGGAGGACGAACAGTTGGCTTCCAGCCACCGGACAAATTTTGGTCAAACAGAAAAAGTAGCCATATGTGGCTAAATTGCTCAATTCCTCTGATTGCTTCAGGTGAATTTGCTTTTCCACATAAACGAATTCGAGCTGTCGAGTGTGGCGCTAACCTTGGCTGGCGAGGGACTGCGAACTTTTCTTTGTATGGGGATTCAACAAAACCAATAGGAGAAATAGTGTGATTCATGGTCGGAAATAGGGGGTAGTAATTCAGGAACTAAATGGAACATAACACAAAAAAAACTTGCATTCTCAATTGAGAATCGTTATCAATATGTTTTGTTATAACATAGCGGTTAAGATTTTTTGGAGTTTAACAAATGAAACCGAATATTCATCCTGATTACAGAACAGTTGTATTTCACGATACAAGTGTAGATAAGTACTTTTTGATTGGTTCAACCCTACAAACGGATCGCACCATTGAATGGGAAGATGGCAATACTTACCCATACTACACGCTAGACGTTTCGTCTGAATCACACCCTTTCTATACGGGTAAACAGCGCGTTGTTAATAAAGAAGGTCGAGTGGCTAACTTTAACCGTCGTTTTGGCGGGATGAAATCTGTAGCAAAAGAAGAGGTAAGTGAGTAATGAAAGTTCTGAGTTCTTTAAAAAGTGCGAAACAACGTCACCCAGATTGCCAGATAGTGAAACGCCGTGGTCGTGTTTACGTGATTTGCAAAACAAACCCTCGCTTTAAAGCGGTTCAGGGAAAAGTGAAAAAGCGTAAATAGAAATGCAATAAGTTTCTTAGTTGTGTATTTGATATGTCGTAAAGTATAATTTTTTTGGATGATTAGTTTAAATAAAATCGTGATTTTGGTTTTAAATTTGTTAATAGTTCATCTTTTGTAACACTTATGACTTTAATTTGCTCTCCATGTGACGTAATCTCCGCCTGCTTTTTTGATGGCTATGTCAAAAAAGTTAGGAATTACTACAAGGAGGGAACAGATGAGTTCATCTGCTTCAAATACACAATATCCACCTAAAAAGTCACTGTTTACACGTTTTCTTGATGGTGTGGAATATTTGGGGAACCTATTGCCCCACCCGATTACTTTATTCGCTATATTCTGTGTCGCTATTCTGGTTATGTCCGGTATTGCGGGGTACTTTGAAGTCTCCGTAATGGATCCGCGCCCAGAAGGGGCAAAGGGTCGTGCTGCGGACGGAATGATTCAAGTTGTAAGCCTGCTAAATGCAGAAGGCTTACAGCTTATTGTGACTAATCTCGTTAAAAACTTTGTTGGTTTTGCACCGTTAGGAACCGTATTGGTTGCTATGCTGGGTGTTGCGATTGCTGAACATTCTGGTCTACTTTCTGCGGCAATGCGTGGCATGGTTATGGGGGCCTCTAAGCGTATGGTAACCTTCACGGTTGTCTTCGCAGGTATCATTTCCAATACCGCTTCAGAGCTTGGCTATGTGGTACTTATCCCACTAGCGGCAATGTTATTCCATTCTTTAGGTCGTCACCCTTTGGCAGGCTTGGCAGCAGCATTCGCTGGTGTATCGGGTGGTTACTCAGCAAACCTACTTATCGGTACTGTTGATCCGTTACTTTCAGGTATTACTGAAACTGCGGCGCAAATGATTGATCCAACGTATTCTGTTGGCCCTGAATCAAACTGGTATTTCATGTTTGTTTCTACCTTCTTTATCTCTATTACTGGTGCATTTGTTACCGAGAAAATTGTTGAGCCGAAGCTAGGTAAATACAATTCAGAAGAAGCGTCTGAAGATCTGTCTAACGATGAAATGGGTAAACTGAGTGCGCAAGAGAAAAAAGGCCTGAAGCTGGCTGGCCTTGCTGTTCTTGGTGTGAGTGCTTTACTGGCATGGACTATCGTGCCTGAAAATGGCGTTTTACGTAACCCAGTAACGGGTGAAGTAGCGGGTTCACCTTTCCTCAAAAGCATCGTTGCGTTTATCTTCGTTTTCTTCGCTATTCCAGGTTTTGTCTACGGTAAAGTTGTAGGCACAATGAAAACGGATCGCGATGTTATCGATGCGATGGCGAAATCTATGTCATCAATGGGCATGTACATCGTACTCGTGTTCTTTGCTGCTCAGTTTGTTGCTTTCTTTAAGTGGACTAACTTTGGTCAGGTATTTGCGGTTGCAGGTGCAGACTTCTTGCAGAGCGTTGGATTAACAGGTCCTATGTTGTTCTTCGCATTTATTCTAATGTGTGGCTTCATCAACTTGATGATCGGTTCTGCTTCCGCTCAGTGGGCGGTAACCGCGCCTATCTTCGTTCCAATGCTTATGCTGGTCGGCTACGCGCCTGAAACCATTCAGGCAGCTTACCGGATTGGTGATTCAACAACGAACATCATTACTCCGATGATGAGTTACTTTGGTCTGATTTTGGCTGTTGCGACTCGCTACATGAAGAACTTAGGTATTGGTACGCTTATCGCAACTATGCTGCCGTACTCGATCTGCTTCTTAGTGGGTTGGAGCTTCTTGTTCTACATCTGGGTATTTGTATTTGGTTTGCCAGTTGGTCCTGGTGCAGCGACTTACTATACGCCATAACGAACAACTATATTGATAACGAAAGCCGAAGCAATTGCTTCGGCTTTTTGTTTTTATTTCATTCAATTACGAGCAACAAACCCTACTTATACAAGATTATTCGGCTTGGTTGTGCTTAGAAAACACAAAGGTATGCCCTTTTTTGTTGAATGCATACACATCGTATTGATCTTTTTTATCGCCATATTCCATTCCTGGCGACCCCAATGGCATTCCCGGAACGGCGAGTCCCATCGCTTGTTTGGGCGGGTTTTCTAGAAAAGCTTTTATGTCACTTGCAGGGATATGCCCTTCAAACACAAAGCCTTGAATTTCTGAGGTATGGCATGAGGCTAATTCTGGAGATACACCAAGCTTTTGTTTTACCGGGTTAAGGTTTTTGTGATCTTTTACTTCCACATCAAAACCGGATTCTTCCATGTGTTTCACCCATTCTGAGCAGCACCCGCAATATGGAGATTTATGGGTGACGACCTGAGCCGCTATTGCTGAAGCAGATGTAAGCATTCCGAGTGTAAGTATTAAGCGGGAGATTTTCATAATTCACCTCATATTATGGTTTATTTTGTGTCGAACAATCGCAAGCGGTTGGCGTTACTCACAACGGTGATCGATGAGAGTGCCATAGCAGCACCAGCAACAACTGGGCTGAGTAAAAATCCAAATGCGGGGTAAAGAGCACCAGCGGCAATAGGAATGCCTAATGTGTTGTAAATAAAGGCGCCAAATAGGTTTTGTTTCATATTCTTCACGGTCGCTTTCGAAAGTTTGATGGCTCTCGAAACCGTAAGAGGTGACGCATTCAATAGTGTCATTTGTGCACTTTCTATGGCTAAATCAGAGCCACCCCCCATAGCCATACTGACATTAGCTAAGGCAAGGGCTGGGGCATCATTTATACCGTCACCCACCATCGCAACGGAGAAACCTTGCGCTTGCAAAGATTGAATGTGAGAAGCTTTTTGATCGGGTAATACATCAGCAATGACATGGTCTATTTTCATTTCTTTGGCGACAGATTCGGCTACGGTTGTGTTATCGCCAGAGAGCATGGCAACTTTTATTCCCATCTCGTGAAGTAGGGATACCGCGTTTTTAGCGTCAGGTTTAATGGCATCTGCAATGAATATTTTGGCCGCTGGTTGGTTATCGACCAGAACAAATACTTCGGTAAACTCACCTTCAATTTGGTTAGTAACGTTTGGAAAGTCTGCTTTAGCTTCAATGAATTTTCGGTTACCAATGTCAATTTGCTGATTATTCACGATCGCAGACAAACCGAGTCCACGATGATTTTGAAAATGATCGGCAGAAAGTTCGCTGTTTTGATGCTTTTCTGCGAATTGACAAAGGGCTTTAGCTAGCGGATGTTCTGAAGCATTTTCCACAGTAAATATCAAAGGAAGTAAGCTTTCTGGTGTCCAGTTATCCAAGTAGTGAGCACTGACGACACTAGGTCGACCTTCAGTCAGTGTGCCCGTTTTATCAAACACCACCATATCCACTTTGCTGGCTTGCTGAAGCACATCGGCATCTTTGATAAGGACGCCCATTTCAGCAGCTTTACCTATTCCAACCGTAACGGAAAGAGGGGTGGCGAGCCCTAGGGCGCAAGGGCAGGCAATAATAAGAACCGTAGTCGCCACAATGAGCATGTAGCTGGCTTTAGGATCAGGACCAACTGCAAACCAAATCAATGACGCTCCTATAGCGATGGATACGACGATAGGAACAAAAACGGCTGAAATGGAGTCAGCAAGTTTGGCTATTTGTGGTTTACTGCTTTGCGCTTGACGAACGAGAGAGACAATACGAGCAAGCATAGTGTTTTCTCCGATGGTCGTCGCTTCAATGACCAAGGATCCATCTTGGTTGAGTGTGCCTGCGGATATCGTGTCTTGCACTTTCTTTGCTTTAGGAATCGGTTCACCTGTTAACATCGATTCATCAATGTAGCTTTCACCTTGGACAATGACTCCGTCGACGGGAATTTTTGCGCCCGGTTGGATGCGCAGCTTCATGCCTTTTATGACAGCCTGAAGCGGCAGCTCTTTTTCTGAACCATCAGCATGAATGACGATCGCGGTCTCGGGTTGCAAGTTTATCAACGCTTCGAGTGAGCGGGTGGTTTTTGCCTTTGCTTTGGCTTCTATAAAGTGACCTAACGAAATTAAACCAATGATCATGGCACTGGCTTCGAAGTACACATGTCGCGAAGCCGGGGGAAGCCACTCAGGAAAAAGAACGACGATCATAGAAAATAGCCAAGCAGCCCCCGTACCTAGCGCGACCAAAGTATCCATGGTCGCGCGTTTGTGTTGCAGCGATTTCCATGCATTAACGAAGAAATGCTTGCCCGGAACGGCGAGGAGCCATAAACACAATAACCCTATAACACCCCATACCCATTGATCTTGCGTATGGCGAATCATCATGTTGCCGCCCAAAACACCCCATAACATTAGCGGTGCACCGATAGAGAGTGAAAGCAGAGACGCCTTTTTGTGGTGCGTCATAACTTGAGCTGATAACAAGGCTTGTTGTTCTCGTCGATCTTGTTCGTTGGTTACTATTTCAGCACCGTAACCGGCATTTTTAACGGAATGGATCAGCTTTTCACTGGTGTCGCTCGAATTGTCATGAACAAAAACCAACGCAGATTGTTCTGCGAGGTTTACTTGTACCTTTTGAGCTGCATCGACGTTCATTAGCGCTTTTTCGACAGAAGAGACACAGCTCGCGCAGGTCAATCCGGTCAGCGTTAGTTGAATGGTGCTAAGAGCTTCTGATTTTGTGTGCGGTTTGGATGGGGATGAAAGGTTTTGTGAGATATCCTCTTTTTGACTCTCTTCTTCGAAAGCGTCGCTATCTGATTCACTATCAACATCAACCGTATCATGGCTCTTCAATGGAGAGGCGGAGTAGCCTGTGTTTTCAACAACCTCTACGATGTCGTGTTCACTTAATAGACCAACGACGGTGGCTTTCGTTTTTGTTACTTCAAAGCGCGCAATGTGAGAATGTTGTGCAAATTCTTGCTCTAATTTCTTAACACATTTCCCACAATTTAAACCGGATAGCGTAACCTCAGTTTGAGCTCCTGCTTGATAGTCTAAACTTTCAATTGAAAGAAAGAGCGTACTTAACGGAGCTGAGCTAACAAGATTGACTTGGTCTTTATCAATTGATATCACGGATGTGTCTGGGATTTTGAGCAAAGCTTTTTTTACCTTCTTTGCACACCCCATGCAGTTCAGCCCGTGTAGTGAGATGGAGTAGTCGGTCATAGCGCTTCTCGTCAGATTTTTGATGAGTTCTGAGCATAAACCTTCCATCAAGGGGAAGGTCAACAAGCGTTACATATTTTCTGGGAATGGATTTCTCCCGTATGGATATCAGGAGGCAGTATGAAAGGTTTTTATTTGGTAGCGTGCATTGTAGGAACTGTGGTTCCTTACTCAGCCTTGCTCTCTTGGCTTGGAGAGTTTGGTTTTTCAATTTCTCTCATCATCGAGCACATCAACAGCAATAAAATAGGGTTATTTGCGTGGTTGGACGTATTGATTTCTGCGGCTGTTCTTATTGGATTTATATTGTACGACAGTAAAAAAATTGGCTTTACTCAACCTTGGAAACCCATTTTGGGTACGTGCCTTGTGGGGGTATCTCTTGGGTTGCCTTTGTACCTTCTACTCCGTGAGATGCACCAAGAAACTCAAATGGCACTCCAAAGCACGTCTTAACTCGCCATTCATCTTCATTTTTCCCCATTGTACAATTGCAATTGGGTGTTAAAATGTCGCCAATTTTTATCCTTATTTACGCGGTACCCTATTGGGTGCCGCTTTTAAACACCCAAAGGAAATCCCATGACGGTTAAAACTCGTTTTGCTCCTAGCCCAACAGGCTATCTGCATGTCGGTGGTGCGCGTACTGCACTTTACTCTTGGTTATTTGCAAAGAATCAGGGCGGCGAATTCGTTCTGCGTATCGAAGATACCGATTTGGAGCGTAACTCTCAGGAAGCCGTTGATGCGATTCTAGAAGGTATGAAATGGCTTGGTTTAGAGTGGAATGAAGGTCCTTACTTCCAGTCTAAGCGTTTTGATCGTTACAACGAGCAAGTAGATAAATTGCTCGCTGAAGATAAAGCTTACAAGTGCTATGCATCGAAAGAGCTTCTTGACGAGATTCGTGAAGAACAAGAAGAGAATAAAGAGATGCCTCGTTACGATGCAAATCACCCAAAGATTAAAGCTGCAAATGAAGCTGCGAAAGACGGTGAACCATGTGTAGTACGCTTCCGTAATCCAAAAGAAGGAAGTGTTGTTTTTGATGACCAAATCCGTGGTCGTATCGAAATCAGCAATGATCAAATGGATGATCTTATCATTCGCCGTACCGATGGCTCTCCAACATATAACTTTGTTGTTGTTGTTGATGATTGGGATATGGGCATTACACATGTTGTTCGTGGTGAAGACCACATCAACAATACTCCTCGTCAAATCAACATTTATGAAGCGTTGGGTGCACCAGTTCCTACGTTTGCTCATTGCGCAATGATTCTGGGTGACGATGGCGCAAAACTGTCAAAACGTCATGGTGCAGTTTCTGTAATGCAATACCGCGACGAAGGTTACCTTCCAAATGCATTGAACAACTACCTTGTTCGCCTCGGTTGGTCTCATGGCGATCAGGAAATTTTCTCACAAGAAGAAATGATTAAGCTGTTTAGCCTTGACGCGATTTCTAAATCGGCTTCAGCATTTAACACTGAAAAACTGCATTGGTTGAATAACCATTACATTAAAACGTCTGATCCTGCATACGTAGCAGAGCACCTTCAGTGGCACCTAGAGAATCAAAACCTAAGCACTGAAAATGGTCCGGCAATTACAAGTGTTATCACTTTGGTTGGTGAGCGCTGCAATACGTTGGTAGAACTTGCAGAGCAAATCCGTTACTTCTACGAAGATTTCTCTGAGTTCGAAGCAGGCGCTGCGAAGAAGCATTTACGTGGTGTTGCAAAAGGTCCATTGGAGCTAGCGCTTGCAAAAGTAGAAGCATTGGATGAATGGACAACAGCTAACATCAAAGAAAGTGTTATCTCAGCGGTTTGTGAAGAGCTAGAAATTGGTATGGGTAAAATCGGTATGCCACTTCGAGTTGCGGTAACTGGTGGTGGCCAATCACCATCGGTTGATGCTGTTATGGAACTGATCGGTAAAGATCGTGTTGTTGCACGTATCAAAATGGCATTAGCATTTATTGCAGAACGTGAAGCAAACGCGTAATTGAAGTACTTCAACGAAAAAGACCGCTATTATGCGGTCTTTTTTTATTTCAAATGCAACTCTCGCTGCACTTAGGATATAGAGGCGACTTGGGTATAACTATTTCAAATCAATACTGTTAAGACGACCCATATAGGTCAGAATCTCGATATTGTTTTTGTGTGCTTCAAGTAACGCTTTTTTAGTTTGCGTATAAGCAGCAAGTTTACCGTGCTTGTTAATAGAGCAAACTTTGGTTTTGTATTTGTACTCGCCGCTTTCATTGAATTCTCGCCATTTTGCCAAATAACACGCATCCCGATGTTCAGGGTCGGATTTCGTTGGGTTCGGCTTATAAACAATGACAGGCTCCACACTGTGGGGTAAGCGTGTCATTAAGTACGGGTCTTTTAACAAGCGACGCCAAAACTTCCCCCACATTTCTCTACCAAGTTCATTGCGTAGTTTGATGGCTTTTTTCAAACCTTTCTTTTCACCAATGCGCACAAACCCCACAGAGCGATGCATTACAGTGTCATCTGGGGTGTGGATGTGTATTTTAAATGCAGTTTTGCTTTTAGAAATAAACCTGTGTCCGGTACTCGTTGTTAGGCTGCTTTTCTTCATAAAGGGCGAAATTGATATGTTTGTTACTTGGCGAAAAGAATAGAAGAATTTGTCACTAGTTTGAAGAGCGTCGCAACTCACACGGCACCCCAGTCACATTTTTACATTAGAAGTGATTCAAGGATCTTATGAACGAAGCAAATCAGAAATTTTTAATCAATCCTGTCAAACTTCTCTACATATGAATCAAGATCCCATCGATAACGAGTTTAATAATTGGGGCGGATATGCAATCGGTATTTTATTTTATGAGTGTTTTTCAGACCTTTGTACGGAAAATATCCATATATAGTTGTATGTTTAATGATCTAAACCTCTATTACCTTATATTTCACTATGCTTAAATGAAGCTTGATAATGAGTGTTGTTATCAATAAATAAAACATAGATTAGAAAAGTTAAGGAGCCCCCAAAATGAAGAAGTTTCTCATCGCTTTCCTCGGACTGTTTTCATTCAGTGCGCTGGCAAACCCTTGTCAAGTAACCGTCGAAGCAACTGATGCCATGCAATTCAATACCAAAGCAATTAGTGTCCCTGCCAGCTGTGAATCCTTTACCGTTGACTTAAAACATGTAGGCAGTTTGGCTTCGGCAGTCATGGGGCACAATTGGGTATTGACGGAAACGGCAAACTTCCAACCTTTAGCGTTGGATTCCGCAAAAGCAGGACTGGACAATAATTACGTTCCTCCTGGTGACAAGCGCGTACTGGCTGCAACAAAAGTCATTGGTGGCGGTGAAAGCACTTCCGTTACTTTCTCTACAGCCGAACTAAAAGGCAAAGATTTAACGTTCTTTTGTTCATTCCCAGGACACTGGGCAATTATGAAAGGTTCATTGAAAGTAGAGTAGGTCAGATAAAAGGCGGCAAAATGAATTGGCCGCCTTTCCCACTAAGCCAGTTATAACTGCTGGTCCCATCAAGTAAGCGACTCCATTCTCAAATTTCAAAAATACACCATGTCGAACTGAAATCATTGACTTGCTTTCTCACGCCTCTAATCGTTGTATCGTAAATCTTCTACACTAAGTGAGTTTCTTACGCTGAATCTGTGGTCACTATGTGGACGTTAAACAAAAAAGCCTTAGCTTAAAAATAAGCTAAGGCTTTGTTTTGTATGGCGCTCCCGACAGGATTCGAACCTGTGACCTGCCCCTTATGAGTCGGATTTTTATATGTTTTTCAATAAACGACAATGAACATTGAAGACCTTTAAAGTTAATCATTATCAATGGTTTATTTTATTTTTGTTGTTCGTTCTTGTTGATTGCTGTACTTGAATTTATAATAATTTTGCTACATGGGTGCTACACAGGAACATGATAAGAGCAGATTGATATGGCTTTAAAAAAGAAAATTACAATCAGTACCATCAAAAACATGAGAATAGAAGATGAGCGTATCAATGATACTGAGCTTGCTGGTTTTCATGTCAGGATTTCTAGTAAGGGTGCTATCAAGTACTACCTCTTCTACCGTTTGAACGGCAAGCAACGCAACTATTTAATTGGTTCTTCAGAATCACTGACACCCGCTCAAGCAAGAGACTTGGCAAAAGAAGCGTCAGGGTTGGTCGCTAGTGGGCAAGATATCCAAATCGTAAGACAAGAAAACCGTAATCAAGGTAAGCGCGATAACCTTAAGCTAAGACTTTATCTCGATAATACTTATCTGCCTTATCTAGAAAGTTTAAATGTAAAAACGGCAAGTAAAGCCCACAGAAACTTGAAATCAAGCTTCTCACATCTATTGGATAAAAATATTTGTGATATCAAAGCTTGGGATATCCAAAAGTGGGTTTCAGAGAGGAAAAAATCAGGTAAAGCTAACGCCACGATTACTTATTCTCTAGGAAGACTAAAAGCGGCATTTAATCGAGCGGTAGAGTGGGGGCTTCTTGATGAACATGATCTTTCAAGCGTTAAGGTTCCCAAAGAGGACAACACAAGAATAAGGTACCTGACAGTACAAGAAGAGTCTTCTTTGCTTAATGAGGTCAGAGAACGAGACCAAAGAGTTAGAAATGAGAGAGCATCTGCTAATGATTTTCGTCGAGCGAGGAATTACCCGCTTTACCCGACTTTTGATGACGTAGCATTTGTTGACTACCTTGAACCACTGATAATTTCTGCGTTACATACTGGTATGAGAAAAGGAGAACTGCTTTCACTTGTTTGGAATGATGTCTATTTTGAACAGCGCTACATTATGGTTAGGGCTTCAAATGCCAAATCAAAGAAAGGTAGAACAATTCCAATGAATGACACTTTATTCAACGCTCTATCTCTATGGAAAAAACAGGTAGCTCAAACGCAGGCCGTATTTGTTACCGATAAAGGGGACGCGATAACAGACATTAAAAAGCCGTGGATGAAGCTTCTAAAGGATGCCAATATTGATAATTTTAGGTTCCACGACTTACGCCATCATTTTGCCAGTAAGCTTGTAATGGCTGGCGTCGATCTGAACACCGTGCGAGAACTATTAGGGCATGCCGATATGAAAATGACCTTGCGTTACGCTCATTTGGCACCAGAGCATAAAGCCGCTGCTGTTAATATGATTGGATAATAAGAAGTCTTTAGGTCTCAGATATGAAAGATACACGTCAGTACATTCGGATCGATGAAGTAGAAAAACTATTCGATTTAACGAAAGGGCAGATTTTAGATGCTGTTGAATTTGGTGATTTTGAACTTAACGTATTTGTAACCGCTAATGGTGTTGGTGGTGTAAACCATAACAATGACCTATTGGCTATTTTTGATGTTAAAGCACTAGTTGAGTTATCAAATTCTGCATCTCGGAAGTTACTCGATGGTGAAGTTCGGTTAAAGCGCTTTCCAGCCAATAATATTCTGGCTGTAAGAAATTTATCAACCGCAAATAAGCGGTTTCCGGAGGCTCTAAAAGGGGAGTTTAATTCGGTTAAAAGCACACTCCCTTCCGAAGAAGAGTTAACCACAGTAGTTGGTGAGATAACGGCAATGATGCCAAGTGCAGAAAGCTTTAAAGAACGTTTTCATGAGCAATTCAAACCAGAAGAGTTTAAAGCGGATTCTCAAGGTGATGCCTTTTTAGGGGCTTTAAACGGTATGAATATAATGCTTCAGTCTTTAGGGGAAAGCTCGAAGCTACTTCAGTCTGGTTACATCACTTTGAAGCCAGAGAATATAAGGCTTGATAAAGAAAAGCTTAACCAGTATTTCGGTTTATCTAACCGAAAGAATAACGGTTTAAGTAGTGTTTTAATTGAAGACCCAAGTACGGTTAATGAAACCGCTTCTAGCCCCGAAAAAACAGGCTTGAAACCGAACATTCAGACACATCCAATCAAACAAATTATTTTTGATGTACTGTCAGTATACCCTCAAGCCAAAGTAAATGAGGTTTGGAACCTAATAAAGCGTGATAGCCAAATTGATAGTGGTCGGCAATTCGACAAAGAGGGTATTGTGTCGGAGATGACTAATGACACCCTGTTTTATTTCGGCTCAGAGAAGGAGCGGCAAGTCACGTACGACTATTTTAGAAAGAAACTCTTTTACTCTGTAAAAAGAGACATGAAAAAAACGTCACCCTAGACGTCACCGCTACCGTCACGTGGCGTTTGAGCTCGCTATTGTTGCACCATCTTAAACACAAGAGGACAACAATATGCCTTCAAATACAAAGCGCGCTTTCACCGAACAAGAAACAGCGGAATACATTGGTATGAGCCGCTCTTTTCTTAGGCAAGCTCGAATGGAAGGGCAACGGAAGAATCGAACCATTGCTCCCCCGTTTATCAAGATTGGTCGTGCGGTTAGATACTTAAAAGAAGACTTGGATTTGTGGTTAGAGAGCCATACCAAGCTGGCTCACCTTCCTTTTGGAGGATGATGCCATGAGTAACCCTAACCTAGCCCCCATATTTCCTCATGTTAGATATTCTGATAAAGGCAGTACGACGGTCTTAAATACTGCCGATAACCTGAAAGCGCTTATTGAGTTTTCAGGGTTGGAAGCCAAATTAAATAAAATGACCTTAGAGCCAGATATTTTTGAGGCTGGCTCTTGTATCGGTGCGCCAGAGGTTGTGCGTAGCCGCCTTATATCGGAAGCCTCTATTCACAGCGCACCTAAATCGATGATTGATGACCATTTTACGGCGGTTGCTCAGCAAGCCGAGTATCACCCTGTTCGTGAATGGTTAGAAGGGGAGTGGGATGGTGTAAGAAGATTAGACACTGTTTTGAACTGCGTTAAAGCCCAAAATCAAGAACTTTCAAATCAAGTTCTTACTCGCTGGCTAGTTGGGTGTGTAGCATCGCTATATATACCCAATTTCAAATCTAAACTAGTGCCTGTTTTACAAGGCGCGCAATCATTCAAAAAAACAGCATTTGTAGAGCGAATTGCGAGTGTTTCTGAAGGCGCGTTTTTAGAAGGTGCAGAGCTTAACCCAGACAACAAAGACAGCGTATTATCGGTTATCAGGTCTTGGATTGTTGAGCTCGGAGAGCTAGAACGTTCTACGAAGAACTGCCAAGGGGCATTGAAAGCGTTTATTAGCCGACAAGTTGATACAGTTCGCCCACCCTATGGTAGAACAGACATTAAAAAGCAGCGGCAAACGAGCTTAATTGCAACAGTCAATGGCACCGACTTTTTGAAAGATGAGACGGGTAATAGTCGGTATGCGGTTATTGAGCTGAAAGATACGGTGGATATGGATACTTTGAACAAGACTCTGGGTTGGCAATTTGAATCAACGGGTGAAGTGAAGTTGGTTGAACCAGATAAACTTTTACAGTTTTGGCTTGAGATTAAGTACTTGCTTCTGGTTAAGAAGTACTCGTGGTTCTTGAGTAACAATGAACTTACCCTCATTGCCCGTGAATCTGACAAGTACGTAGATAAGGGTGCGTGGCACAAAGTACTTAATGAGCATATAGATTCTTGTGGAGACAAAGCAAGGCAATGGATGACCACCAAAGAGATTTGTGAGTTTATGAAATTTGATTATTCCAAAGCGAATGCGGTAGGAAAAGCGCTCACGATGCTCAACAAAGAAGGGGTATTGGAGAAAAAACTCAAAGATGGAGTGAACCGTTATTGTTTTCCTGTTGTACAGGTAATTGAACATTCATTTAGGTAGATGAGTTTTGAGGCGCTTGGCGTATTTTAAATTCGCTCTTAGTAGCGAAAGCATATATGCCAACTTATTCTTCAATTTATCTTACGTAGTTCCATTCAGTGCTATTTTTGAGCTATTGCAAATTTCATTATCACTAAGTATGAGTTTTATTGCTTATGGTTGTGGTGTGAGTATTATCCCTCTAGGTTCTTTATGGTATTTGGGAAAACTCTAGATGGGAAGTTCACTGCAAGCACAGTTAAAAAATGTAAGTCAGATCAAAGATATTCTTAAACAGGTTCAGACCTCATTCAAATTACATGATGGTAGAAGAGTAGAAACTCTACTCGTATACCTATCTAGCGTAGAAGACACAAAAACATCGCATGATGCTCTTTTTGAATACATTAAAGCAGGTATTCTTCAAAACTTTGCATTCTCTTATAAAGAAATCCAAAAAAAGTTAGGCAGGTCACCTGAGACTGCGATGGAGGACTTGTTCGACAAAGCGATTAAAAAGCTCAGTAAACATACAGCCAAAGGTGAACTTGGCGAACTCATTTTGTTTACTTTACTGGATGTTTATATCCAAGCTCCCAAATTACTAAGCAAAATTTCTATGAAAACAAACCCTAGAATGCCTGTTTTCGGTGCTGATGCAGTACATGGACAATTTAGGGATGGTGAATTCCGAGTTTATTTGGGTGAATCAAAGCTACACAAATGTTTTAAATCAGCGGCTACAGATGCAACAAGCTCAATTGTTCGTGCAAAAAACAAGTTTGAAGATGAATTTTTGTTATTGGATAGTTATCTTGATTTTCCTAACTTGACCGATGAACTTGAAGAGACAATTTTGAACTCTCTAGATCCTTACAACGAAGATTTAGCAGATAAAATTCACTCTCCTTGTTTTATAGGGTTTACTCAACCAGACATCATTTTTGAAGATGAATCATCATTTTTAGAGCACTACAAGTCACTTTCTTGCCAATATGTGGGTGATTTTTTTCAGAAGGTTGAAAGGCAAGAGCTCGATATCGAAGAAGTCACTTTGTTAATGCTGCCTTTTGGGTGTGTTGACGAACTAGTCGAAGAATTTATCTTGTTCATGGGAATAGAAAAATGAGTTCAATTACAGCAAGACTAGGAAAAAGTATTTTCTCGCACGAAAGCTTTGCGAAGGATCGAAATGACATTTTTGTGCAGTACGTAGAGCAGCTTGTGGGGGAAAAGCCAATATTAGAAAGGAGTTTAGTTAAGCGTATTTTAACATCCATTCAAATATTCCATAAAAGTGAAGATGAGAAACTAAGGAAAGAAGCGACGGCTATACTGGCTATGCTCCTAGATATCGCAGGAAATGACTATCCAGATTTGATTCCTATTGCGAAGAACATCTTTATTAACTCTGGAGATTTTCCGAATGTTTCTTTACTAGATAAAAGGCACCCTAATGTCTATATGAATTATGGTTTCAACACCAGTACAAAGTTTGAACTAAAAAAAGAAATGAACTCCGTAGACGAGCTTTCATTTCCATTAACAGACTTTCAAAGAATGCTTTGGGGAAATTTGGAATTAGATGAAGATGTCGTGACTATTGCTCCGACATCTGCGGGTAAGACTCACATAATACTTACCTATCTTGTAAACAAAGTTATTAATTCAGACGGATCATTTGCAGCGATTATTGTTCCAACTAGGGCTTTAATTTCTGAAGTTTCGAGTAAAGTTTTTGAAATAGCTAAAGAAATAGACTTCGAAAATGAGTTGGAGATATGTACCGTACCAAAAGATGAAGAGTTTAACTCCAAAACTATATTTGTTATGACGCAAGAACGGTTATATGAGCTGATTCAACGTGGTGACTTGAGCTTCGATTATCTATTTATTGATGAAGCACATAATATATCTGATGATAGCAGAGGGGTTTTACTACACTTAACGTTAGAAAAAATCCTTGATGATAGTAACCCTCAAATAATAATTAGTATGCCATCGGAGAGTTATCAGAACGCTTTTGCTGCCGTATTTAATGGAGTCGAATTTCAAAAGGAAATTACTAGGCATTCTCCAGTAGCCAAAATATTACTTTCTGTGGTTACGAAAGGAAGAAATATAGAGATAGAAAGGTTCAATACTTCCGATAAAACTGTGATTCCCAAAGAGTTCACTGGAAATGCAATTGCAGATCTGGTTTTCAGATTAGGTAAAGGGCAAAGCAATATTATCTATCGAAACCAAACAGATCATTGTGAGAACACTGCAAAAGCAATAGCAGATCTCATTGATGACTACGACACGTCACCTGAATTGGAAGAAGCTGCTGATTACATAGAACAGTTCATACATAGAGATTTTACTCTTGCTTCAAGCCTTAGAAAAGGAGTTGCTTTCCATTATGGTCCTCTACCAAGTTCTGTTCGAGTTATGGTGGAGAATTTAGTTAAGACAGGAGATATCAACTTTATAGCTTGTACTAGCACACTTGCGGAAGGCGTAAACTTACCTGCAAAAAATTTGTTTCTTACAAATCCCTTTAGACCTGTTATCGCTCAAAAACCGGAAAGGCTGGAAGATGTAAAAATTAACAATATTACAGGACGAGCAGGTAGAATGGTCGAGCACTTTTCTGGGAATGTTTTCTTGCTAAGCCATGACAAATGGAATTATCAAGATTATTTTGAAGAGAAGGAAGACAAAGAAGAAAAAATCCCGACATATTATAAATCTCTAAATGAAAATTTAACTTCCGTTATTGCTGCATTACAAGGTTTATATCCTCACTCAGATTCTGACCAGTATCGATTTTACACCATAGCTAACAAGTTAATTAAAGAGTTTGAAAATGGAAATTTGGAAGATAGGTTATCCGCTGAGGAACTACTATTAGGAAAAAATGAAAAGGAGTTCTTGCTTCATAATATTGAGAGTGCCCATGATTCACTGAGAATAGCTCCTTTTATACTAGAAGCTAATCCAACTATTGGTTATATACAACAGAATAGATTGTCCCAGTTTTTTGATACTCTAGATAACTTTGATGAATGGATATTACCTCATCCAAAATCTAAAGAATTGTATCGTTCATTGGTTAGGATTGCTTATAAGCTTTTTGATTTTGGTGTGTATATAAGCAGCGATAACTACTCTATAGAGCATGTTGCTATAGTAGCTTCAAAGTGGGTATCGGGAAAAAGCTTGAAAGAGATTATTGCAGAACAAATATCTTATGATAATGATAGAGCCGCAAAATCAAGTATCAATCAGTCAGTAAGAAATGTAATTAAAATAATAAATAATGACATAACGTTTAGGCTGAGAAATGCTCTAGGTTGCTATCATTTGTTATTGACAAATACTATGAAGCTTAAAGGTGTGGATAAAGTATCAGTAAAGCTCCATACATATCTTGAGTTAGGGGCATGTGATGACGTAATGATAAATCTTATAAACTTTGGTATATCTAGAGAATCTGCGAAGGAAATTCAGGAGTCCATTCCGAAAGGTATTGAGATAAAGTCGATTTATGATTTAGTTGCTTTAGTAGAACGAGGGTTACTATCGAATACTCACCCGGTGACGCAAAAAGAAATAAAGTTCTTACTTAGTCAATAAAGGGTTGTCACTCCAAGCAGAGCTCAATAATTTGATTGCTGTACTTTCATCAATGTACTTATTTCTTGTATTGAGCTCACTTCTGTAGTTTATGAAAGCATTCCCAAAGTCCAGATTTATGTTCTGACCATCCTGATTTTTCCCTTTAACTTTCAGAACAGTGCAAGATTCACTATCCGACAAATAGTTTACTATTTCAATTATATTATCTTTAGTCACGATGCTGTCGGGTTTATCTCCACATTCTAGATCTAAAGACAACTGTACATTATTTCCAATATAAGGAGCTGAACTAAGATTTTTGATTAGAGTTGGAGCATCCTCCGCGACATCAATTAGTGATGAAGAGTTAACCTTAAAGTGGAGGCTATTGTATTCTGGTAACTCTAAGAGTTTCGAGAATTCTTTTTCTTTAGGGATAAGTGATAAAGAAATATTATCAGTTCTAAGCGTTTTGAATTGTTCTAATGCGACACTGGCTACAGCCTTTAAGCTGCCGATTGGACCTGTGGTAAACCCTAATACCACTTTTTTATTGGGTACTACACAATAGTAATACGGGTCACCTATAATACCTTGGTTGATTGCTAGTCCAGTAATGCTACCGTCTCTCGTAGCCTTGGTTTGCCAAGAGTTTCTTTCTCGAACCACAGCAATAAAAAACAACTCATCTGATACATGAGCTGCCTTAATGAAGTTCTTTGTATTTCTTACGGTTACGATTCTTGTACTAGCAGATGATTCGTTACTCACAAGAAAGTTAGCGGGGAAATTGTCAAAAAAAGCATCACTTGCATCTATGGAGAAAAATCTTACAGTCACACTTTTTTTAGTTCTACTCATTATAACCTTCCGAAATGACACTGAATTTATATACAGTATTTTAGCTAATTTAACATGTATATAAAACACCAAGCTTCACATTTTACATACTTCATGATAACCCAAAAACGTCGAGAAAGTTTCTAATTTATAAGCTTTTTATTTCACCCTGGCTTCATGATTTTATGTATTTCATGGTGAAAATGAGCGTTGCGATGCAAGTGAGTTGGTCAAAAGTAACCTTTGTAGTGATAAATGTAAGTCCACTTGCCCCACTTTGATAAGTTAAGTGGGGCAAGTGGACTGTGTAATAGTAAATTGTCTTGCAAGAGATATGTTCAAAAATCCTTTTAGCCTCTTGCATATCAAGAGCTTTTTACTCAAAGCTCCCTTTAAGCAATTCGCTAACAACTAGCGGGTTAAAAGGTTTGCTGAATGGAGGCGTGACCGAAAGCAGTTTAAGCTTGTTAAAATCAAGTTTGCTAATGATTTTCGCTAAATCGTTATCGGTATAAAGGCGTTTGAATTTGAGCCATTCATCTAATGCTTCTTTGTCTCCACTTTCGGCAACATAAGCAAGTAGTGCAGTACTGTAGATACCTTCTTCTAGTGCAACGCAGCGTTGAAATGCCATTTTGCTTAGTATGTAAACCGCTGTTCCTACTTGGTCTTTTTCTAGGCTTAATAACCACTCGTTATCGACTTCGTTTATAGAGAATGTATTCTTTCTAGTCTCTCTACACTGACCGTATTTGGTATCTAATACTTCGTATGCAGATTCCATATCTTGTTTCAAGCTTTCTTCAAGCGTCAATGAAAAGGCAGAGCTTGTGCAGAAAAGCGCGATTAAAGACCAAAATATTTTATTAAAGGGCATTGTACACACAGCTCCAGAATTTTTTATCTTCACCTTTGGATAAATCACCCGTTAGATAAGCGATTTCTTCCAATCTTGCACGTTTGATATTGCTGATACCAGCAACCGCTTGAGAGAATTGTTCCCAGTCATACTTAGTCACACCTTTTCCGGCTTTGGGCATCGATATTTTTGGAGTCACGAAAATTTGAAATACAGGGACTAACATAACGATCTTTTCCAATAGAGAACTCATCTCTACTACTCGATTCATTTCTTTTATCGCCTTGACCGTGCGATCTGATGGCGTGAATGCATCAATATTACAGAAGTCTTTCTTAAACCCTTTTACAGCCATAACCTAACCTTTGTTATAAATTTATTACGATTGTACTTCCAGCAAACAAATGCATGTTGTTACATAAATAAGAATAGGAACCACAATCACTGTTTCAGAGGCTCGCTAATTTTAAAGGTTTGCTTAATTGCTGAGAAAAATTAGATTAAAGTCGGTTACTTTCGCCTCCTAATGTGGTGAGTTTACTTGGTGTCACTGTAAATAATCTTCAAACAAATCAATTACATTCTAGGTTGATTTGGTTCTAAACTAGGCTTTCAGATGCTTCAGTATGTATGAATGGTTGTATTAAAGTTCGGCAAGCTTTAATTAAATTTCTGAAGAGGCATATATGAGTAAAGATGTCGTGACCGTTACAACATCAGAATTGGAGAGGGACTTGTTTAATGTTACGGGTGACAAGCAATTCGCAGCAAAACAGGCAAAACAGTTTGAGATATTTTATGCGGGGTCAGTCATAGACTCCATTAAGTATAAACGAGGAATGATCTCCAAAGATGATCTGTTGCTTAGTCAGCATATTAGGTGGGAGCATAACAAAGGTCACAGTTATCGATTGGCAAAGAACATCATTAAAAAGACGGGGCAATGTCGCCCTAAAAACATAGCTGCTCATCATATTGTGTCTTGGAAGGATATCAGAGCCGCAAAATCTAGAATGAGGTTGTCAGCGTTTCGAATAGATATTGATAGTGCCGAAAATGGCGTATTTTTGCCGCGATGGAACAAACATGTTCCTCACCCGAAAATGCTGGAGGCTTACTCCCATTCGGGTATTCATACTTCTTTTTATTACCTGAATGTTGAGCACTTACTTGAAAATACAATCGCTCAGGATGCCGACAGAGAGGACATCATTGAAGTTTTGGAAGATATTGGTGATGATCTAAAAATGGGTCTATTCCCAATAACACGTAAAATAAGGGCAAATGAAATTGCAGGCTAAAGAAGACGCTTTCACTAAAGTATTCGGTATCCAAGCAGATGTAGATAAATACCTATATCTAGAACAAACAAGCCTCTCAGGTTCAGAAGCTATTCGTGATGGTGAATGGCTTATATTTGATGGTTCTTCAAAGTTATCAACTTGGCACCCTATAACGCTCGACTGGCTAATGCATGATGACTCGGCAGATTTGGAGAAGCCAATGGTTGCCGCTTGGGGGAGCAGTACTTTTGTTATTCGTCATGACATAGCACCTAAATTTCAGGAAAAGATGGGGGCATCTTGCGAGTTTTTACCTGTGAATGTTGATAACTCAGTATGGTATGCATTAAATGTTGTTTCTAAACTGGATGCGCTAGACAGCGAATTGACAGAGGTAAACTACAAACCCAATGGTCGAATACATAAAACCAGACCATACAAACGATTCGTTGTCGATCGCAACAAGGTTTCTACTCCAAAGTTGTTTAAGTTAAGTGATACTCCGATAAGCCTATATACGTCGAATGCTGAAAACAGCTTTTTAAACCTAGTGACAAAAAATGAATTCACTGGGCTTAGCTTTTATGAAATCGAGAGTTCCGGCTCGTAATTTATCTACGATATCAAGCTGTGTAGCACTGATTACAGAAAAATAGAAAATTGCTACATGGGCGCTACATGGAGTGACGAAAAACAACAAAGCCTTAGCTTGGAAATAAGCTAAGGCTTTGTTTTGTATGGCGCTCCCGACAGGATTCGAACCTGTGACCTGCCCCTTAGGAGGGGGCCGCACTATCCAGCTGTGCCACGGGAGCAGAGTATTTTTATCATACCTATTTTTCTCCCGATGTTAAGCGTTTGGCTTTAGTCGAAAATTTGTTTGTGCATCACATCGCCAATTTGAACGCTTCGCGCGAGATTAGGTTGATTTATTGAAAGCTCTGCACCTTTATCATAGACGCGCGTTACGGTAAGCGTTATATCACTCTTAGACACGCGATTACGGGCAATTCCGTGCTGATCAACAAAGGCTCCTGTATGCCAAAGCTGCAATACATCGCCTTTTTTCACACCATGACGGCGACCTAGGTCGATGGTTACGGTGTTATCTTTTATCGACACAATTTCTGGCAAGGTGATCTTGCAAGACAGCTCAGATTCCAGATCCAGCATCACATTACGGCTAACACGCATCATCATTTCGCCGTAGGTAGAAGACCAGAAGCGCGCACCCTTGGTGTCTACTTTACTGGTTTTCGGGAAAGGCCAGAGTGCCACTTCACGATAGTTCTTTGTGTACATTTCATTGCCCGTTTTTCCATCGAACACACTTACTTCCATAGCAAACTGGCGGTTAATGGTTTCTCCCCCAAGCAATGAAGATTCGACTGTGGCAGTGAGGTCGGTAATGGCTGCTGTCATAAGATATTGTGCACCCGTGTCCTGTGCCAGCATTTTGACGACTTCTGGTTGATCTTTTCTGATCTCATATTCTGTTGTCCCTACAGAATAAAAGCTCAGTGATTCTTCATTTAATTGGCGGCTGATGATTGTGCCGTAATCTTTACCGAGATAATACATGCTGCCCATAACGGCTTGAGTGGGTTCGAGTATATCGATAAGCCCCACAGCAAATGTCTTTTTATATTGGTCTACATGGCAACCCTTTGCCGAAGGGTAAATATCCACTCTAACTTTTAACCTGACTTTGCCGCCTGAAGTGTCTTCGTTAACGATGCGGACATAACGAACTTCGTGATTGGTAAACTGATATTCCTGTCTTGGATCTTCCAGAAAAGGCTGAATGAAGCTGAGCGTGCCGATGTCGGCACCAGAAAAACTCATTGCTTTATATAACGCATCCTCTATGGCGTGAATTCTTGCTGCCTCTTTTGTTGACACTATGGTGGCATCGCCATTGACTTCATACCACGCAGCATGAATTCCAGTAGAAAAGATCAAACTGAATATCAACAAGATGGTTCGCAAATCGTATTTTTTCATCAGTGTTTTACCATTTGGGTATGTTTTTTGCTAAATACTTGGTTAGCAGGTTTCGGTGAGTTTTTTCTTAGCGAGCAACTAAGGAAAAGCAAGTATTGTTCCAACAACTGGTAAACACGTTGGAGTAATAACACCAAGTATATCCGGAGATGAAGAGAATGAAGAAATGGTTTGTAGTCGCAATGACAATGCTTTTAGCGTCTTGCGCATTTTCACCAATATACGATGGTAAAGACACGTACCCAGGCAGCCGATTTATGCTGATGGATACGCCTCGTCATACCATGGATTTTTTTGTAGAAAGTTTAACTGAGGAGTTGATTCTTTCTAACACCAGCGTGTCGGCGCGTTCACCTATTGCCATTACATCTTTTGTTGATTTACAAAATATGGACACCACGAATTGGCTAGGGAACTCAGTTTCAGAGGGTTTTATTCACCAATTTCAACGTCGTGGATTTAAAGTGGTGGACTTTAAAGCCACTGGTTCTATTCAAGTGACACAAGAGGGCGATTTTGCCTTCAGCCGTGATTGGAAGCAGCTGGCAAGAGAGCAAGATGTTAAATACGTTCTGACGGGAACGATGTTGCGTCAAGAAGGTGGTGTGTTAGTAAACGCACGTGTGGTTGGTATGCAAACCCGTATTGTTGTCGCAACAGCACAAGGTTTCTTGCCAGCAGATCGTATTGGTCGTGACCTAGAAACTTTGAGAAGCATTCGAACTCAGGATGGTGTGATCATTCGCTCTGATCCAGAGATGAAAACGCAGAACACAATTATTCTACGTCCATAGAATTGCCGAAGCAGAGATTTAAGGTGAGAGAGATGAAAAAGTTACTTTTATTGATTACCGTGCTGGTGGCAGTAGGTTGCCAGCCTATTAATAACCGCGGCGAGAATGTTTTAGTTGCCGTAGGGTATGCGAGTATTAGTGAGCAAAGAGGGCGCACAGCCGAAGAAAAGCAGGTACGTGCGTTAAGAGCTTCAAAAGTCGATGCCTATCGTGAACTCGCAGAGCAAGTGTATGGTTTACGTGTTAGCGCACGATCGGATCTTGAAGATCAACGTCTAGGCACCGAGTATGCATCTGGAGCTGTAGACGGTGTGATCCGTGGCGCTGAGGTCGTTAGAACCTATGCTGTAGGTGATAACTATGTAACCGAGCTGAAACTGGATATAGAAAAGATGGATAAGTTACGTGAATACGGTGATGTCCAGCAAGTGCCAATTAAAAAGAAATCGACTCTATTTTGATTGAACACAACCGCTATTCTCTTCTGGGAAATATACTATTGCTCTAACTAAACGATCACATCAACTAAAGTGATCACTTCAAACAAAAGCGGCAACCCTATTAGGTTGCCGCTTCTTTTTAAATCCAGTAATTTTGCTTATATCCAAGAAGCTAGAAAGAAGTCACTTAGGTATAAGTTTACGCTTTGATGTTCGTACCAAGTGTTGAAACCGTATGAGTTTGACCACCGGCATTGTAGGTCATACCAATCTTGCCGCGGCTTTGTTGCATTAGATTATGCAGTTTATTAAAGCTTAGCTGAGCGCGCTGTAATGCGTCACCGTTGATCTCATTCATCTGTTGGCATTCTGCCACGAGAGATTGTACTTGCTTTACTTTATCTGCAAACGCGGCATTAGACTGAAGTTGCTCAACGTCAGTATGTTCGGCAATTCGTTGGTCAGTTTGTTGGAGTTGTGATATTAAGGCGAGTTTTTGCTTCGCTAAGGATTCGATGTCTTTAGAAACACGGTTAGCGATCGCGACTTTTTCCTGCTCTAATAGACCCGAAAGGGATTGAGCATTCTGAATTTGATATTCGAGTAGACTATTTAATGTTGCCATAAATTAAGAAATGAAAAAAAGCTGGACTGCAGCTATTACAGTCCAGCTAGTTCATCTTCAAACTTCACCATATTTTCTGCCAGCTTCTCCGGATCTACAGTGTAGGATCCGTTTGCAATTGCCTCTTTAATAGCAGCGACTTTCGCGCTATCAAAGCTGGGCTCGGCAGCCATGGATTGGTGAAGTTGACCGATCGCTTTGCTTTCTTGGCTAAGCGAGACAGCGTCTTTGCCGCCTTTAGGTTCGGCGACAGAATCAGAACGCGACGTAGCGTTTGAATCTGTGCGGGTTTGAGTGCGGCTGGTTGCCACATTCTGCCCGGACCTTAATTGATCAATGCTTGCCATAGTTTGAGCCTTATTCGCAAATTATAAAGAACCTGTACAAATTATATCGACAAGGATTTGGAATACTTTAACTAAAATTTACTCAAAAGATCGAGTTTTTTCATTTTCCAATTTATACAGATCAAAACGTAACAGTTACTTCTGCAATTCCAGTAACTATAGCATTAATTATACGATTTGATTTGGTATTTTTCACTCTTACTTGTTCGCCTTGAGCGCCATCTGAGAGAGCAGTTCCTTTCGTGGTTATGGTTAACTCCCCTTTAACCGCTTTAATTACAACGCTTTCATTACGGCAAACTACACAAATATCTCGACGTTCGATAACTTCACCTTGTCGGATGTTTTTCTTAAGTTTCGCGCCTGCAACTTGATCGATCTGATTAAAACCATACCGACGATAAGCACGTTGTTCGACAAAAGTTATGCTAATATCTGATTTGTTAACTAGTTCACCTCTGGCTAGAGGACGAAGAGCAGTGACTAACGGGCGCATTAGGGTTATTCGCACCGGAACGTACACGCGCCAATTGTCTTCTACGCACTCAACAAGTACGGTTACATTAGTATTTGAACGAGAATTGGAGGGGGAAGAGGTCACTAAAGGTGATGGACAGCTTGTTGCTTTTATGCGCGAATCCAAGTTAGCTGCGTTAAGATCTAACTTGTCCGATGAGGCTGTCTTAAAGGTTGCTTTTACGTGTGCTTCGGCGGCGTTTTGGATATCCTTGATCTGTTGCTCAGTAGCAGCGGAACAATATAGGCTAAAGAAAGTTAAACAAAAGCCGATACTTTTCCCAAACTTTTTGCAGAAAGCTCTACACTTAGATATGGATTGCATACTGAGAATTACCTTATAATACGCTATTTTGTATGTAATGATCTTGGTTGTTAGATTTTCATTATACTTTACTAGAAAACGCTTGAGATGGAGATGCGCTTATGACGGGTATTCTTGATTCAGTGAATCAACGCACACAACTCGTCGGTCAAAACCGATTAGAGCTTTTAACGTTTCGTCTAATGGGACGTCAACGTTATGGCATCAATGTATTCAAAGTTAAAGAAGTACTCCAGTGTCCCAAGCTGACGTCGATGCCTAACTTACACCCTTTGGTGAAAGGTGTCGCGCACATTCGTGGACAAACCGTTTCTGTTATCGATTTGAGTTTGGCTACTGGTGGTCGCCCAACAACCGATCTGGATAAGTGCTTTGTTGTGATTTCAGAATTCAACCGAACAATCCAAGCATTCTTGGTGAGTTCTGTTGAAAGGATCATTAACATGCACTGGGAGTCGATCCTTCCTCCACCTGATGGCGCAGGTAAAGCTAACTATCTAACAGCCGTTACGAACATAGACAACGAATTAGTCGAAATTCTCGATGTAGAAAAAATTCTGGCAGAGATTTCTCCAATTGATGAGACCATGAGTGAAGACATCAAAGAAGAAATCGCCAGTATTCAAGAAGAGAAAGATATTGTTCGTCGAATTCTAATTGCAGATGACTCTACCGTTGCACGTAAACAGGTTCAACGTGCTATCGAAGGCTTGGGATTTGAAGCTATTGCGGTGAAAGACGGCAAAGAGGCTTATGATAAACTTGCTGAAATGGCGGAAGAAGGTAGCATCTACGAGCAAATTTCATTGGTGATTTCGGATATTGAAATGCCAGAAATGGATGGCTACACATTGACAGCAGAAATTCGCCGTCATAGTGGTCTCAAAGATCTCCATATCATTCTTCATACCTCATTGAGTGGTGTATTTAACCAAGCGATGGTTGAGCGTGTTGGTGCGAATGAGTTCATTGCGAAATTTAATCCTGATGAGCTTGGCTCAGCAGTTAAAGCAGCGGTATCCGGTTAAAGAGAACTGAATGACAGCGATAACTATAAGCGATCAAGAGTATCGCGATTTCAGCCGTTTCCTAGAATCCCAATGTGGGATTGTACTAGGTGATAGCAAGCAGTATTTGGTCAGAAGTCGATTGAGTCCTCTGGTAAGCAAATTTAAAGTTGCGTCACTTTCTGATTTATTAAGAGATGTGATCACAGGTAGAAACCGTGAACTTAGAGTTGCCGCGGTTGATGCAATGACGACAAACGAAACACTTTGGTTTCGTGATAGTTACCCTTTTTCGGTGTTGTCAGACAAACTATTGCCGGAAGTGGCGGCAAACAAGCGCCCAATTAAGATTTGGTCGGCAGCGAGTTCTTCTGGTCAAGAACCGTATTCGATCGCTATGACTATTTTAGAAACACAGTCAAAGAAACCGGGTATGTTATCTAATGTATCTATTACGGCGACGGATATTTCTTCCAGTATGCTGGATGCATGTCGCGCGGGTGTATACGACAACTTGGCACTTGGTCGCGGCCTTTCTCCGGAACGCCGGAAAACGTTCTTTGAGGATGCTGGCGACAGTAAGATGAAGGTGAAAGATAACGTTAAGCGCATGGTTAACTTTCGTCCTCAAAACTTAATGGATAGCTACGCACTTTTAGGTAAGTTCGACATTATTTTTTGTCGTAATGTTTTGATTTATTTCTCACCAGATATGAAATCAAAAGTACTTAATCAAATGGCCGGATGTTTGAACCCAGGGGGCTACCTGCTTCTTGGTGCTTCGGAGTCGTTGACTGGATTGACTGACAAATTCGATATGGTTCGTTGCAACCCTGGCATTATATATAAGCTTAAGTAATCACATTAATAACGTTTCTAAGCCCAGCAATCATTGCTGGGCTTTTTTATATCCTCGCCCCCCACAAACAGGCATTTGCTGACGAAAGACTACGTTAGGTATACACTCAGTAATGACATTCCAAATATTATTGGTCCTAAAGATCGTATGATCTACGAGGATCGTTTCAAAGACACGCACAAAATCCTACTGTTGCATAGCCTTTGGCTCAATATTTGCTTGTATTGAAAGTGTGAATTTATTTTCTTTTGGCTACCTACTAAAACTTGGCACGCAGATTGCAAAATAATTCACAGGTAAGTCAGTTCTTTTTGGTAGAGGCAAGATATGACTATTTCGTTTGATAAAGCTTTAGGGATACACCAGCACACCGTTGGCTTACGTGAGCGCAATGCTGAGGTGATTTCCACCAACATCGCGCAAGCGAACACTCCTGGCTTTAAAGCGAAGGGCATGGATTTCGACAAGGCGCTTAAAGCGGCAAAGTCGGGGGCAAGCTTTGGTCTTTCTCGTACAGATGGTCGGCACATTCATGCCTCTACTGATATTGCAGGGGATACTCTGTATCGATTACCAACACAACCGGACACGGGTGACGGCAATACCGTTGATGTGGATTTGGAACGTAACTTGTTTATGCAAAACCAAATTCGTCATCAAGCTTCACTGGATTTCTTAGGCAGTAAGTTTAAGAACCTAACTAAAGCCTTAAAAGGGGAGTAAGTAGATGAGCTTATTTAATGTATTCAATGTGACTGGATCTGCCATGAGCGCTGAGTCAGTTCGTCTAAATACCACCTCTAGTAACCTAGCAAACGCAAACAGTGTAAGCAGTTCTGCTGAAGAAACTTACAAAGCGCGCCATGCTGTGTTTGGGGCTGAGTTAAACAAAGCGAAGTATAACCGCGACCACAATGTTCCTGTGAAGGTAATGGGCATCATTGAAAGTGATAAACCACTTGATGCTGAGTACAACCCTGAGCATCCAATGGCAAACGACGAAGGCTACATCTTTAAGTCGAATGTTAATGTGATGGAAGAAATGGCTAATATGATTTCTGCTTCTCGTGCGTATCAAACAAACGTGCAAGTTGCAGATGCAAGCAAACAAATGCTGCTGCGTACGCTGCAGATGGGTCAATAGGGATAAGGAGGTAACGTAATGGCCGGAATCAACAATGTTGGTCAGAGCGGCTTGTCCTATGTTGATCAGCTTAAGAGCCTGCAAGAGCAGAATAAGCCTGAAAAAGTAACGGGACAAAACGATCTTAACCAAGAAGATTTTCTTTCGTTGCTCACCAAGCAACTTGCTCAACAGGATCCTTTTAAGCCGGTCAGCAATGACCAGATGATTGCGCAAATGGCTTCATTTGCGACCGTCGATGGTATCGGGAAGATGAATAATCAGTTCGAAAGTCTGAATTCATCCATGACTTCTAACCAAGCGTTGCAAGCATCGTCATTGGTTGGTCGTGATGTACTAGTCCCCGGTGCCGCAGGCATTAAACCTGATAACGCTGGCATGTCTGCCATGGTTAAGGTACCTCAAGCGCTGGACAACATGTTTGTTCGCATTGAGAACGCACAAGGGCAACTTGTCCGTACCCTTGACGTAGGTGCAAAACCTGCCGGTGATAGTAAGGTTGAATGGGACGGATTAGATGAAAACGGTAATCCATTGCCGGGTGGCAAATACAACGTGAAAGCGGGTGGTTTGCTAGATGGGGAGTCGCGTGAATTTGAAGTATCAACTTACGCAAACGTGAACAGCGTGCTCCTTGGTAAAGGTGATGGGAATGTACTACTCAATCTGGCTGGCTTTGAATCGCCAGTTCGACTAGCTGAAGTACTAGAAGTTGGAAAAGCGTAAAGCGCTAGCTAGATAGGAGAATTTTGGAATGTCTTATATTGCTTTAAGCGGGTTATCCGCAGCTCAACTGGACTTGAACACAACCAGTAACAACATTGCGAACGCCAACTCATACGGATTTAAAGAGTCTCGTGCTGAATTTGGCGATGTTTACTCAAACTCAATTTTCACCAATGCTAAAACGGCAACAGGTGGTGGTGCTCAGGCGCAAAAAGTAGCACAACAGTTCCATGAAGGTTCCAGTATTTATACAAACAACCCAATGGATCTGCGAATTTCTGGTACCGGCTTCTTTGCAGTATCGAAAGATCGTTTAGAGCCACAATTGAACGAATTAACTCGTAATGGTGCTTTTCACCTAAACAAAGATAACTACATGGTGACTTCTAACGAAGAGTATCTATTAGGCTATCAGGTGAATCCAGATACTGGTGAGGTTGCGTCTTACGAGCCACAGCCATTAAACATTCCAGCAGAATTCGGTCGTCCTAAACCGACAGAAAATATCGAACTAGGCGTTAACGTGCCTGCAAATGGTGAATTGAAAGATCCAGCATTGTTCGATATTACGGATCCGACGACTTATAACCGTTCCACATCTTCGACTATTTATGACTCTATGGGTCAGTCATATAAGATGACGACTTACTACTTGAAAGATGCTAATCAACCAAACACTTGGCATTCGTACTATACGATGACCGATGGAGATGGTGAAAAGCCTCTTAACATTCAAGGTGGTGATGTGACTTCTCCGACTGGTCACGTGGGTCACACCATTAGGTTCAACAATGATGGTACGTTAGCAAGTATTAATAACGGGACAAAAGTTGTTTCTGAACCGTTAGGAACTGGCGCAGTACCCATTAACCTAAATGGTGCGGATGTAAACCAACAAATCGAGTTTAACCAGCTTGGGGCAACCCAATATGCAGCTCCATTTGAATTGAATAAATTCAATGAAGATGGTGCAACAACAGGCTTCTTGTCTAAGATTGATTTTGATGAATACGGTAGCGTCATGGGCACTTATTCAAACGGTGAAGCGGTAACGTTAGGGCGTGTTGCGCTAGTGCGTGTACCGAATGAACAAGGCTTGGATAAGAAAGGCGGTACTCAGTGGAATTCTACTCAATTATCTGGTGATAAGATTTGGGGTGAATCGAACAAAGGTTCATTCGGTTCGGTAACCAGCGGTACTCTAGAGCAATCGAACATCGATATGACTCAGGAGCTGGTGGATCTGATTTCAGCCCAACGTAACTTCCAAGCGAACTCGCGTTCACTAGAGGTACACAACGGTCTGCAACAGAACATCCTTCAAATTCGATAACATCTTCAATCATCTGTCATTGCCGCTTCATGCGGCAATGCTTGTTTGCTCTGCCGGATCTTTTCCGCTTCTACCTATCTCTTCTATTCTCTTTTCTATATAAACTCTTAAATATCAATTGCATAATAATTGGCACGATGTTTGCATTTTAGCTTTCATAGACTTTTATGGGAGCACACCATGGATCGTTCACTGTTTCTCGCGATGAGCGGGGCAAAACAAAACATGCAGGCAATGCAGCTAAAAGCCAATAACTTGGCTAACGTCAGCACGACAGGCTTTCGCGCCGATTTGGCACAAGCTCGCTCTATGCAAGCATACGGCGATGGCTTACCTACTCGAGTGTTCAGTATGACGGAACGCCCAGGGCAAAGTTTTGCTCAAGGTAGTGTGATTACAACTGGGCGAGATCTGGATGTGACCATAGAAGGCAATGGCTGGATTGCTGTGATGGATAAAACGGGTAAAGAAGGTTTAACCCGTAACGGTAATCTACATATCGATCAAACTGGGTTACTGACCAACAGTTCTGGTCATCTTGTTTTGGGTGAGACGGGTGCACCGATAACTTTGCCAATTCCATTGAGTAAAGTGGAAATCGGTCGAGATGGCACGATTTCTGTTATTCCTCAAGGTGCTCCAGCAGATGCGATTGAAGCCGTCGATAGAATCAAATTAACCAACACGGATAACCGTTCTTTATACAAAGACACAAACGGACTTTTTCGTGGCAAAAATGACAACAATGAATACGAAGCTGATGCAAACATCAAAATTATGACTGGAGCCGTTGAAGGCAGCAACGTGAGTGCTGTAGGCGAAATGACCAGTTTGATTGACTTACAGCGCCAGTTTGAAATGCAAGTCAAAATGATGAGTACGGCAGAAGATATGGACAAAGCGTCCGATTCTCTGTTGCGTTCCAGCTAACCGTTAGAGTGAGGATTTAGTTATGCATCCAGCATTATGGGTAAGTAAAACAGGTTTAGATGCTCAACAAACGAATATCTCAACCATTTCGAATAACTTGGCAAACGCCTCTACGGTTGGTTACAAGAAGAGCCGCGCAGTTTTTGAAGATCTTTTCTACCAAAATATTAACCAACCTGGTGGTCAATCATCTCAGAATACGGAACTTCCCTCTGGTTTGATGCTCGGTGCCGGCTCGAAAGTCGTTGCTACGCAAAAAGTGCACACCAACGGTAATGCGCAAACCACGAGTAACGCCTTGGATCTTATGGTTGAAGGGGATGGATTTTTCCAAATCTTATTACCTGACGGCAACATCGGCTACAGCCGAAACGGGCAGTTTACGCTTGATGGTGAAGGCGCTGTTGTTACGTCTGGATCAGGGTATCGATTAGAGCCTGAAATTGTGATTCCAGATAATGCGATCTCTATTACCGTAGGCAACGATGGTGAAGTATCCGTTCGAGTACGTGGTCAGCAAAACAATCAGGTGGTCGGTCAGATTACTACGGTTGATTTCATCAATCCTGGCGGTTTAGAGCCTATTGGTCAGAACCTTTACTTGCCGACAGGCGCGAGTGGGGATCCTCAAGAAGGTGTGCCAGGGTTAGAAGGTTTGGGTTCGATTCGTCAATCTATGCTGGAAACGTCAAACGTGAATGTAACCGAAGAGCTTGTGAATATGATTGAAGCTCAGCGTGTGTATGAAATGAATTCCAAGGTGATTTCATCTGTCGATAAGATGATGAGCTTTGTAAACCAACAACTGTAATAAGGTGACTGTCATGATGCGTTTACTATTGGTTTTTCTAACATTGGTGATGGCAGGTTGTACGTCTATGCAAAAGCCGGATGGTACCGATCCAAATGCGGGTACAACCGTTGTGGATGCGATAGAAGGCGATAAGTCTAAAGACAGTGGTGGCGGTATCATTGATACGCTGCGCGGTAGAACCGACCCTGTTGCTGGCGATCCGGCTTGGGCTCCCATTCATCCTAAGCAAAAACCAGCGCATTACGCGACAGCAACGGGATCGTTGTTTAACACTCAGCATACCCAGAATTTATATGACGACAGCAAACCTCACGGCGTAGGCGATATTGTTACTGTGAATTTGGCAGAGAATACCAAAGCCGCGAAAAGTGCAGATGCAGATCTGAGTAAGTCAAATGACGCTTCTATGGATCCTTTAAACGTCGGTGGACAAGAGCTAAAGATCCAAGATTATAACTTTTCATACGAATTGAGTAATGAGAACAAATTTAAAGGCAATGCGTCTGCAAACCAATCCAACAGTATTAGTGGTTCTATTACCGTAGAAGTAATCGAAGTTTTAGCGAATGGGAATCTGATTATTCGTGGTGAGAAATGGCTTACTCTAAATACAGGGGATGAATACATCCGCTTGAGCGGCACAATTCGACCGGATGACATAGATTTTGACAACACGATTGCTTCAACTCGTATTTCAAATGCACGAATTCAATATTCAGGCACGGGAAATCAACAAGATATGCAAGAGCCTGGATTCTTGGCACGATTCTTTAATGTATCTCTGTAAGTGAGAGAATTGTCGGAGTTTTGACATGTTAAAGAAATGGACAGTAGTAGTAGCGGGTTTGATGATGCTGGCAGTCAGTTCAGCTCAAGCAGCGCGAATTAAGGATGTGGCTAAAGTTGCTGGAGTTCGTAGCAACCAATTGGTTGGATACGGTTTGGTAACAGGTTTACCAGGCACGGGGGAGTCCACACCTTTTACTGATCAAAGCTTTAATGCGATGCTTCAAAACTTCGGCATCCAATTACCACCGGGTACGAAACCTAAAACCAAGAACGTTGCAGCGGTTATCGTGACTGCCGAGCTTCCAGCGTTTTCAAAGCAGGGTCAGCAAGTCGATGTGACCGTATCATCGATTGGTGCAGCAAAAAGCCTTCGAGGCGGAACACTCTTGCAAACCTTCTTAAAAGGTTTGGATGGTGAAGTTTATGCCGTAGCACAAGGTAACTTAGTGGTTAGTGGATTTAGTGCGACAGGGGCTGATGGGTCCAAAATCGTTGGTAATAACCCAACGGTAGGTATCATTTCTAGCGGAGCAACGGTTGAACGTGAAGTCCCGAACCCATTTAGCCGAGGTGATTACATTACCTTTAACCTATTGGAGTCTGACTTCACAACTGCTCAACGTATGGCGGATGCCGTCAATAATTTCCTTGGTCCACAAATGGCACAAGCGATAGACGCCACGTCTGTAAAAGTACGGGCTCCTCGTGAAGTGAGCCAACGAGTGGCTTTCTTATCCGCTGTTGAAAATGTTGAATTCAACCCTGCAGATGGCTCCGCAAAGATCATTGTTAATTCTCGAACGGGTACCATCGTTGTCGGCAAACACGTTCGGTTAAAGCCTGCCGCAGTGACTCATGGTGGTATGACTGTAGCGATTAAAGAAAATCTCAATGTAAGCCAACCTAATGCACTGGGTGGTGGGAATACCGTTGTCGTGCCAGATACTGATATTGAAGTGTCGGAGCAGTCTGGCAAGATGTTTAAGTTTGAGCCGGGTCTGACACTAGATGACCTTGTGAGAGCGGTGAACGAAGTTGGCGCTGCGCCTTCTGATCTGATGGCTATCTTGCAAGCGTTAAAGCAAGCTGGTGCCATTGAAGGTCAGCTGATTATCATCTAGGAGAGCACGATGGTTAAGAATCCTAACGATATAGGCTTTATTCACGATATTGCATCCTTAGATAAACTTCGTCAGGGAGCGGTGGGTGCAGGAACGGATGAAGAAAAGCAGGCTGCACTGAAAACAGCGGCAAAGCAGTTTGAATCCATCTTCACATCCATGCTTTTTAAATCAATGCGTGATGCGAATACGACTTTTGAATCTGATTTGATGAAAAGCCAAAATCAAGATTTTTATCGTCAGATGCTTGATGAACAAATGGCAAGTGAAATGAGCGACTCAGGTTCGCTTGGTCTTGCCGATATGATTGTGGCTCAACTGAGTGCTGGGGCTGGTGAAAATCATTCTGAAATTGCTATGAGAAATGCAGCAATGGATACTTCACTTCGCCTGCCTGTGGATTCGGATAAGGTGCGTGAAGCAACGGCAACACGAGCTGTGAGTGAATCGGCATTTGATAGCCCGCAGCAGTTTGTTGATAAATTGAAACCTTATGCCGATAGAGCGGCAAGAGCTCTCGGCGTTGACGCTTCAGTCATTATTGCGCAAGCTGCGCTAGAAACGGGCTGGGGACAGAAAGTCGTGAAGAACTCTCTAGGATCCAGTAACAACTTATTCAATATCAAAGCAGATAAGCGTTGGGATGGCGGCAAAGTCGCGACTCAAACTCTAGAAGTTTATGATGGTGTACCCGTGAAAGAGAAAGCGGATTTCCGTTCTTACTCTTCTTATCAAGACAGCTTTAATGACTACGTACGTTTCTTGAATGATAACCCTCGCTACCAAACAGCACTTCAACATGAAGGGGATAATAAAGCGTTCATTCATGGTATTCATAAAGCGGGTTACGCTACCGACCCGAACTACGCTGATAAAGTTCTAAGAGTTAAAGCTCAAGTCGATGATATTCTGAGCAATTGATCTGTTTTAAGCTGCACTACTTGTGCAGCTTTTTACTTTGACCCAGTAATAATTCCCCCTTTGAACGCCCCTCTCTTAATACATCTAATGTTCCAAGTAATATTTAATAAGTATATGTGGCATACATATTGCAATCACATAATTACATGGTTATGCAGTAGCGATTTTACTGATTCTAAGTAATTCTTTTTTGGGGGCATTATGTCATCGGATCTACTTAATGTAGGTACACAAAGCGTCTTGACAGCTCAGCGGCAACTAAACACCACCGGTCATAACATTTCTAATGCGAATACCGAAGGTTACAACCGCCAGTCTGTGATGCAAGCTGTTAATGCCCCTAAGCAATACGGGGGGCAAACCTATGGCATGGGTGTTCATGTGGAAAATGTTCGCCGCTCTTGGGATCAATTTGCCGTCAATGAGCTCAATCTCACCACGACAGAATTTGCAAACAAACTGGATACCGAAGAAAGCCTGGATAACATTACCAACATGCTGTCTTCAGTGGCTTCGAAGAAAATCCCAGAAAACATCAATGAATGGTTTGATGCATTAAAAACGCTGGCGGATTCACCCAACGACATGGGTGCAAGAAAAGTATTGTTAGAAAAGTCGCAACTGATCACGCAAAACTTAAATCACTTCCATTCTGTCGTGCGCACAGAAAAAGAAAACATCAATAAGAAGATGCAGAATGCCGTTGAGCATATGAACTCATTGGCCACTGAAATACGTGATGTACACCGTTTGATGATGCGTACACCAGGGCCGCATAACGATTTCCGAGATGAACATGAGCGCCTGATTAATGAGTTGGCTCAATACACCAAGGTTACGGTAACTCCTCGTAAAAATAATGAAGGTTTTAACGTGCATATTGGTAATGGACACACTTTAGTCTCTGGAACCGAAGCCAGCCAATTAACCCTGCTACCGGGTAAGCCCGATCCACAACAGCTTCGTATTGGTATGGTTGAAGGGAAAGGCGTAAAAGCCATTAAACATGATGGCTTGAACGGCAAGTTATCGGCATTCTTAAAAGCTCGCGATGAATCTATTCCTAATGTTATGAGCGAACTTGGGCGTATTGCGACTGCGATGTCTTTCGGCGTCAATAAACTTCAATCACAAGGTTTAGATTTACGTGGAGACATAGGTAAAAACGTTTTCACAGATGTTAACTCTGCTGAAATGTTGAAATCACGTGTGATTACATCGACAGATTCAAAAGCGGATATCGGTGTGTATATCGAAGATATCTCTCAGCTTAGTAGCGGCGAATATTCGGTTAAATACGATGGGTCGAGCTACCGTGTAACTAAACCAAGCGGTGAGAGTATTACCGTATCCAGTAGTGTTTTTGCCAATGGTTTCATTTTGGATGGCATGAGAATCAATGTAAATAATGCGCCAGAAGATGGAGAGCGTTTTCTCATTCGTCCAACTGAAAGTTCTGCTTCTTTAATCAGAGTTGAAATGAACGACCCTGCAAAAATTGCTGCTCAAAGTTACGAAAGTTCCTACACTGATGCCCTGGGTACTGCCCAATTCAATATTCTTCAAGCAGGTAACCTAAGAGAGTTTCAGATTGTTGTTTCTCCTACTGGAGACCAATTTGCCGTATTGGATATGCAGGGGCAGGTGGTAATGCAGCCTCAAGCTTATCCCCCTTCGGGGCCTGTTACCGTTGATGGAACTGTATTCGAATTGACGGGCGGGGCAAATGCAAACGACAAATTTGCGGCAAATCTTGTCCCTTCTGAGGGGGATAACGGCAACTTGCTTAAAATGCAGAATATCCAAACGGATAAGGTGATGAATGATGGCAACACAACAGTATTGGGTATTTATAAGGACCTAAATACTGATGTCGGTTTGAAAACATCCACCGCCACACGACTTGCTGATATTGCCAAACTAGAAAATGAAGCGGCAAAAGAACGTATTGCTTCCATCTCAGGGGTTAACTTAGATGAAGAAGCAGCAAACATGATGAAGTTTCAACAAGCTTACATGGCATCTTCGCGAATCATGCAAACAGCGAATGATACGTTTAACACTATTTTGGCACTGAGATAGGAGGAAGCTAGATGATTAATAGAATAGCCAGTTTCCACAACTATCAAACAGTGCAGAATGACCTTCAGCGTCAAGAGCTGAAAGTTCACAACAACCACGCCCAATTGGCGTCGGGTAAAAAATTGCTGAATGCTGCAGATAATCCATTAGCTGCGCACTATGTACAAGGTATAACCCAGCAGACAGAAGAATTGCGTCAGTACATGGATTCTATTGTGCTGATTCGTAACCGTCTTGAACACCAAGAGGTGATCATTGCCAATGCCGAGCAACATGCTGATGATGCTAAACGTTCGGTGATGGAAATGATTAATGGTGCTCTTTCTCCTGAAGATCGCGCAGCGAAAGCACGAGAACTGGAAGAAATGGCGCTAAATATGCTCAATCTTGTTAATACTCAAGACGAGTCTGGTAACTACATATTTGCTGGGACCAAACCGAAAAACCAACCGTTTTTTAAAGATCACAGTGGGGATGTCTCTTATGTTGGGGATACCTATCACCGCAATATGAAAATTGCGAATGGTCTTGAAATTTCGGTTAGCGATCCGGGCAACAAAGTCTTCATGGAAATTGATAACCCTATAGGCGACTACGATCCAGAGTATAACCTTCAGGTCGCGTCTGAATTGCTTGTCGAAAGTGCAACGAATTATGACGCCTCTGACACTTCCAATTACAACATTACGTTTGTTGATATGGGAGATGGGAGTTTTGGTTATCAACTAGAAAAAGACGGTTCTGTTGTTAAGTCGGATACCTACGATCATAAAGTGGGTATCCAGCATGAAGATTTGCAAATTCGATTCAAAGGTCGGATTACCCCTGGAGACAGTATTGCTTTCGAGCCTAAGAAAACGTTCAGTATCTTTGAAACTTTTCAAAAAGCACAAGAATATTCTCAACGTTCGGTTGCAGATTCAAACGGTACGGCAGAACTTCACCAAGTAACGGAAGAGTTCCATAAGGCCTTTGTTCACATCAATACGGTTCGTACAGATTTGGGCTCGCGCTTAAATACACTGGACATTCAGGAACAACAGCATGATGACTTCAAGCTTTCTATGGCGAAGTCTAAAAGCAATTTTGAAGATCTTGATTATGCTCAGGCGGTGATCGAGTTCAACGAAAATTCATTAGCATTAAAAGCATCCCAACAAGCTTTCGGTAAAGTGAAAGACTTGACCCTGTTTAATTACATTTAAACTCTGTTCGCAAACTTATGCCTTATGCGCTCTGCCTTAAGTGCCCAGTTTGCCCCTTAGAGGAAAAGGTAAAAGATTGCCGCTAAAGCCATTTGGTGCGGTAAACAGTCGTAAAGGGATTCGATACTTCAGTGTTGATCGAATGATTTTTAAGATGAAAAGAAAGAGAGTGAATTTAATTTTAACCTAACACATTAAAAAATAGGGAAAATAAAATTTAATTCACATTAATGGTAAGGTTGTTGAAAAGTTGGCACACAAGTTGAATGTATTATTGTAACGAAACAACTTAGGTGCAGTTAGAAGTTCACCGTTAATAAGTTGGACTTCTAAAAGTAACTTTCGGTCAGTGCTTATCCAAAAAAGTATTAACTGACCGGTTCGCAGAGAAAGCGAACTCAACAGGAGAGCAAACTATGGCTGTAACAGTGAGCACTAACGTTTCCGCAATGACGGCACAACGTTACCTAAATAAGTCGACCAACGACCTTAACACATCGATGGAGCGTCTATCGTCAGGGCACAAAATCAATAGTGCAAAAGATGATGCAGCTGGCTTGCAAATCTCCAACCGATTGACAGCACAGTCTCGTGGTCTAGATGTAGCAATGAGAAACGCCAACGATGGTATCTCAATTGCCCAAACCGCAGAAGGTGCGATGAACGAATCAACCAATGTTCTGCAACGTATGCGAGACCTAGCAATTCAGTCTGCCAATGGTTCGAACTCCGATGCAGACCGTAGAGCTATCAACGAAGAGGCGGTTGCGCTGCAAGACGAACTCAACCGTATTGCTGAAACCACATCATTTGGTGGACGTCGACTACTTAATGGCTCATTTGGTGATGCTGCATTCCAGATTGGTGCTAACTCCGGTGAAGCGATGATCATGGCACTGACCAGTATTCGAGCCGATGATACACGAATGGGCGGAAACACCTTTGTTGCACCACCAGAAAGTGCCAAAGGCACAGATTGGGGTGTTCCAGCGGACAAACTAGATATCAAGTTTGAGTTCACAACAAAGGCGGGTGAACCACAAGTAATCGAGATATCAGCGAATGCTGGTGATGATATCGAAGAACTGGCGACATACATTAACGGTCAGTCGGACATGATTAATGCCTCGGTCAGTGAAAACGGTCAAATGCAGGTATTTGTCGCTGAACCACACTTAGAAGGTGACTTGACCATCTCCGGTGCGTTAGCTGGCGAAGTTGGACTGACAGGTGGACCTGGCTTACAAACTACGGTTCAAGATTTAGATCTTAGAACAGTGGCGGGCTCCCAAAACGCAATCAGCGTAGTGGATGCCGCACTCAAATATATTGATAGCCAACGTGCTGATTTAGGTGCGAAACAAAACCGACTCAGCCACAGTATCAATAACTTAGCGAACGTACGTGAGAATGTGGATGCTTCCAACAGCCGTATCAAAGATACAGACTGGGCGAAAGAAACCACAGAACTTACGAAATCACAGATTTTGCAACAGGCAGGTACTTCCATTCTTGCTCAAGCAAAACAGTTGCCAAACTCAGCAATGCAATTACTTCAATAGTAATGCACGTCATCGCCTGGACAGACGTGGACTGGCGAATGGCGAAGCTAAGTTAGCAAGCGCGGAAGGTACAAAAAACAGGACGCTCTCTCATCTCTCACCTGCGGAATGTTTATTAATTTGTATTGGATGCACCTGGCTAGTTAGGGATATGTTTCATTTCTCTGATCTCCGCATGACTCTGACTAGTAACAGCCCCGGTTCTCTCAAAGGAAAAGGGGCTTTTTTCTTGCCTAAAGAAAACTATCCCTTCAGTTTTTAGCCTTATACAACCATATGATTCTCTCAAACAAAGCCCCTAGTTTGAGCATAGATTAAATGATCCTATAGCATTACTAACCTATTGATTCCTCAATCGAGACTAATTTGAGAGGGTTAATGATTTGATATGGATAGCCATTAGGATTGATGATGACCAAGCCGAATTCAGACGAATGTAATGTTAGAAGTACGCAACAGTAAAACTATTTTATTAACGTGAAAACAAAAAACGCTGCCCGAAGGCAGCGTTTTTAAAGCGATGGTACAACTAAGAAGATTACTTAGTTACACGAAGTACTGTGGTTTCGCCTACAGATACCGCGCCAGAAAGTTTGTTCAACTCTTTGATTTCGTCCATGTTAGAAATAACAACAGGCGTTAGAGTTGATTTAGCTTTCTCTTCTAGAAGTGCTAGATCGAATTCGATGACAGTATCACCAGCTTTCACTGTTTGACCTTCTTCAGCGATGCGAGTGAAGCCTTCACCTTTCAGTTCAACAGTATCAATACCGAAGTGTACAAACAGCTCAACGCCGTCGTCAGACTCGATAGAGAAAGCGTGGTTAGTTTCAAAGATTTTACCGATAGTACCGTTTACTGGAGCAACCATCTTGTCGCCAGATGGTTTGATCGCGATACCGTCACCAACGATTTTTTCAGCGAATACTACATCTGGCACGTCTTCGATGTTTACGATTTCGCCAGATAGAGGTGCGATGATTTCAATTGCACCAGCGTCAGCACTGTCGTCAGAAACCAGCTTCTTCAGTTTGTCAAACAGACCCATGTCATGCTCCTAAACGTTAATTTTATTCTGTTGAATTATATTAGCAGTTTGTTTTTTCTGCGATAAATTTTTCTACGTGTGCTTCAATCTCTGCAGCTGTTGGCATTTGAAGAGCTTCTTCTGCCATAGCTTTAACCTCTTCGAAGTTAGCGTTACGAATTACTTTCTTCACTTTTGGAATAGAGATACCGCTCATGCTGAATTCATCTAGGCCCATGCCCAGAAGAAGAAGCGTTGCGCGCTCGTCACCAGCAAGCTCACCACACATACCTGTCCACTTACCTTCTGCATGAGAAGCGTCAATCACTTGCTTGATTACTGTTAGTACAGCAGGTGATAGCGGGTTGTATAGGTGAGAGATTAACTCATTACCACGGTCTACTGCTAGAGTATACTGAGTTAAGTCGTTAGTACCAATACTAAAGAATGATACTTCTTTCGCTAAGTGGTGAGCAATTGCCGCTGCTGCTGGTGTTTCAACCATAACACCGATTTCGATGTTTTCGTCGAACGCTAGACCTTCAGAGCGCAGTTCCACTTTGTATTCTTCGATTGCCGCTTTAAGCTCGCGAATTTCTTCAACAGAAATGATCATTGGGAACATGATGCGCAGCTTACCGTGAGCAGAAGCACGTAGAATACCACGTAGTTGGTCACGTAGGATTTCACGGCGGTCCAAGCTGATACGAACCGCACGCCAACCTAGGAATGGGTTCATTTCTTTTGGTAGATCCATGTATGGCAGATCTTTATCGCCACCGATATCCATTGTACGGATGATTACGGATTCACTATGCATCGCTTCCGCGACGTCTTTGTATGCTTGGTACTGCTCTTCTTCTGTTGGAAGTGCATCACGATCCATAAATAGGAATTCTGTGCGGTACAGGCCAACACCTTCACCGCCGTTGCGGTTGATGCCGTCACAGTCTTTTACTGTACCGATGTTGCCGCAAACTTCGACGTTGTGTCCGTCTAAAGTTGTTGCTGGCAGGTCTTTCAGTTTTGCAAGCTCTTCTTTTTCCGCAAAGAATGCATCACGGATTGATTGTGCTTCAGACATTTCAGCGTCTGTAGGATTTACGATAACTTTGTTGTTCATCGCATCCAGAATCAGCATATCGCCGTTTTTAACTTGCTTAGTGATGTCGTTCGTACCAACAATCGCGGGTAGCTCAAGAGAGCGAGCCATAATAGATGTGTGTGATGTACGACCACCAATGTCACAAGCGAAGCCAAGAACGTAATCTAGGTTGATTTGCGCTGTCTCAGATGGTGTTAGGTCGTATGCGACAAGAATGACTTCTTCATCAATATCACTTAGAGAAACGATGTTAATACCAAGTGCATTTTTAACAAAACGCGAACCAATATCACGGATGTCTGTCGCACGTTCTTTTAGGTATTCATCATCCAGTGATTCAAGGGCAGTGGCTTGCTCTTCGATCACAGAGTAGATAGCGTTGTCTGCTGAAAGCTTATCGTTTTTGATCAGTGCTAAAATTTCTTCTTCTAGCTCTTCATCTTCAAGAAGCATGATGTGACCTTCGAAGATCGCTTCTTTCTCTTCACCGAATGTTTCAAGTGCTTTCTGCTTGATAATTTCAAGTTGGTGGGAAGATTTGTTACGAGCGTCGTAAAAGCATTGTACTTCTGCTTCTACTTGATCGTCGGTGATGGTGTTTGTGTTTAGGACAATTTCATCTTCTTGAAGAAGCAGTGCTTTGCCAAAAGCAATACCAGGAGATGCCAGGATGCCTGAAATCATAGCCTTACCTTAAGTTGGTCAACAATAAACGGGAAAATGTTTGACTAAAATGCTAACGAGTAGTTGTAGCGTAAAAAGACTTCATATTCAAATAAAGCCATTTTGTGTTAACAAAATGGCTTTAATAAGATCTTTCTAATTAGTGAAGTTGGTCCATAAGAGCAACTAGGTGGTCTACTGCGTTTTGAGCTTGTGGGCCTTCAGCAGAGATAGTAACAACAGTACCTTTCACCAAACCTAGAGTTTGCAATTTGAACAAGCTCTTCGCACTTGCACTTTTACCGTTAGAAGTAACAGTGATGTCAGCATCAAAGCCTTTCGCTTCTTTAACGAACTGAGCCGCTGGACGAGTGTGAAGACCGTTTTCTGCAGTGATTTCTACTTGCTTCTGATACATGTGATATACCCCAATTGATTTATTTTTGTGTCTGTGTCGGCAGCGTGTTGAGTTTTCATAACCAGTGCTAGTCCAGAGGATATGAAACCGCAAAACCGATATCAGTGTTTTCAACTCGCTTTGCTTGTATTCATATGATACAGCAAAGTTGAGTGATTCTTTAGTTAGTGCGCTTCTTTTATTTTGAAGCGAAAAATAAAACTGAGGTGATATTACCAAAGGTGAGGCAGGGATCAACAAAAAAGCCCCTTAACGGGGCTTTTTTAGACTAAAAATTGATTTCAACACAGTTTTATTACGTGTTTATTGCTGGTTTTCTTTCTCTGTGAATAGACCTGCAAATAGTGCTGTGCTGAGGTAACGCTCACCAGAACTTGGAAGAACAGTTACGATAGTTTTTCCTGCAAATTCAGGAAGTTCCGCAACACGGTTTGCAGCAACAACAGCCGCACCAGAAGAAATACCAGCTAGGATACCTTCCTCTTCCATTAGACGACGAGCCATCTGAATCGCTTCTTCTGAAGTAACAGACTCTACACGGTCAATTAATTCTAGATCTAAGTTACCAGGGATGAATCCAGCACCGATACCTTGGATTTTGTGAGGAGCAGGTTGAATCTCTTCACCTGCAAGTGCCTGTGCGATAACTGGAGATTCTGCAGGCTCAACTGCAACCGTAGTAATAGCTTTGCCTTTTTCACCTTTAATGAAACGGCTAGTACCTGTTAGTGTACCACCTGTACCTACACCAGATACAAATACATCAATCTCACCGTCAGTCGCTTCCCAGATCTCTGGACCCGTTGTTTTTTCGTGGATTGCTGGGTTAGCAGGGTTGTTAAATTGCTGAAGAAGCAAGTATTTGTCAGGGTTGCTAGCAACAATTTCTTCAGCTTTAGCAATCGCACCTTTCATACCTTTAGCTGCTTCAGTTAGCTCAAGATTTGCACCCAATGCTTTAAGCAGTTTACGACGCTCAAGGCTCATTGACTCAGGCATAGTAAGGGTCAGTTTGTAACCACGAGCTGCCGCTACGAATGCAAGAGCAACACCTGTGTTACCACTAGTAGGCTCTACAAGCTCAACACCAGCTTTTAAAGTACCTGCTTTTTCAGCTTCCCAGATCATGTTTGCGCCAATACGACATTTAACACTAAAGCTTGGGTTGCGTGCTTCAATTTTTGCTAGAACGTTACCTTTACTTACGCGGTTAAGGCGAACAAGTGGAGTGTTACCAATAGCTTGTGAATTGTCTTCGTAGATTTTACTCATGTTGATGTTCCTTCATTACACGGGGTAGGGTGCACGATGCACTCTGTGTTTATAGTGATTAAGCATAAAGTGCTAATAATCAACCGAAAAAGAATAAATGGTTATAACTTATAGGGTGTACACGATATGCAATGGTCCATTTCTTTGACTGTGGAAATGGTCAAGTCAAGTAACAAAAAGGCTGACGAGTGTCAGCCTTAATATTCGCAGAAATCATTATCTCACATACTGTAGACGGTATTTATCCACCCACATTGCGGTAGCACCACAAACTGCTACTGGCATCACAAACAGATTGAGAATGGGAACCATAGTAAACAGCGTTACCATAAACCCGAAGCCATAGGATGCGGATTGATTTTGTTTCAAATCGTTTCTCATGTCCTGAAACGAGACTTTGTGGTTATCGAAAGGGTAATCACAATATTGTATTGCCATCATCCAAGCAGAAAATAGGAACCAAAGTATTGGTCCTATGGTCTGACCTAACGCTGGGATAAGCAGTAAAATGAAAAGCCCTAGCGCTTTCGGCAGGTAGTACATCAGCTTTCGCCATTCACGACCCAGAATACGCGGAACGTCTTTGAGTAGAGAAAGTATCGATTGGTCGCTAAGTTTCTTTCCCGTTAGCTTTGCTTCAAGCTGCTCTGCGAGTAGCCCGTTAAACGGGGCAGCAACAAAATTTGCAATGGTGCTAAACAAATAGGTAAATGTGGCCAATATTGTGAGTGCTAACAAAGGCCACAGTAGATAAGAAAGCCACGAAAGCATATCTGGCAGATACCCAAGCCAAGCATCAATCCATTGATTTAGATTTGAAAACAATAAATAGATGGCTCCACCAATTAATAAAATATTTACGAGAAGGGGCAAAATCACAAAACGTCTGATACCTGGTTGGAATGCGAGTTCAAACCCATGAAAAAAGTATCCGATGCCACTTCGATTGTTTGTTGTCATAAATTTAATCTTCCTAGATTGCTCTATCAGCGATTCTAACGTATACCCAAGTAACCTCAAGGAGTTAGCTTGAAAGATTTTGTACAAGGATAGATTGTAAGTCTGACTCGAACGTTTGATGTAACTTGGTATAAAATACGTTATATGAATAGAAGCTGAATTTTATTCATGTCTTAGATTTACAGCAAAATAGAATAAAAGCGTGCAGAAGGTCACGCGATGCTCATTCGCGTCTAAACATATTTATTCAAATTTCTCAGAGACTTTTGGTAAAGTAACACACATAAATGATAAATAAGCTTCAGCTTGAACACTTATTCAGCGATGCAGAGAACAGAGAGTGAAAAATGCAGGAATTGCGACTAGTACTTATCATCGTAGGCTTACTTGCCATTGCCGCTTTGCTATTCCACGGTTTATGGACAAGTAAAAAAGAAGGTAAAGCCAAGTTTGGTAATAAGCCTCATCGTAAGCTCGGAAATACAGAGCAAGAAGAAGAGCCTGATTATGCCGCGACTCGCGCGTTTGCTCCAGAAGATGATTTTGAGATTATTCGCAAACCACGTAAAGAGCCTGAATTTAATAGTGACGATACCGAAAAAGACACGCCATCTTTTGATCCACTTGTCGACAGCGATGAGCCCTTACCGTCTTTTTCATCCATCGATGACAACGAAACTGCAGCAAAAACTGACGTGGAAGAACCGTTAGAACCTTCTGAAATAACGGCTTCAGAAACCAGAGAAAACGTTGAGCCTAATGCTCAGAAAGAAGAAGTTATCCAAGTTGCGGAATCCGAAGTTAAAGCCCAAGAGCAAGTCAACGAAGAACTAGAGCCAGAGAAAGAAATGGAAGTGCTGGTTTTGAACGTTCACTGCGCTGGCGATACGCCATTTGTTGGGACCAGTCTGTTTGAAAGTATGAAGCAAAACGGTTTGCTGTATGGAGAAATGGATATCTTCCATCGTCATGCGGATATGTCTGGAACGGGTAAGGTTTTGTTTAGTGTCGCGAATATGATGCAACCTGGTACTCTGGCGCATGACGATCCAGAAACGTTTGAGACAAAAGGTATCTCTTTCTTTATGACCCTGCCATGTTTTGGTGAAGCAGATCAAAATTTTAAACTGATGTTGAAAACGGCTCAGCAAATTGCGGATGACTTGGGTGGGAATGTTCTAGATGATCAGCGCAATTTAATGACACCTGATAGGTTGGATGCTTATCGCAAACAGGTCCGTGATTTTTACGACAGTTAGTATTGTAATTCACGAATACAAGATAGAATAAAACAATCAGGGCTCATATAGAGCCCTTTTTACTGAGCAAGACAGAGCAAGTTATGACTAAGAAGACTGAGCAGCTTTACTCCGAATTGAAGCAAACCCTTCACCACTATGCAGTAAAATATTATGTGGAAGACAACCCAGAAGTGCCTGACGCTGAATATGATCGGTTGATGCGACAACTGCAGGAGATTGAGGGTGAGCACCCTGAGTGGGTGACGGTTGATTCACCAAGTCAGCGAGTGGGTGGAGCCGCATTGGATAGCTTTACCTCTGTTGCTCATGAAATCCCAATGCTTTCTCTTGATAATGCGTTTGACGATGCTGAATTACAAGGGTTTTACCGCCGAGCGAAAGAGAGAGCGGTTGGTTCTGATTTTTCAACATTCAGTTGTGAGCCCAAGCTAGACGGTTTAGCCGTTAGTTTATTGTATGAAAATGGTTTGCTTGTTCAGGCCGCTACTCGTGGGGATGGTGCGACTGGCGAAAACATCACAGAGAATGTCCGTACTATTAATTCAATCCCCCTTGTGCTTCAAGGAGATGATTGGCCAACACGCATTGAAGTTCGCGGTGAGGTATTTATGCCTAAAGCGGGCTTCGATAAAATGAACGAGCAGGCAATCAAAAAAGGTCAGAAACCCTTTGTAAACCCGCGCAATGCAGCCGCAGGCAGTCTGCGTCAACTTGACTCCAAAATTACGGCTACTCGTCCACTTAGCTTTTACGCATACAGTGTGGGCGTTGTTGAAGGAGGTACTCTTTCTGAAAGTCACTACGAGCGCTTTCTACAATTAAAAACTTGGGGCTTACCCATGTGCCCTGAAACCCAAAAAGTTGAAGGTTTGGAGAATGTTTTCGATTTCTACCGAAATATCCAAACGATACGTGACGATCTCCCTTATGAGATAGACGGTGTTGTTATCAAAATCGATGATATTGCCATTCAAGAGGAATTGGGTTTTGTTGCCAGAGCACCGAGATGGGCGATTGCCTACAAGTTTCCAGCGCAGGAAGAAATCACGGTATTGAATGATGTCGAATTTCAGGTTGGGCGAACTGGGGCTATTACCCCTGTTGCTAAGCTAGAACCTGTGTTTGTGGGTGGTGTGACGGTCAGTAATGCGACATTACATAACGCAGATGAAATTGCGCGTTTAGGCGTTAAAGTTGGAGATAGTGTCATTATTCGACGTGCTGGGGATGTGATCCCTCAAGTCACAGGTGTTGTGATGGATCGCCGCCCAGATGATGCTTCTGAAATTATTTATCCAACAGCGTGTCCTGTGTGTTCTTCTGAAGTTGAGCGTCTTGAAGGAGAAGCCGTTACTCGTTGTACGGGCGGATTGATTTGTCAGGCGCAAAGGAAAGAGGCGTTAAAGCATTTTGTTTCGCGTAAAGCACTGGATGTCGACGGCTTAGGCGTGAAAGTTATCGAGCAGCTCGTTGATCGAGAAATGGTCGAAACACCCGCGGACCTTTTTAAACTGACTGCAGGTGTTATTACTGTTCTAGACAGAATGGGACCTAAATCAGCGCAAAACGTAATTGATGCTTTGAATAAATCGAAAGAAACGACACTTCCTAGGTTTTTATATTCGCTAGGAATTCGTGAAGTTGGCGAGGCGACAGCATCCAACCTAGCGAGTCACTTCAAATCTCTAGAAGCCATTCAAGCAGCATCAAAAGAACAGCTCATCGAAGTCAATGATGTAGGTGAAATCGTTGCTACTCACCTAAAACATTTCTTTGAGTCGGCAACGAACTTAGATGTCATTGCGAAATTGCGGGAACACGGTGTTCATTGGAACGATGTGACCGACCAATCGAGTAACCAACCTCAGGTGCTTGAAGGGAAAACAGTGGTTATTACTGGTAGTTTCTCTAGATTGAATCGTAATGACGCAAAAGCGGCACTTCAAGCGTTAGGGGCAAAGGTGACTGGGAGTGTTTCTAAAAAGACAGATATCCTATTTGCGGGTGAGGCTGCGGGCTCTAAACTGGCCAAAGCGCAAGAGCTGAACATTGAAATCCAAGATGAGGAAAGCCTAGCAGAGTTACTTGGTTTGTAGCCTAAAAAGGGTTCAATCTTAGAACAAGGCGAGCTAACGGGCTCGCCTTTATTTTTCTTCAAAAATTTCACGCAGCGATAACGTTACTGTATTTAGATTAGCGTGAAAAGGTCTGTAAGGCTTTGGCATTTGAGCTCATTTCCCTGTTTGCTTTATTTTGCAGTTTATCCATTAAAATCAAATTTTTAATGTTGTTCTAGGCATTTTTGTAAAAATTAGTTTTTTTGAGATTTTTAAAGAGCAGTAAAAATAACTCAAAAAATTACGCAACTAATTCTAAAAACATTTGTCTATCAAAATAAGCGTAAGAAATAAGGTAACTATCAGAGAAATATTTAGTGAGCCTTTTATATACATCACTTTACTATTAATTCTCATTGTGAATAAAGATATCAATTGTCTGTGATCATTCTCTGATTTTAATCTCTAATAGCTATTGATATTTCTCATTTTCGAGTCACTTCAACTTTATTGAAATTCATTTCACCCTAACCTATTGAAATATAACAACCATCTCTTTAATTCTAAGCTCAAAATTAATAACTGTGATTCATATCATTAAGTTGATAAAAGTTTGCTCTCCTTCATATTTTTTTAGATAAAAAATAAGTTCTCGTTGATGTTTTCCTCCACGAAGTTAGTCTTGCTTCCTATGGATACACACTGTGTATGCAGGAAAAGAAAGTGTGAATTCAATAGATTTTGATTATCACGCAAATAGGAAAGATGCTTTCACCTTAGCGGCCAAATTGAGGTGTTAAGCGGACAAAAACAGCTATATCCATTTTAGGAGTTTTCCATGGAAAAGATCTTCAAACGCACTCTTCTAGGTGCAGCAGTAGCTACTATCGCGGTTTCAGGCTCTGCATTTGCTAAACCAGCAACAGAAACAGTTGACCTATACGGTCAAATCGCTATCTCTGTAGCTCAAAATGCTGAAACTACAGAAGGTAAAGACAAGCCAATCGTTATGGACAACGAATCACGTATCGGTGTTCGTGGTTCTGCAGATTGGGAACGTGGTCCAACTATCATCTGGCAACTTGAAGGTGGTAACGTAGGTGATGACGGTTCTGACAGCGGTCTAGGTGTGCGTGATACGTTCGGCGGCTTTGATTTCGGCGATTCTGGTAAAGTTCGTTTCGGTCGTGTACTAACGCCACTATTTGAAGTAGTTGATGGCTACACAGGTCAAAGTTCTGGTGGCGGTTTCAACGTAGGTAACACTGGTAACACTAACTACGATCGTCAATCAAACATGGTTCGTTACGATTCAGCAAACCTAGGCGGCTTCAGCTTCGCTATTGGTGCTGGTCGTGGTGACGAAGATGTTGCTGGTTCAAACGTATATTCTGCAAGCGGTCAGTTCAAAACTGGCGTATTCACAGCGAAGCTAGCTTACGAAAACAACACTGATCGTGAGAAAGTTGATAAAGCGGACAACCGTGGTGATGCAAACGCAATGATCGCGGGTGTGAACGTTGACCTAGAAGGTTTCGGTGTACACGCTGCTTACCTAACAGGTGAAGTTAAACCTGAAGGTGGCAAAACTGGCGCGGCTGGTTACGGTAAAGGTACACAAAGTGCATATAAATTTGGCGCTTACTACACTGGCGTAGAGCACTGGACATTTAACCTAAACTTTGCAGCTTCTACAGACGCGAAAGTTGATGGCGACACAATCAAAGACAAAGACCAAACTATTACTGGTCAAGCGATGTACAGCATTGATTCAAATGCAGTTGTTTACGCTCGTCTAGTTCACCACACTGATAAAGTTGGTAGCGATAGCGATAGCGATCTAGGCTGGCGTCTTGGTATGGAATACTACTTCTAAGACCCAGTTACACTGCCTTTTTCAATTTTGCCGACGTGCTAGACACGTCGGCTTTTTTACCAAATAAGCTAGAGATAGTTTTAGGTGAAAGCTGAAAAGCAGACAAAAGAAAAGCCACTTTGAGTGGCTTTTCTTTTGTCTATACTATTTTACTCTGTGGCTTATTTTTTAAAATATAAGATTAGTTGATATTGGAAATAGCCCAAGATAGAAACGCTTTCTTATCTTCTTCTGATGCGTGTTTGAATAGCTTTTGCAACGATTCCAAATCTGATGAAGCAACGTGTTTTACTTTTTTCTCGCTCTTTTTCGGCACTGGCTTGCTTTGAACGGGCTTTTCGGAAAAAGCAGCTAAACTCGCAGGTTCTGAGCTAGCATTAAAATTACTGACTTCTTGAACCATATCCGGCATGAAAGTAAACCCGACCTTGATTTGACCTGTTTTTAGAGAATCGACTTGACCTGTTGGGCCATTCAAAAAGAACTTTGGCTCTTTATTGAAAGCTTCACCTTGGCTAAGCGTGGTTATCCGAGGTACGGTTAACTCTAGGCTTGTATCCCTGGCGTCAAATGTTGCAACCAAAGGTTGAGATTTAAATTTTGTGTTTTTACTTCCTGCTTCGGTAACGACTTTTGCGACTCGAAATACCAGTTGGTTTGTGCCGTTGGGTACGGTGAGTGTTTCTTGATAATCGAACCCAAAACCGGAATACCCGATATCTTCTCCATTGACGATCATAAGCTGAACATCTTTAGGCATTGAAATTTCAACATCAGCCAATGTAGAAAATGGTATTAAAGCTGATGAAAGCAATAGCTTATGACTTAATTTCATAGTTCTCTCCCTGCAATATGAGAAACAAAATCCATATTGTATTTTATTATTTGTATCGCAAATAAAGTATTAATTAATCTCGTCTTTGCGATCTTACGCTTGAACTAATTTACGGTTATATTGATAGTGTAAATATAGGTTTTATTGAGCTATTTTATGAATGTATCGAAAGTCGCTAAACTTACAGGGTTGACCCCTAAATCCATTCGGTTTTACGAATCGAAAGGCGTCACTTCTCAAGCCATACGCAGTGCTAATGGCTACCGCACTTATTCTGAAAAACACATAGAAGAACTGCAATTGGTCGCGAGAGCAAGAGCGGCAGGGTTCAGTCTGGATGAATGTAAAAGTTTACTGGAACTTGCGTTCAACCCATCGCGAACAAGCGCTGAAGTGAAAGCGAAAACACGAGATAAACTCGTTGAAATAGAAACCAAAATCGCAGAATTAAACTTGATGAAGAATCAATTAGAAAGTTGGATTTCTGAGTGCCCAGGGGATGAAGGAAAAGAGTGTCCGATTATTGATAATTTGTGTGGGCATAAAAAATAGGTTCGCCACCAGACAAACCTATTTCATTGTGAACACCATTTTAGAACAGGGTATTACTCTATAGCTTCAATAGTAAGGACTATTCCGTCAACGGCGGTTACTTTAACAGCGGTGCCAGCACTAAGAGGTCGCTCACTCATTGCAGACCAAGTGGTATCACCCATTCGTATGCGACAGCGTCCTGCTTCTATGTCTTCTTCTAGGCGAGTTATTTGCCCTACAAGCTGTTTGTCTCGTTGATTTAAGTTCGTCTCTTTTTCATCTAAGACGTCTTTTTTGTGTTGGTAGCGCCACCAAAGCCAAGTGGTTACGAGTGAGAATACAGCAAAACATACCCATTGAAGCTCCCAACTGATTGGAAGAAGCAGTTTCACAAACCCCACTAGGATGGCTGATATGCCAATCCACAATAGGTAGCCCGCGGTGCCAAGTAGTTCTCCACACAGCAACACCAAACCGAGAGCAATCCAGTGCCAGTGGTTCATCTGGTTAAGGATTTCTATCATATTATTTCTCTTTCGAGTCTTTGAACATTTCTGCGATACCCGCCACAGATCCCATCAAGCCTGTTGCTTCTAGTGGCAGCATAATGATCTTTCCATTTTCAGCCTGACCAATGGACTTAATCGCTTCAGTATAGCCTTGGGCGATAAAATAGTTTACAGCTTGCATGTCGCCTTGTGCGATGGCGTTTGAAACCATTTCTGTGGCTCTTGCTTCAGCCTCCGCTGCACGTTCTCTCGCTTCAGCTTGTAGGATAGCGGCTTGCTTATCACCTTCGGCTTTTAAAATTTCAGCCTGTTTTTGACCTTCTGCACGTAAAATCTCAGCTTGTCGAACCCCTTCCGCTTCAAGGACTTCAGCACGTTTATTACGTTCAGCTTTCATTTGAGCATTCATCGCCGCGGTAAGGTCGGCCGGTGGTTGAACATCTTTAATCTCGATACGAGTTACTTTTACACCCCATGGATTGGTTGCTTCATCTACGATAGAAAGTAATCGAGTGTTGATCATGTCACGCTGGCTTAGCATTTCATCTAATTCTAGTGAGCCCAAAACAGTTCGGATATTCGTGAGTGTTAGGTTACGGATCGCGTGTTCTAGGTCATTAACCTCGTAAGCGGCCTTTGGGGCGTCCACTACTTGTACGAAACAGACAGCGTCAATGGTTACGTTGGCATTGTCTTTTGAAATCACTTCTTGTGCCGGAATATCGAGTACACGTTCCATCATGTTTATTCGGTGACCGACGGAATCGATAAATGGGATAATAAGGTTTAAACCTGGCTTAAGGGTTTGGGTGTAGCGACCAAAGCGCTCTACAGTCCAGTTATTGCCTTGAGGAACGGTTTTTACACCAGCTACGATAAAGATAATGGCGACAAAAATAAGCACGCCAACGGTGATGAGAATATCGAGTTCCATGACTATATCCTTAATATATATTGGATAAAACAGAATACAGTGAACCGAATTAATCTGAAACTTAATTTATGAAACGAGTTTGATTTTTGCGCTGTATTTAGCACGTCCATAACAATTTAAAGGGAGAGGCGTTTAAAGGCAGTGTATTCTGTACCTGCTTAAGTACCAGCAAACCACACTGCCTTTGAAGAGTTAGTACAATAATGAATAAAGTTTTCGTCTATATTGACCGGCAAATGCATGCCCTTGTCCAAGTGCTGCCAATATATCCATAAAAGATTTCTTTAGATCGCCATCAAGTGCATTCAAGTCTTTTGACAGGAATGACCAAAGCAGCTCTAACGCTTCTTCATCTCGACCAACTTGATGGTATTGCAAGCCTAGGTCGTTTGCTAGTTGAGCATCGTTTGGTGATTGTTGAAATTGTTGCTCTAGCGCTTGGATTTCTGGGCTGTCAGCAGCTTGCTTTTGCAGATCCAGTTTGGCGACTAGACCTTTATAGTAGTTGTCTTGATATTCTAATGGGATTGTTGATAGAAGCTGTTCAGCTGACTCAAATTGATTCGTTTCTAACAAACAATCTACGGTGACCAACTTAACGTCACCACGCTGTTTGAATTCCTCTTCTAAGGCCGAGATGTCAGCTAATGCCTCGGAATATTGTTGTGCTTGAATCTTTTCTTGAATGACTTTGAGCGCAAGTTCGTCTTGACTAGGTAAATGTTTTGCGAGCATTTCTTTAATTTGCTCAATCGTTTGAGGGCCGCCTAGACCATCAACAGGTTGACCATTTACAAATAGGGCGATTGTTGGCAGAGCCTGTACACCAAATTGACCTGCAATCATTTGCTCTTGTTCGCAGTTTAACAAAGCAAGAGTAAATGCACCTTGGTATTGGTTGGCTAGAGTTTGCAAATCGGGAATGATTTGCGCACTTTCTTGGCTCATCGGAGCCCAAAAATGTATTAGTACAGGTGATTGGGCTGAACCTTCGAGTATTTGGCGAAAATTCTGCTCATTTAACTCAACGATGTAATCAGACGACATGGTCTTTCCTTAATTATGGGCACTCCCTATTAGGTAAGGGTAATTAGGCGAGAAATCAAGAGGAAATGCCACATGATGTGGCACTTGGGTAATAAGCAAGCAAAGGAGTAAGTCACAGTATTAAAATAAGAAGCACTACACCTATGCTCAGCCAGTTCAGCTGGTTTAGTGTCATTGTTTCCTCAACAGGTATTGCCAGGGGATACGGGTAAAGCAGAATCTTCTTCAGTGTTAATACTAGAGAAGAATTATTAACGTTTAATGACACTATTAAAATTAATGAGTGAAACTCGTAGTTTCAAAAGAACTCATGTCTCTGGTTACTTGGGTATAAGCTATGCTGCCTTTGAAAGGATTCTATCCAATAAACGAGTCGGGAGAATACGTTTTAGGATGGCAAATACTTTGGTTGGTGTTGTTACTCGATAGCGAATCTTGGGTTTAGGGGACTCTATGGCATGAATAAGCGGTTCAATAATAGATTCTGCAGGTAAGGTAAAAGCGTTACCAGATTTGTCATTCGCCAAGCGTTGAAGTTGCAACTCGTATTCTGCTTTATGGACACTCGATTCTACAGGAATCCACTGTTTAAAATGCTTTAGGGCATTAGCTCTAAATTGCGTCTCGATAGGACCGGGTTCAATCAGAGAGATATGAACACCTGAACCTTTCAGTTCCAATCGTAGGGTATCTGTCCAGCCTTCTAGGGCAAATTTTGAAGCGTTATAGGCTCCCCGATATTTCATTGCTGCAAACCCGAGGACAGAGCTATTTTGGATTATTCGCCCTGCTCCTTGCTTACGCATGATTGGCAATACCTGTTTCACCAGTTCGTGCCAACCAAAAACATTGGTTTCAAATTGCTCTCGAAGAGCTTCAGTAGGGAGGTCCTCCAATGCGCCAGCTTGCCCGTATGCACCGTTATTAAAAAGGATGTCAATTTTACCTTCTGTGAGTTTCAGCGCTTCTGAAAGACCATTACTAATGCTGTCTTGCAGGCTTACATCCAATTGAACACATGTGAGACCTTCCGATCGAAGCCTTTCTACATCTTCTTGGTGGCGGCATGAAGCAATAACATTGTAGCCTTTTTCATGCAGTGCGTGCGCACAAACGTAACCGATGCCAGTAGAACAACCAGTAATAAGAACGGTGGCTTTCATTAAGTTTCCTTGTGGGATTTGAGCATAGGGTTTTGTTCCATTGCTTTATTAAAGAATTGGAAAGAGCTCATCGCTATACACCATCTTTTCTTTAAGCTGAGAAAGAATACAGAGCGATGAGTTTTGCTTCATGAGGTTAGTTATATACCCAAGTTAACTCTCGCTGAACCTAGTATCTTGAGGTTACTTGGGTATAGTAACCATAATTGGTCAGCAGCCCTAATCTTGGTGTTGCAAAATATTTTTGAGTGCCGGCTCAAGACGAGAATATGTAAATATAAAACCCAGTTCCGTTAAGTGTTTAGGTTTAGCTCGAATACTATCAAATAACAAGGATGAAGCCTCGCCCAATGCAAGCTGAATAACCCATTTAGGGGTAAATAAGATATGAGGTCGATTCAAGACCTTAGCTAGGGTTTTGCTGAAAAGCTGATTCTGAACAGGGTGAGGGGCGCACAGATTAAACACGCCACGCGCATAGTCGGTTTCAAGCAAATACATTATGGCTCTTACCATGTCTTGTAGGTGGATCCATGGCATATACTGTTTCCCGCTGCCTATTGGTCCACCTAGCCCCATTCTGTATGGTAGGATCATTTTTTCAAGTGCCCCTCCGTTGGTGCCTAGTACGATACCTGTTCTGAGTAGGCACACTCGCGTTCTGTCAGATTCAGCTCGTTTGGCGATCGTTTCCCATTTGGAACACACTTGGTGAGCAAATTGCTCTTGGTGAACATGGAGGTTTTCATCGAATGGATGAGATTGTTGATCTCCGTAGTAGCCGACAGCAGAGCCGCTAATAAAAACCGAGGGTGGCTGGGTGCTTGCGTGAACAAGCGACACCACTTGTTTGGTTATGTCCCAGCGACTATCACATATCTTTTGCTTTTGAGTGTCTGACCAGCGTTTATCTGCGATAGGCTCGCCAGCAAGATTGATCACAGCATCGAAATCATTGAGATCGGAGAACGAATCGAAATCAGCGATGTATTCGATATTGCCAAAGTCGGCATGGGTAAGTATTTCTCTAGCCTTTTCAATATTTCGAGTGAGAACGACGAGCTGATGACCAGCCAAGTGCTTTACGAGTTCCTTTCCAATAAAACCGGTTCCTCCGGTCAACAACACTTTCATGTTCTTCCTCATTGTCTTCTTCCGTTCTTCATTATAGACGTTGGTCGCTAAGATAGATCAAAGTGGCGTTTGAGAATCAAGCGCCGTGATCGCATAAAGCTTGGGCAATTCGGATAATTGAGCATTACGTGGACAACACGTCTCACAAATAATTCCTTCTTAAATTTCATCACTCCAGCGGTGTCACATTTTCTTACATATTTATGTGCCATGCTGTATATGTCCAAGTCATTTTGAATGTCTCGGTTTACACCCATATTAAAGCAACAGGTATCGACTTGAGCTTTATCTAAGTAGTCAGGTCCGTTTTACAGAATGTGGCTACAAAGAAGAATTTTGAGTAATCACAGAATATATAACGGCTGTTCTTATGGGGGCACTGCTTGCGATTTACGTTTACACAGGGGGTGTGATGGCTGCCATTTTTGCGCTTGCTAAGTCCATGTTGTCGAGTTTACGGGATCTGATGCCCATTATTTTGGTGATCGGTTTTTTTCAACTGGTTGTCCTCCAAGAACCTCTTCCTAATTTGTTGTCCATTTTGTTTGGCTTACTGCTTGTGGTCTTAGGGCTCACTTTCTTTATTTTTGGTCTTGAAATGGGGCTTTTCCCAATCGGTGAGTCTATGGCTCAGGCTTTTGCTCGTAAAGGAAGCGTAGTTTGGCTGCTCATTTTTGCCTTTAGTTTAGGATTCGGGACGACCATTGCGGAGCCTGCGCTTACTGCAGTCGCACAAGAAGCATCGGAAGTTGCGGCTGAAGGTGGAGTGATTGCGCATACTGAAGAGGCGATGGAAAGCTACGCAGATGGTCTTCGGTTAACGGTCGCACTTTCTGTAGGTGTGGCCATTGTTATCGGGGTGATCCGCATCTTAAAAGGATGGCCTATCCACATTATGATTATCGGTGGCTACATCGGCATCGTGATTCTTACGGGGTTTGCTCCTGATACCATTATTGGCATAGCTTATGATTCTGGAGGGGTGACCACATCGACGATTACCGTGCCGCTAGTCACAGCGCTTGGTGTCGGTTTGGCTTCTGCGATTAAAGGTCGAAACCCTATGATAGATGGATTTGGTCTGATTGCTTTTGCTTCTTTACTTCCAATGATGTTCGTCATGATCTACGGGATGGTGCTGTCATGATCAGTGTGTCCCTATTTGTCGATACCTTTGTTAGCACTGTGACTGATGTTATTCCCATCGCCTCGATTATCTTTGGTTTTCAATTTGCAGTCCTTCGAAAGCCCATTGCGAATTTGACGAAAGTTGTTTTGGGGTTTGTTTATGTGTTGATCGGGCTTTCGCTCTTTTTAATTGGGCTTGAACTGGCCTTGTTCCCACTAGGGGAAACAATGGCAAGCCAACTTACTGAGCCCCAATTTTTGCAAGAATTTAAAGTGTCTATTGGCCAGTCCCTAGAGTGGATAGATTACTACTGGGTGTACTTATTTGCCTTTTTTATTGGCTTCAGTACCACGGTTGCAGAGCCATCCCTGATTGCTGTTGCAATTAAAGCAAATCAAGTTTCTGGCGGCTCCATTAGTGTCAATGGGTTGCGAATTGCCGTTGCACTGGGTGTCGCGGTAGGCATATCACTAGGCAGCTATCGAATTGTGGTGGGTGATCCAATCCATTACTACATCATTTCTGGATATATCGTGGTGGTTATCCAAACCTTTTTTGCACCAAAGCTGATAGTGCCACTGGCATACGACTCTGGTGGTGTAACCACATCTACCGTTACGGTTCCCTTGGTTACCGCGTTGGGGCTAGGACTTGCTTCAACGGTACCAGGACGAAATCCAGTGATTGATGGCTTTGGTTTGATTGCTTTTGCCAGCCTATTTCCGATTATTTCAGTCATGGGTTACGCACAACTCACCCAATGGCTGAATCAGCGTGCTTCGTCTAAGGAGAAAGAAAATGCGCTTTAAACTCATTATTGCTTTTGTCGAAGAAAGCAAAACAGATGTGGTTCTTGATGCTGCTCGCGGCGCGGGTGCTACTGGAGCAACGGTAATTAATCACGCAAGGGGAGAAGGCGTTAATAAGAAACGCACTTTCCTTGGGTTGACATTAGAGGTTCAAAAAGATGTCCTCTTGTTTGTTGTCGAAGAACATTTGTCTCGCCATATATTAGAAAAAATCAGTGAAGTTGGTGAGTTTGATGAAGCATCGGGGCAGGGGATTGCGGTGCAAATTGATGTTGAAGATGCGGTTGGGGTCGCGCATCAAGTTGAAACCTTAACCAGTGTGGTAGAGGAAAAGTTATGAGTATGCAGATGATGATTCAAGTCAGAGAGGTAATGTCGAATTCCTATGTCATTGTGGATGGCTTGACGACAGTTCAGGAAGCGATTCATTTGGCAAAAGAGCACCAAGTAAAAGCGTTGCTAGTGGATAAACGATATGAAGACGATGAATACGGCATCGTGTTAATGAACGATATCGCCAAACGCGTTTTGGCGCAAAACCGCTCGCCAGAGCGTACGAATATCTATGAGATTATGACGAAACCAGCTTTGTCGGTAAAGCCAACAATGAACGTGAAATACTGTGCTAGGTTGTTTGAACGCTTTGGCATTAGCCGAGCTCCCGTAGTGGAAGACGGGAAGGTAATCGGTATGGTTAGTTACAACAACATTGTCATCAATGGTATGTCAAAGCTGTCTAGCTAAATACTGAGGCGGCTAAGTCATAATATCTTCCTAGCAAAATAGGCTCAACTACGTATAGAATCCCCTAGGTTATTGTGGGTTTAAGGCGCGCCTAAGCCCAATATTTAAATGGGAAAGCTGACTAATGGGTAAGCTGTTACATGGTAAAGCTATGAAGCTATTTTTTGCCTCGGACATACACGGTTGCGAACATGCGACCAATAAAGTCATTGATGCATACTTGAAATCGGGTGCGGACCATTTCATTTTGTTGGGTGATACTCTAAACCACGGTCCAAGGAATCCAATTCCAGAAGGCTACAACCCTCCAGAGGTGGCGAGAAAGCTAAACGAGTACGCTCAGCACATCATTTCCGTTAGAGGTAATTGCGATAGTGAAGTGGATCAAATGCTGCTTTCTTTCCCAATGATGATGGATTATTCATGGGTGCTGCTAGAAAGTGGCAAGCGACTGTTTTTGACGCATGGGCATTTGTTCAATACCAATAAGCGTCCGCTATTGAGAGACGGTGATATTCTCTGCCATGGGCATACTCATATACCCATTGCAGAATTAGATAATGGGGTCCTTGTGTTTAACCCAGGAAGCGCCACTTTTCCTCGAGATGGATTCAAAGCCAGTTACGGGCTTTATGATAGCGGAGTATTGTCGGTGTTCACCTTCGATGGAGAACAAATCGCTCAGTGCAACCTTTAGGTTACACCCTATTGATTACTTAGAGTCGGAATGACCCAGATCTCTTTCTGGGTCAATAACATCGCGAACTTTCTGTTTGAGTACCTTTGCTTCTGGAAAGCCTCCATCTTGTTTCCTTTCCCATATCACATTTCCATTGCAGTGAATTTCGAAGCGCCCACCAGTATCGGGGTGCAGAGAAACCGTTTCGATTTCTTCGCTGAACGTGTGCAATAGTTCCTGACTTAGCCATGTGGAACGTAACATCCAATTACACTGTCGGCAGTAGTAAATATCTATGATGGCTTTTTGCATGGTTCGCTCCTTAAAGCGCTGAATAAATGAGTTTAAGGCTGACTAAAATGGTCAGAACTTCAAAGGCTAACTTGATGACAGAATTAGGAAGCCGCCGCGTTGCAATAGCACCAAGCCATCCACCTAAAAAAGAACTCAGTAATAAGATTGGTACCCACGCCCAATGCGGGGCAACACCAACTTGAACGATGGCGACCGCACCAATTCCATTCCAAAACAGCCCAACGCAAACTAGAGTGAGGGCGACAGCCTGTTTATAGCTGAATCCAAACCATCGAACGAGAAACAAGGTAACGACTAAACCAGAGCCTGCCGTCAACGAGCCATTAAATATGCCGAGAAGAAAAAGCGCACCGCCGCCTATCATCCACCCAAGGCGATCTCTGTGGGTGGGAATCTCTTCTTGTCCCATGTTTTTTTTAACACGAGAATAAATACCAAGAGATAAAATGATGATACCTAACAAAAGCTCTCCAGCTTTGCCTGGCAACATAACCACGACGTGTGCCCCAACAACCACACCGAAGCAGCCTGTAATGACAAGGTAGCTTGCCAGTTTTAAATCAAATTGCCTCGCTTTGAGGTGAGAAAAAGCAGCGCCTAACCCCATAGCAACGGTGGCAATCTTGTGTGTCGCTAATGCGGTTTGGAAGCTTAATCCAAGGAAAATAAGCAGTGGGAACTGAAGCAAGCCAGCACCACCACCAGCAATAGAAGAAAGAGTGCTGGCGGTTAACGAGCCAACAAATAGGTAAGCGGTTTGTATCCAGTCCATAGCCATATCAAGAAAAGGGAGACATTCCATGCCTCCCTTTGAAAGTTAGTGAGAATATAAAACCGTGGAGCCATGATCTAAGCTGGTCATCAACAGGGCTTTCGCGTTAATAATTTCAACTCGTCTGCTCTGCTGCGCGTCCATTTTGAAGATTTGCGTGATGACTTTGAGTTGCTTATTCGTAAAATCTTCACCCTGGTTTGAAGAGATATCTTTAAACTCATTTGGCTCGATCAGTAGGTAGTTATCACTCAGCTCCCAAGAACCATTTTCCGAGACATTAATAGTGGAAGAGGTTTGTTTTTCATGGGTTCCTGTGTACAAGTTAATTCGTGATACTCGCAGGTACGTTCCATTTGGTAAATATTTTACATTGGAATCAATGGTTGCTTTACGTAATGGTCCTATGACTTCGTCTTGCTCAGTGTCTGACTCAATAAACAAACGAGTGACCATGCGCGATTGCCACTCGCGAGACGTAAGTACGTTCTCAACCTTTGCGCCGAATTGTGTGTATATCCAAACACTGGTTAGTGCAGACACAATCAACATGACAATCGCGATTTTCAGATTTTTAGAAATATTCATTAGTTACACACCTGAGCAAAATCCGGTTTAGTAGAAAAAATACGCAATGTGACGTTTTCGCTAGAATAATTGATCGAGTGAATATAGTTCAAAATGATTTGACCATTCTGACCACCAGTCGCGATGACTTGTACTGGTGACAAATCCCCTTCATGTCTTGCAGCGTAGTGTTCAATGCACTGCTCAATATTGGGCAAGGATTGAGCCATACTAGGGTGGTTTTCTGGCATTCTTACTGGAATACCACTCACTTCTGAAATGGTCACAAATGTTGATGGTTTTTCCTGAGTACCAAAAAATGTAAGCACTGGAACTAAAATAGCCAAGAATGCAGTAACCCAAAGAAGTCTGCTTGGTTTCTTCTTAGTCTGCGGGGTGTCAGTTGGAGTAGGCGGCGTGCTTTCATTTTCATCACGGATTTCTATTTGTACTACCGATTCTGTATCGATGGCGTCCGACTGTTCCAATTGCGGAGCTGCCACGTCAGTCGGTTCTGAAATTTCATCACCACCTGCGGAAGGTGCACTTCGCTCTACCGATGAAATCAGTTGGTAGCCTCTTTTGGGCACCGTTTTTACAAATTGAGGTGATTTAGTGGAGTCCTTCAGCATCTTTCTTAACGTGGAGATTGCCTGAGTGAGACTCGAGTCATCGACCTGAAATCCTTGGTCTTGCCATACATATTCGTGTAACTGCTGACGAGTAATAACCTCGTTTGGTCTTTCCGACAGCATCAACAAAATACGGCTTTCATTACTTCCCAGACGAATAACTTCACTGTCGCTATGTTGGTCTACCAGCGAATTGCTGTTGGGATCAAATACAAACCGTTGAGCGAGAATGAATTTAGTACCGATATTAGTCATTATTGAAGCGCTTAATCTTGGTTAAGGTTCTGTGAACCAGAAGGAATGCGGGTGTGATTTCTATCACACTTTATCTTCTTTGAGAATTTTTACGCACCATAGAATAATCAAAAATGATCAAAAAAACACTGTTTTTATCTGTTTTGACCTTGAATTTACATTTACCAACCACATCTATCTAGCATTCTTGGAATTAGTTTGAAAACCAAGCATAAAGAAAGTTCCTGGTTTTCAATTCTACTTATCTAAATGTCTAGTTTTGGAGTGAAGATGAGCGAGACAACGACACACAATAAAGAAACTCGAGGCTTTCAATCTGAAGTAAAACAATTACTTCATTTGATGATTCATTCTCTATATTCGAATAAAGAAATCTTCTTACGAGAGCTGATTTCTAATGCTTCAGATGCGGCTGATAAACTGCGCTTTCAAGCTCTATCAAACGCTGAACTGTATCAGGGTGATGCTGAATTAGGTGTTAAGCTGTCTTTTGATGCGGACGCAAATACCTTAACCATCTCTGATAACGGCATCGGTATGAGCCGAGATGATGTTATTGAACATTTAGGTACTATTGCGAAGTCGGGTACTGCTGATTTCTTTTCAAAGCTGTCTGACGACCAAAGCAAAGATTCTCAACTGATTGGTCAGTTCGGTGTTGGTTTCTACTCTGCATTCATTGTTGCTGATGCTGTGACTGTGCGTACTCGTGCTGCCGGTCTTACAAGTGATGATGCCGTACAATGGCACTCTGCTGGCGAAGGTGAATACACCATCGAGAGCATTACTAAAGAATCACGTGGTACAGACATCGTGCTTCACATGCGTGACGAGGGTAAAGAATTCCTTTCTGAATACCGTCTTCGCGACGTGATCAGCAAATACTCTGATCACATTGGTATCCCTGTTTCTATTCTAACTAACGTTAAAGACGAAGAAGGAAAAGAAACAGAAGAAACCAAATGGGAACAAATCAACAAAGCGCAGGCTTTGTGGACTCGTAGCAAGTCTGATATCTCAGATGAAGAATACAACGAATTTTATAAGCATGTTGCCAGTGACTTTGCTGATCCACTAACGTGGAGCCATAACAAGGTTGAAGGTAAAAACGACTACACAAGTTTGCTGTACATTCCAGCTAAAGCTCCGTGGGATATGATGAATCGCGACCATAAGAGTGGTCTAAAGTTGTACGTTCAACGCGTTTTCATTATGGATGACGCCGAGCAGTTCATGCCAAGTTACTTGCGTTTTGTTCGTGGTTTGATTGATTCCAACGACCTTCCATTGAACGTTTCCCGTGAAATCCTACAAGACAATAAAGTGACTCAGTCTTTGCGTAGTGCATGTACTAAACGTGTATTGGGACTACTAGATAAAATGGCTAAGAAAGACGAAGAGCAATACTTGTCTTTCTGGAAAGAGTTTGGCTTGGTACTGAAAGAGGGACCAGCAGAAGATTTTTCTAACAAAGAGAAAATCGCAGGCTTGATGCGTTTTGCTTCCTCTGAAGTTGATAACTCTGATCAAACAGTATCGTTGTCTTCTTACGTTGAACGTATGAAAGAAGGTCAGGATAAGATTTTCTACCTAACAGCAGACAGCTATGCTGCGGCGAAAAATAGCCCGCACCTAGAGCAGTTCAAAGCGAAAGGTATTGAAGTCATCCTGATGTTTGATCGCATCGACGAGTGGCTAATGAACTACCTAACGGAGTTTGACGGTAAGCAATTCCAGTCAATCACGAAAGCAGGCTTAGATCTAAGCAAGTTTGAAGACGAAGAAGAGAAAGAGAAGCAGAAAGAAACGGAAGAAGAGTTTAAGTCTGTTGTCGAACGCACTCAAACATACCTTGGCGATCGTGTGAAAGAGGTTCGTACTACTTTCAAATTAGCGTCTACACCGGCTGTTGTGGTTACGGATGATTTCGAGATGGGTACGCAAATGGCGAAGTTGCTAGAAGCAGCGGGTCAGGCTGTCCCTGAAGTAAAATACATATTTGAGTTGAACCCTGAGCACGATATGGTTAAGCGTATGGCGGATGAAGCCGACGAAGAGCTATTCGGGCGCTGGGTGGAAGTATTGCTAGGTCAGGCTATGCTTGCTGAGCGTGGCGCTTTAGAAGACCCGACGCAATATGTAGGTGCCGTGAACCAGCTTTTGACTAAGGTGTAATAGTCGAAACGCCATCACTGAGTAACACTGTATTTAAGCCCCGCTTTTGAGTGGGGCTTATTACCTAAATTGAAAATGGCGCTTTAAATTCAACTTTGGTAATTAGATTTTGGTCACTTTTTGAGTAGCCAGATAGGCAAGGGTCGAAAATATCTGTTTATGTATGGTATATTCACGCCCGATTTCATTGAGGTCTAACACCTCGTAAAGCAGTTATACCGAAACTTACCGTTCAAGCTGTGAGCTTCGGTATAAATTAAAAATATTAAGAGGATCCAACATGCGCATCATTCTTCTAGGTGCTCCAGGTGCAGGTAAAGGCACGCAAGCTCAATTCATCATGGAAAAATATGGTATTCCACAAATTTCTACTGGTGACATGCTACGTGCGGCTATCAAAGCGGGCACTGAGCTTGGTAAACAAGCGAAAGCAGTGATCGATGCAGGTCAGCTTGTTTCTGACGATATTATTCTTGGTCTAATCAAGGAACGTATTGCGGAAAGTGACTGTGAAAAAGGCTTCCTTCTGGACGGCTTCCCTCGCACAATTCCTCAAGCTGACGGCTTGAAAGAAATGAGCGTAGATGTAGATTATGTTATCGAATTTGATGTCGCGGACAGTGTTATTGTTGAGCGTATGTCTGGTCGTCGTGCTCACCTAGCATCTGGTCGTACTTACCATGTTGTGTACAACCCGCCTAAGGTTGAAGGCAAAGATGACATCACAGGTGAAGACCTAGTTGTACGTGATGACGACAAAGAAGAGACAGTGCGAGCTCGCCTAGGTGTTTACCATGAGCAAACAGCTCCGCTTATTCAGTACTACGGAAAAGCCGCTGAAGCAGGCGATACTAAGTACCTGAAATTTGATGGAACTAAGCAAGTATCTGAAGTTAGCTCAGACATCGAAAAAGCGCTCTCTTAATCGGCGTATTTTTCAATATTTTGATAGAGTTAGAGCGGTCATAATGACCGCTTTTTTTGTTTTGATTTTCAAAAAATCAGCGATAAGCCAAGTTTTTACGTGAAAAGGATTAATCCAACTCGCCTTGAGGTTCGTATATCTCTAGACTTAACGTTATGAATTGGCTTAACTATATCCAAGAGACTTGAGTGTCAGGTTTCTCGAATATAATTTTCAACCAGAAATTGGAAAAATATGGAAAACATGCCCAAACAAGGTATTTTGTTGGCGAATTTAGGTACACCTGATGAGCCAACAGCTCCTGCTGTAAAACGATTTCTAGCTCAGTTTTTGATGGACAAGCGTGTAGTCGACCTGACTCGTTGGTTATGGTGTCCAATATTACACTGGGTTATCTTACCGATCCGTTCTCCAAAGGTTGCGAAACTCTACCAGTCGGTGTGGATGGATGAAGGGTCACCCTTGATGGTGTACTCAAAGCTCCAGGTTGAGTCATTAAGATCCGCTGTTAACATGCCAGTAGAACTTGGAATGACCTATGGCAACCCAAGTTTGCAAGATGGGGTTGAGCGCTTAATGGCTCAAGGTTGTAGGGAAATTATTGTTTTGCCACTGTTCCCACAATATTCATCAACGACTACGGCCGCCGTGTCCGATGGTTTGTCGAAAGCTTTTAAGAATCTGCCTGAAATTCCAGGTTATACAATCATTCGTGATTATCATAACCATCCGATGTACATAAAAGCGCTAGCCGATAGTGTTCGTGCCCATTGGCAAGAGCACGGACAGTCCGATTATTTGCTTTGTTCCTATCACGGGATACCTAAACGCTATGCTGACAATGGCGACATATACCCTCAGCATTGTGAGGAAACCACTCGGCTTTTAGCACAAGAGCTTGGACTGACAGACACGCAGATGGGCATGACTTATCAGTCGCGCTTCGGGCGTGAGGAGTGGTTACAACCATACACTGATGAAACCATGGAAGCACTGCCTTCACGGGGAATAAAAAATCTCCAAATCATTACACCTGCCTTTTCAGTTGATTGCCTTGAAACTCTGGAAGAAATTGCCGAGGAAAATAGAGAGATATTTATGGAAGCTGGAGGGGAGGGTTACCAATACATCCCTTGTCTAAACGCCAGCTCTAGCCATATAGACATGATGAACGCCGTTCTTAAGCCTTACATTCGTTAGCGTGTAAAAATCTACACAAGGCTGCCCTCAACACGCAGCCTTTAAATAACCAGCGCTAAGAACTGTGCTTCTACTTACCGTTCTAGCCTTTTCTACTTCTTGTTTGCAGATAAAACAAACCTCCAATCGTTCTGAATAGAATTGCTCAATACGTTAATTTTTGTTTTCAATATTGCATTTAGACTGATAAATGAAAGTGGTATTATTTACTGCTAGCTTCGAAAAACAGAAGCCTTTCAGCACTAATGATTGTGAACTACAGGCTTTTATTTGTAATACACATGTAGAAATTAGTCTGATCATTATGAAAAAGGTTGGTCAAAATAAATTGGTTAACCTACTGATAATTAATAATCTGTTTCTCTCCTTAAGCATGTTTGCTGAGAAATAGTTTAGACAGTTTGGTTATTTTAATGAAACGTTGGTATCTCTTATATTGCAAACGAGGTGAGCAAGCGCGAGCTAAGCTTCATCTCGAAAATCAAGGAATCGAGTGTTATTTTCCCGAAATCGAAGTTGAAAAAGTACTTCGCAACAAGAAACAGACAGTAAAAGAGCCTTTGTTTCCTTGTTATGTATTTATTCGGTTTGACTATCAAGCCGGACCGAGTTTTACCACTGTTCGATCAACTCGTGGCGTGGTCGACTTTATCCGCCGTGGCGCATTGCCATACGAGCTGGAAGGGGACTTGATCTACGAGTTGCGCCTTTTAGAAAAGCATGACGACCATTGTATTAAGTTACCAGAACCAGAAAAAGGTCAGAAAGTTAAAATTGAAGAAGGGCAATTTGCGGGTATTACAGCCATTTATGAAGAGCCTGATGGCGATAAGCGCTCGTTTCTATTGGTAGAGATGATCAATCGACCCGTTAAAGTGAGCGTCGAAAATGAATCACTAAATTGGGAAGAAAATAAAGGCGCTGAATAGCGCCTTTATCGTATTTCTTGATTAAGAATTAGTATGCATCGTTATGGACGGCTTGTACCGCACGACCTGACGGGTCGATACAGTTTTGGAATGATTCATCCCACTCAATAGCTTTAGCTGAAGAGCATGCCACAGAAGGGCCACCCGGCACACATTGCGCTGCTGATTCTAATGGGAACAGCTCTTCGAAAATCTCGCGGTACACATACCCTTCTTTTGTTGCAGGGGTGTTGTAAGGAAAGCGGTAAGCTGCTGTTTCCATTTGCTGGTCAGTGACCTTTGCTTCTGCCACTTCTTTCAATGAATCTATCCAGCCGTAGCCCACACCATCAGAGAATTGCTCTTTTTGACGCCAAGCAATAGAGTCCGGCAGGTAGTGTTCGAAACACTCACGAAGAATGTGTTTCTCCATTTTTCCATTGCCACACATTTTATCTTCTGGGTTTAATCGCATGGCGACATCAATAAATTCTTTGTCTAGGAATGGGACACGACCTTCCACACCCCATGCCGCAAGTGATTTGTTAGCACGAGCACAATCAAACATGTTGAGTGCTAATAGCTTTCGTACGGTCTCTTCATGGAATTCTTTGGCGTTAGGAGCTTTGTGGAAATACAAGTAACCACCGAATATTTCGTCTGCACCTTCACCAGAAAGCACCATCTTTATACCCATGGCTTTGATCTTACGACCCATTAGAAACATTGGAGTCGACGCACGGATTGTTGTGACATCATAAGTTTCGATGTGGTAAATCACATCACGGATCGCATCCAAACCTTCTTGCACTGTGTACGTCATCTCGTGGTGAACGGTACCTATTTTATCTGCTACTTCGCGCGCCGCTTTCAAATCCGGAGCACCCTCTAAGCCGACAGCAAACGAATGGAGCTGAGGCCACCATGCTTCTGATTTTTCATCATCTTCGATACGCATAGCTGCAAATCGTTTAGCAACTGCTGATGTGATAGAGGAATCCAAACCGCCAGATAGAAGTACACCGTATGGCACGTCCGTCATCAATTGACGTTTTACCGCATCTTCAAGAGCTTGTGTGAGTTCTTCTTTGCTGGTGGAGTTACCTTGCACTGCTGCATATTCATTCCAGTCACGAGTGTAGTAACGCTGAGGTTCTGCATCAGCACTTCCGTAGTAACAACCTGGAGGGAATTCACTAATGGTCTTACAAACTGGAACCAAAGCCTTCATTTCTGATGCGACGTAGTAGTTCCCATGTTCATCATAGCCCTGATAAAGCGGAATGATACCGATATGATCACGACCGATTAAGTATGTATCTTTTTCTTCATCGTAAAGAACGAATGCAAAAATACCGTTTAGCTCTTCAAGCAGATCAGCACCTAGTTCTTGGTATAAAGCTAAGATAACTTCGCAATCTGAGTCTGTTTGGAAATCGAACTTGTCTTCGTATCTCGCTCGAAGCTCTTTGTGATTATAAATTTCGCCGTTGACGGCAAGGATGTGTTTTTTGTCTTGGCTATATAAAGGTTGTGCACCACTATTTAACCCAACAATAGCAAGCCTTTCATGAGCTAAGATCGCACGCTCTGAAGAATATATACCGGACCAATCTGGGCCGCGGTGACGAAGCTTTTTAGACATTTCCAAAGCGATAGGTCTTAATGCCGCCGCATCACTTTTTATGTCTAAGATACCAAATACTGAACACATACCATTACCTCAAGTAAATCCGTTTTAATCTTTTAAACTTAATTTGCCATGATCAATTAAAAAAGCAACATTTGGCTTTCAATTTATTTTATCAAAATGGCTTTGATTAAAAATTATTTAATTTATGTGGCTTTTTGGTGGATGAGATCTACTTGCGGATGTTTTTTGTTCGATATGAAGAAAAATACCGGCTTATAAGCCGGTATTTATGCGTTAAGTTTTATATTTTAAACTTTAAATTCAGGTTTGAGCTGTTCACAAACATGTCTTGCGAATCCGCTGCCTGCCTCGTTGTATATATTGAAAGCGGCATCAACCCCCAATTCTGTCAATTCTTCTAGCTGATCGGAATATTCTGCAATGGCAGCAATCTGTCCTTTAAACTCTTTCCGTTGCAGCTGATCTAAGGCTAATTGATTTCCTAGGTGATGGGGCATAGCAAGCAATACCAATTTTACGTTGGCAGTATCGAGTATTCTTTCCCAAAAGTCGGGATCGGTCGCATCGCCTTCAATAACATTACGTCCATGCGCGCGGTGTGTAGCTGCTGCGTCTGATCTTACTTCAACTCCTAGGCTTATTTTTCCATAGCGAGTTCTTAGCTCATCATAGGCACCTGTGCCAATTCTTCCCATACCTAGAATCAAAACCTGAGCGTGACCAGGGTTAATTAACTGGTCTTTGGCATGGAGTGTTTCTGCGGCAGCCTCTTTAAGCCATTTGGCGCTTCGTTGATAGATTTCATGCCCTGCACGGGTGATCGGCGCAGCCAAGACAAAGGAAATAGATACAGCAATTGCAATGGAAACGAGAATATCACCAGGTAACCATCCCATTTTGTAGGCAAGACCACCAACAATAAGTCCAAACTCACTGTAGTTAAAAAGTGTCAGTGAGGCGAGCAAAGACGTACGAACTCTAAACTTAAAGAAATTAATGGTGAAGAAGTACAAAATGCCTTTGACTGGAAGTAGCAACATAAACAAGATAGCCAAAGAAAGCCCCGTCAATGTTGGTTCTTCTGCCAATCCAATGTTTAGGAAGAAACAGACTAAGAACAGCTCTTTTAGATTGAGTAGAGATTTGGATAACTCAGAGGCTTTCTTGTGACCTGCTAAGATCATTCCCATAATCAGTGCACCGAGATCGGGCTTCATACCGACGATATGAAATAGCCCCGCACCAACAACAAGCGCAAAGAAAATACCAAAAAGAACCAGCATTTCTCCGTGCCCAACCCAATCAAGCAATTTAAAGAATAAAGGTCTTAAGAACGGTAGGATAAACAACGCGATTGCATACCATTCCGGAATTTTGCCCGTTGAGGCTGTCAAGAACACTACAGCGAAGATATCTTGCATAACCAAGATACCGATAGCGAGAGTACCGTATGTTGCATTCATTTCGCCTTTCTCTTGAAGGCTCTTAACAGCAAATACTGTGCTAGAAAAGGAAAGAGCGAAGCCAAGCAAGATAAGTTGCTCTAACCCGATTGATGAAAGAGTACTGACACCGAGTGTTTTAAGTAAAAGGAGCGCGGTGGTAAAAAATGCGGTTGAAACGATATTGTGTACCGTAGCGCCTAACCAAATTTCTTTAGCTAATAAGGTTTTAACATCTAGCTTTAACCCTATAGTAAACAAAAGAAGAGTGACACCTAGGTCGGCTAGTGTCGTAAGCGTGTCGTTACTTTCGTAACCAAATGCATTAAGAGCAAAACCCGCAAGCAGAAATCCAACCAGAGGAGGAAGGTTGCATTTAAGGGCTGCAAAACCTGCTAGAAAAGCAACCGAGATAAAAATGAGTTCCATTGAAAGCCAGCTTTTTGTTAGTAGTTAGATTAACTAGTCATTATGTTTGATCGCCAAAACGAAAAATGGGTCGTTTAAACGACCCATTTCTTCAGCGCCAGAACGCTATTTTTCCACCAAACTTTTATTCTTCAAGTAATTTTTGTAACAAAACGCCATTCAGCATTGCTCTTTTAATCATAGCAAACGCTCCCATGGCTGGTTGGTGGTCTAATTCTGATGCAACAATAGGTAATCCAGCATGGAAAGTGGTTAATGATTGTGTTTCCACATTTTTTCTTATCGCAGGAAAAACAATGTCCTGCGCTTTTGTAATATCACCAGCAATAATGATTTTTTGTGGATTAAACAAGTTGATGGTTATCGCGATAGCTTTTCCTAGCTGATTTCCAACTTTAACTAAGCTTTGACCTGCCAGTTCATCGCCTTTTAACGCGTGCTGGCAAACATCTTCCATAGTGGGATTGGAAATGTTGCTAAGGCTAGATTGGTAACCTTTGCTTAATAGTTTACGAATGCGCTCTAAGATTGCTGGGTTCGCTGCTACCGTTTCAAGACAGCCAAAGTTGCCGCATTGGCACTGTTCACCGAGTGGATCAATTTGAATATGACCTATTTCACCGACATTTCGGTTAAACCCTAGAAAAACCTGCCCATTGACAATAATGCCTGAGCCCGTACCACGGTGAACACTAACTAAAATGGAGTCTTGGCAATCTCGGCTTGCACCAAAGTAGTGTTCAGCTAGGGCCATGCCTCTAACATCGTTACCAACAAAGCATTCTACATTGAAGGTATCGCGTACTACGTCGCCAAGTGCAAGATTATCGATATCTGTATTTGGCATGTATTCAACAACGCCAGTTTCGGGATTTACTAGCCCTGGTAATGAGATACCAATTGCAATCAGTTGCTCGATACGGTCTTTGTGTTGTTCAATAAAAGTACGTATTTGCTCTACTAAACCTTCCATTAAGTCGGTTTGGTTTTGGTAGATAAAAGGAGCATAGTGATTAACCAGCTCTTTACCACCGAGGTTGTAAAGGCTGAAATGAATATAATCACGACCGATACGAATCGCGATTGAATGAAAGGGTTCGACTTCCGTCGTGAGAGAGATGGCTCTTCGTCCACCTGTAGAGGCTTGTTGCGCGACCTCTTTAATTAGGCCGCGCTCCAAAAGCTGGCGGGTAATTTTAGTAACACTTGCCGGAGCAAGCTGACTTACATCAGCAACTTGAATCCTAGAAATAGGACCTTGCTGATCAATCAAGCGGTAAACCGCTGCACTGTTGAGTTGTTTAACTAAGTCTACGTTACCTATTTGTCCGCCATTCATGCTTAATTTTGCTCGTATTGTCCGTTAACTACTGTCGCTTTGACATTGAAGTCACGGTCAAATACAGCAAGGTTAGCAACCATACCTTTTTTAACTCGGCCAAGTTTGTCCTCTGCACCAATTGCGCGTGCAGCATACAAAGTAGCCATTCGTAGAGCTTCATCCAAAGCGATACCAACGTGCTCAACTGTGTTTTGAACTGATTCGATCATAGTTAGTGCTGAGCCGCCTAGTGTGCCATTTTCATCAACACACTTGCCATCTCGGTAATATACTTTCTTACCTACAAAAATAAAGTGATCCATATCAGCGCCTGCTGGAGCTGTGGCATCGGTCACTAATACGAGCTTTTCACCCTTAATTTTGTGAGCAATTCGGATGTTCGCGTAGTCTACGTGGAAACCATCAGCAATGATGCCAGCGTATACTTCCGGAGTATCATATATTGCGCCTACAACTCCAGGTTCACGTCCCGCCATTGGCGTCATTGCATTGAACAAGTGAGTCGCAAATGTAATGCCTGCTTCAAAGCCCTGACGAGCTTCAGCGTACGTACCGTTGGTGTGACCAATCGCAACAACAATACCTGCATTTCGAAGTTTTTCGATATGCGCTGGGTCATTTTGCTCTGGTGCAAGTGTAACCTTGGTCACGAGATCGGCATTTTCACAGATGAAGTCGATCATGTCGTCATCAGAACGACGAATGTAATCGACACTGTGAATGCCTTTCTTCATTACATTAAGATAAGGTCCTTCAAGGTGCAGACCTAAAGATTGGTTTTCATACTTGGCATGGTAATCACGCGCAGCGGCGATAGCTTGGCGCATATTCTCATCAGAAGAAGTGATAAGCGTTGGCAAAAAGCTAGTACAACCTGATTTTAGGTTCGCTTCGTGCATGATTTGCATGGTTTCTGCTGTGATCTCATCATTTAGCATCACACCACCACAGCCATTTAGCTGTAGGTCAATAAAGCCTGGGCTGACATTTGCACCATCTAAATCAACGGTTTTAAGGTCAGTAGGAAGCTCAGCGACAGGACAAACAGAGTGAATGTTTACACCGTCGATGATGACGGCGTGGTTGTCCAAGACATCGCTACCTGTATAAATTTTACAGTTAGTTAGCGCATACATAGTGTAATAACCCTTACTTAAGATCTTTAGTGTTTTCTGCTTCTAGCTCTCGGAAGTATTTCACTGTCTTCACTTTTAATTCTTGAGTCGAAGGTTCGTCACAAACGATAACCGACTTAGGATGAAGTTGTAGTGCAGATACTGTCCATAGGTGGTTCACAGAACCCTCTACTGCCGCTTCCAGGGCAAGTGCTTTGTTGTGACCAGTAATTAAGATCATGATTTCTTCAGCGTCCAACAGAGTACCCACACCGATAGTCAGTGAGTATTTTGGTACTTGGCTGATATCGCCATCAAAGAAACGAGAATTCGCAATGCGCGTGTCTTCAGTTAGAGTTTTGATGCGCGTGCGAGAAGAAAGAGACGATGCTGGCTCGTTAAATGCGATGTGACCATCGTTACCAACGCCACCCATAAATAGGTTAATACGACCATAAGATTTAATCTTGTCTTCGTAGCGTTTGCACTCAGCTTCTTGATCTTCAGCATTACCATTAAGAAGATTGATGTTTTCTTCTTGAATATCAATGTGGTTAAAGAAGTTACTGTACATGAATGAACGGTAGGACTCTGGGTGATCAGAAGGAAGACCAACATACTCATCCATATTGAAAGTAACCACGTGTTCGAAGCTTACTTCGCCAGCTTTATGAAGTTCAATAAGGCGCTTGTAAGTGTTTAATGGTGTACCACCAGTCGGCAATCCTAAGACAAATGGTCGATCTGCAGTCGGCTGGAACTTGTTGATTCTGTTGACAATATGACGTGCGGACCATAAGCCAACATCAGTAGCTGTATTAAGTGGAATTAATCTCACGGTGATACCTCAAATTTATACAGGAAATGATTAAATCTTGGCGCCCTAGGGCAATTGTTTTGAATGATAAAATAAGTTTTATGATCTCGCTAGCAAAATCCTTTCCCCTTACCCGAAACGGGTGATTAGGATCACAAATGAAAAGGTTTTAATTTGCGGAGCAAAATTAATGTCATAAACTGACTACGACTAAATTGAGCCACTAAAAAAAGTGTCTCAAATCTAATACAAAAAAATCCTATAGGGGGAACTTAAGGTGAATATACTTGGATATGCGCAGAGATTAGGTAAAGCTTTGATGCTTCCTATTGCAGTGCTTCCAATAGCAGGTTTATTACTGCGTTTGGGACAAGGTGACGTGCTTGATATCGCTTTCATGGCGCAAGCAGGTGGTGCGGTTTTCGGTAACCTACCAGTTATCTTTGCAATTGGTATCGCAATCGGTCTTTCTAAAGACGGTCACGGTGCAGCTGGTCTAGCTGGTGCAGTGGCTTACTTCGTTTCTAACGCAACAGCGACAACAATTAATGCTGACATCAACACTCAGGCATTCGGTGGTATCCTTGCAGGTATCGTAGCGGGTCACGCATACAATGCGTTCAACATGACTCGTCTTCCTGAATGGTTGGCTTTCTTCTCTGGCAAACGTCTAGTACCAATCATGGCTGGTCTTTTCGCTCTTGTACTGGGTGCAGTACTGGGTGTTGTATGGCCTGCAATTCAGGGTGGTCTTGACGCACTTGCACAAGGCGTATCTTCTTCTGGTGGTTTCGGTCAATTTGCTTACGGTTTCCTTAACCGTCTACTGATTCCAATCGGTCTACACCACATCGTGAACAACATTTTCTGGTTCAACTTAGGTTCATGTCAGGAAATCCTAATCACAGGTGCGCAGGCTGCTGGTCAGGCTCTAGAACTAACTAAAGTTTGTGTTACTCCAGAAATCGCTAAAACTCTAGTAGTTGGTCAAGAAACTACGTTTACTTTTGCTAACTCTGTAACTCCAGAAATCGTAGCAACGGTTAAAGAAGTGACTGAAACAGTCGCGTCTGGTGACTTGTTCCGCTTCTTCGCAGGCGATAAAGGTGCTGGCGTATTCATGAACGGCTTCTTCATGGTTATGATGTTTGGTCTGCCTGGTGCTGCTCTTGCAATGTACCTTGCTGCTCCAGCTGAGAAACGTGCTCAAGTTTCTGGTGCTCTATTCTCTGTAGGTTTCTGTGCATTCCTAACAGGTGTTACTGAGCCAATGGAATTCATGTTTGTATTCCTAGCTCCAGCGCTATACGCAGTTCACGCAGCATTCACAGGTCTGGCTCTTGTAGTGGCGAACATGTTCGGTACGCTACACGGCTTTACTTTCTCTGGTGGTGCAATCGACTTCGTACTTAACTTCGGTATCGCAACTAAGCCTCTAGTTCTACTTGCTCTAGGTCTAGCTTGGTTCGCTCTATACTTCGTAACGTTCTCGTTCGCTATCCGCGCATTCAACCTGAAGACTCCAGGTCGTGAAGACGAAGAAGAAGCAGTTGCAGCAACTGGTGACGCTCCAAAAGGTGACCTTGCTCGCCAATACCTAAAAGCTCTAGGTGGTCATGAGAACCTAACGACTATCGATGCGTGTATCACTCGTCTACGTCTAACTCTTAAAGACCGCTCTCTAGCTGACGAAGCTGTACTTAAGAAGCTTGGTGCTAAAGGCGTAGTGAAGCTAGGTGAAAATAACCTTCAGGTTATCCTAGGTCCACTAGCTGAAATCGTAGCAGGCGAAATGAAGAGCATTGGTGCAAGTGAAGACTTGTCTGATGTAAAACTTCCTTAGTCTCTGATTAAGAAATCTTGAATACGAATGCCTCCCCTAGTGGGAGGCATTTTTTTTAGCCAATCAAAACTAAATTTGGCAATAAAGTGTTTGAGGCAGTTGTGTATCTCGTAAGAATGGTGGATCATTAGCGATTAACTATTCTGACAATACTTTAATACGTAGAGGTGTTTAGATGAGTGAAGCTGAGGCTCGTCCATCGAACTTTATCCGCCAAATCATCGATAAAGATTTAGCGGAAAGCAAACATAGCAGCGTGCATACTCGATTCCCGCCAGAGCCTAACGGCTACTTGCACATCGGTCATGCCAAATCTATTTGCCTTAATTTTGGTATTGCTCAGGACTATCAAGGACAGTGTAATCTACGTTTTGATGACACTAACCCTGAAAAAGAAGATATCGAATACGTCGAGTCGATTAAGAATGATGTTAACTGGTTAGGCTTTGAGTGGAGTGGGGAGATTTGTTATTCCTCAAACTATTTTGATGAGCTATATGGTTATGCAGTTGAATTAATTAACAAAGGCTTAGCGTATGTAGATGAGCTAAGTCCTGAGCAGATCCGTGAATATCGTGGCACTCTTAAAGAACCAGGAAAACCAAGCCCTTATCGTGACCGAAGTGTTGAAGAAAACTTAGCACTTTTTGAAAAAATGCGTGATGGTGGTTTTGAAGAAGGCAAAGCGTGCTTGCGCGCTAAGATTGATATGTCTTCATCGTTCATTGTTTTACGAGACCCTGTAATCTACCGTGTGCGCTTTGCAACACACCACCAGACGGGCGACAAATGGTGCATTTACCCAATGTATGATTTTACGCATTGTATCTCGGATGCGTTAGAAGGTATCACACACTCGCTTTGCACACTGGAGTTTCAAGATAACCGACGTTTGTACGACTGGGTATTAGATAATATTTCTATCGAATGTCAGCCGCGTCAGTACGAATTCAGCCGTTTGAACCTTGAATATACTGTTATGTCCAAGCGCAAGCTGAGCCAGTTGGTCTCTGAAAACTTGGTGAAAGGCTGGGATGACCCGCGTATGCCGACGGTTTCTGGATTACGTCGCCGAGGTTTTACTCCTGCTTCTATTCGAGAGTTTTGTAAACGTATTGGTGTAACGAAGCAAGAGAACATGATCGAGTTTAGCTCTTTGGAATCTTGTATTCGTGATGACCTAAATGAAAATGCGCCACGTGCTATGGCTGTTCTGGATCCCGTGAAGCTAGTGATCGAAAACTTTGCTGAAGGTGAAGTTGAAACTCTGACTGTAGCTAATCATCCAAACAAACCAGAAATGGGTGAGCGTGAAGTGCCATTTACTCGCGAACTGTTTATCGAAAAAGATGATTTTCGTGAGGAAGCGAACAAGAAATACAAGCGTTTGGTCTTAGGTAAAGAAGTTCGCTTACGTGGTGCTTACGTAATCAAAGCTGAGCGTATCGAAAAAGATGCTGAAGGTAATATAACCACGATTTTCTGTTCGTATGATGATGAAACTCTTGGTAAAAACCCTTCTGATGGTCGAAAGGTTAAAGGTGTCATACATTGGGTTTCAGCGGATAAAGGTCTTCCAGCAGAAATTCGTCTGTATGACCGTTTATTCTCAGTTCCTAACCCTGGAGCTGTTGACGACTTTGCTTCAACAATTAACCCTGAATCACTAACCGTGCTTAATGGAGTTGTTGAGCCAAGTATGGCGAAGGCGAATGCAGAGCAAGGATATCAGTTCGAACGAACCGGTTATTTCTGTATAGATTCTAAAGATTCTTCCGATGATCGCTTAGTATTTAATCGAACGGTCGGGTTAAGAGATACTTGGGCGAAAATTGAATCAAATTAAGTATCATCTTAATTTTTAATGAAAAAAAAGAGTGCGTAAGCGCTCTTTTTTTTACTGCTCAGAATAGGCTGCGTTGTTTAGGGGAGGATTCCAGTTTGAAAGTTATATTCAGAAATAACAAAAAAGCCGAAGGTTAATACCTTCGGCTTTGTATTTTTTAAATAAGGTGCTATTTCTTAGGCTTATGAGCGTTTGGATCATCCTTACACGAGCCGTCACTGCATTTGCCATATAGATAAAGGCTGTGATTCGTTAATTCCACATTGTATCTTGCCGCGATTTGCCTTTGACGTTCTTCAATAACATCATCAGAAAACTCAATCACTTCACCACAATCTAAACATACTAGATGATCATGATGGTGTTGTGTAGAAAGCTCGAACACAGACTTACCACCTTCGAAATGGTGACGAGTCACAATGCCAGCATCGTCAAATTGGTTGAGAACACGGTATACCGTCGCTAATCCAATTTCTTCACCTAAATCGATCAATTTCTTATATAGATCTTCGGCGCTAATGTGTTGACAATCAGGCTGTTGAAGCACTTCTAAGATCTTTAAACGCGGAAGCGTTACTTTTAGTCCAGCTTCTTTGAGGGCTTGGTTATTGTCTGGCATATTTTTTCCTGTAGAGGTTCTGCAGCAAAATACAGAAGTCGTAGTTAATACCATTATAGGCTAGTAAAACGTAACAATAAACCACGAAGTTCAAAGGGTTAATAATGAAAGCTTGTAAATATGCCTCAAATCACGGATATTAAGGTCAGACCAGTTACAATTTTATAACAATAACTATGCATAAGAATTTGAGTAAAATTTATAAACCTAACCTCGTCAAATTTGCTCTCAATATTTGGCCTCCCTTTTGGGGAGCAGGCATTCGTATTGTGTCTATTAGCGATGACTTTCGTCAGGTAAAAATGCAACTGAAGCTTCGATGGTGGAATAAAAACGCGAATCGCACTCAATATGGCGGCTCCATTTTTTCGCTGACCGATCCGGTTTACTCACTAATGCTGATGGGCATTTTAGGGGAGAAGTATTTTGTATGGGACAAAGAAGCCAGTATCAATTTTATAGCCCCAGGCAAAAGCCATCTGTTTGCTGAATTCCACGTGTCTCAGCCGATATTGGATAGTATTTATCAAGAAACCAGTAATGGGGATAAAAGTTTCCCTGAATTTCTGATTTATGTAAAAGATAAAGATGGGAATGTTGTTTCTGAAGTTCAGCGAACGTTGTATGTGAGGAAAAAACCGCAGTTTCGATAGATACGATAGAAAAATGCCTCCATGTAGGAGGCATTCAAAATAAATGAATTAGTCAACCAATTCAGCTAGGCACATTTCTTCAAAGATCTGTTCAACCCAGTTTTTCACTCTTTCTTCGGTCAATTCTGGTTGGCGATCTTCATCGACACATAAACCAACGAATTGTGACTCATCACCCTCGACCAATGCTTTAGACGCTTCAAACTCATACCCGTCTGTAGACGTGTAGCCTAAAACTGTTCCGCCTTTCGCTTCTGCGATATCACGAATTGTGCCCATCGCATCACAGAAATACTCTGCGTAGTCTTCCTGATCGCCACAACCAAATATAGCTACTAGCTTTGTAGAGAAATCAACTTGTTCCAGCTCTGGGAAAAAGTCATCCCAATCGCATTGGGCTTCGCCGTAATACCAAGTTGGAATACCTAGAAGCAAAAGGTCAAAATTATCAATATCTTCTTTGCTACTTTTAGCGATATCTTGAACATGAACCAGTTTTTTACTTAGTTGTTTTTGAATCATCTTAGCAACGGCTTCAGTGTTACCTGTATCGCTACCAAAGAAGAGTCCTACACTTGCCATAGAATCAGTACCCATATAGTGACAGTTTGTTTGGTGAATTCTTTAAGTTGCAGTTTTTGGTTAACCTAACCCTGTCCCTTCCCAGCTTAACTGGATAAGACCTTTTGCGATAAACCCTGCACAACCTAAAAATAGGACAAGCCAAACTATACGACGCCCAAATGGCGGGACATTCCCCTGTTTCAATACGTCCTTTATTGCCATTCCTATAAAAAAGAAAATTGCTGCAAATAAAAGGTCCAACCCAATGGACTCTAGCATATTGATATAGTCGTAGAGCATGACGTTCCTTGTAGTCAATTTTGCTGGGCGCACTATATCACTCTTGCGCCTTAAAGTTAATGAGAAGGATTCTTCAATAGCGGTAAATTATAAGTATTATCATCGTAACGGGGGCTGAATCAAACATTGGGAGTCAGCAAAAGTGATTTCTATGTTGATATAAAACGACGCAGTACTCGCAGTACATCATTTGGCTTTTCGGCGTGTAACCAATGACCTGTATTAGCTATAACATGGGCTTTTGCGAACGGAAATTGCTGACGCACGAGCCCTTGATGCTCTTCTGTTAAATAGTCGGAATTTCCTCCTTTAATAAAGAGAGTCGGTATCTCAACTGGGGTTAACTCATGCCACGTAAGTATGTTGTTATAATTTGCATAAAGTGACGCAACATTGAATCGCCAACCGAGGTGAGAGGTTTCTTTATAGAGTGATTTTCCAAGAAACTGCCTAACACCTTCCATTTCAATATGCTGAGCAAGTATCTTCATAGCGTCCGAGCGAGAGGCGGGCTTTTGTTGTTCTATAGCGTGCAACCCAGCGAACACATTATCGTGCCTGTTTTGTGTATAGGCGACAGGTGCCATGTCCAAAACCACAAGATGGTTAACTTGTTTACCAAGAATAGAAGCAAGCTTCATTGCTACTTTTCCGCCCATCGAATGACCGACTAATATGACGTTATCTAATTCCAAATGACGGATTAGAGTTTCAACATCTCGTGCCATTTCTTCGTACGTATGAATATCACTATGAAAGGATAACCCATGGTTCCGAAGATCGACCGTAAGCACTTGATGATCTTGGATCAAATCGCGAGTAAGGAGACCAAGGTTATCGAGGTTACCGAACAATCCATGTAGAAGAACAATCGTTGAGCCTTCGCCCTGCAACTTATAATTCAAAAGTGATGACATTTTCTCTTTATCTTGTTGGGTTTGCCGTAGAGTATCACGGAAGAACTGGTTATAATCTTCCAGAGTTTAAACATAGAGATTGTGAAAAGCGAATGAAAACAATAGAGGTTGATGAGGATCTATACCGTTACATTGCAAGTCAGACACAACATATTGGCGAGAGTGCATCTGACATTCTGCGACGTTTATTGATGGCTGATAAAGCAAAAGCAGTAGAGACTCCGGCTCCGGCAGTGAATGGAATCGTAGTAAGTAAAGATGCAGGTAAGGACTCGGCAATAGACGGTGTCAAAGTGCTTCGCTCTTTATTAATTTCTGATGAATTTGCAGGTAAAGACAAAGCGATTGATCGGTTTATGTTGGTGCTATCGACTCTTCACGGCATTCACAACGATAATTTTGCAGAAGCAACTCAAGTTAAAGGTCGTACACGAGTCTATTTTGCAAATAATGAAGACACGTTGCTTGCCAGCGGAAAAACAACAAAACCACGTCAGATTCCTAATACACCTTTCTGGGTAATCACCAATAATAATACAAATCGGAAACGCCAAATGGTAGACCAATTGATGACTCGAATGGGCTTTCAAGGCGACCTAATTGAAAAGGTGTGTAACGCAATTTAAAAGCGCATAGACAAAGCCTCATGATGACTTCATTAAACGTTATTATGAGGTTTTGTTTATGTGGGTAAGAAAATTAAAAGGAAAATAAAAATGGCTATCCATCCTCGAGCAGGGCAAAAAGCACTGCAAGAAGATTTACACAACATCCCTTCGTTAGTTGCTAATTACTTTCTACTTCAACCAGAACCTTCTAATCCAGAGCACCGTGTTCAATTCGGTACGTCAGGTCACCGCGGCACCTCAGATAAATCCACTTTTAATGAACACCATATCCTTGCGATTGCTCAAGCGGTCGCGGAAGTTCGTAAAGAGCTGGGGACGACAGGTCCGTTATTTTTAGGCAAAGATACGCATGCGTTATCTGAACCAGCGTTTACTAGCGTTATTGAAGTTCTGATTGCTAATGGCGTAGAAGTAGTGGTTCAGGAAAATAACGGCTTTACTCCTACACCGGGTATTTCACACGCAATTTTGACGTATAACCTAAAGCATTCTGAAAAAGCAGATGGTATCGTTATTACGCCTTCGCATAACCCACCACAAGACGGCGGTATCAAATACAACCCTACTCACGGTGGTCCAGCTGAAGCAGAACTGACTCAAGCAATCGAAGACCGAGCGAATGTATTGATTGCCGAAGGTTTACAAGGTGTTAAACGTAGTCACTCTGTTCAAGCTAAAGCATCTGAATTGTTTAAAGAAATCGATTTAGTAAAACCATATATTGATGACTTGGTTAACGTTATCGATATGCAAGCTATTCAAAATGCGAACATTAAGATTGGGGTGGATCCTTTAGGTGGCTCTGGAATTGACTATTGGCGTCAGATCGCTAAAGAGTACGCGTTAGATCTTACCCTGGTGAGTGAGTCTATTGATCCGTCGTTCCAGTTTATGTCGCTAGATAAAGATGGCGTGATTCGCATGGATTGCTCTTCGCCGTATGCGATGTCCAGCTTGCTTGCCCTCAAAGATGATTATGACCTAGCGTTTGGTAATGACCCAGATTACGACAGGCACGGAATAGTAACGCCTAAGGGGCTTATGAACCCGAACCACTTCCTTGCCGTATGTATTGACTACTTGTACCGTCACCGTGAAGGGTGGGGGAAAGAAGTTGCAGTAGGGAAAACATTGGTTTCCAGCGCGTTGATTGACCGTGTAGTTGCCGACTTAGGTCGCACGTTATGCGAAGTACCTGTTGGATTCAAATGGTTTGTTGACGGTCTGTATTCTGGCGAATTCGGATTTGGTGGTGAAGAAAGTGCGGGAGCCTCTTTCCTACGTAAAGATGGTACGCCTTGGTCGACAGACAAAGATGGCATTATCTTGTGTCTTCTTGCTGCTGAGATTACAGCGGTAACCGGTAAAAACCCACAGGATTATTATGAAGAGTTAGCCGCCAAACATGGTGAGTCTCAATATAATAGAATTCAAGCCGTAGCTAATACTGAGCAAAAGAATATCCTAAAGAAACTGTCACCTGAGATGGTATCTGCAAAGACCTTGGCTGGTGATGAAATCACGGCACGTTTGACTCATGCGCCAGGAAACGGTGCGGCGATTGGTGGTCTAAAAGTGACCACAGGTAACGGCTGGTTTGCGGCTCGCCCATCTGGTACTGAAGATATTTATAAGATTTACTGTGAGAGCTTTAAAGGCGAAGAGCACTTGAAGGCTATTGAAGAAGAAGCTCAAGAAATTGTAAACCAAGTTTTTGAAAATGCTGGCTTATAATTTTTAACTGGTACAAGAAAGGTGGCGAAAGCCACCTTTTTTATGTCTAAAACAGTAGCCCTAAGTCAATTAGGCCATTGGTTATTAACAATAAACCAATATTGCCCACTCTCTGATTGGCAGTGGACAAACTTGTTAACTTCCCCTGAAAATAGCACCGAATCTTTATTCCTTCCTGTCACCCAATCTTTTTTATCTAATACATAAAGTTTGTCGGTAATGAGGTGTTTTTGGCTGTCGTAGCACCAATAGCCTTTGATTCGAGATTGTTCGATCTGATACTCAAGGCAACTTTTTGGGATCGCCTCATCGTCAAATGGGTTTGTGTAGAGCCTACCTTGCATTAGCAGGTGTTCACTTATACTTTCCCATTCTGGGAACTGGGTTTTAAATGCTTTGGAAGAAGACATTTTCAGTTGGTGACTCAACATTCTGTCGAGCTTCAGATCCAGTCTATCCTTAGCATTGGGGCCATACCAAAGTGTGTTATGAAGTAAGTAGAATTTAATGGCGACTTCCCAGTGCTCAATGGTTTGGGTGTCATGGTTTTCTAGAATAAAGTCGATAGCGCCCAATGTGCGTCCATCTTGTTGTAATTGAATTTCTTCTTCTAGCAATCTGTATTGACTGTTTGCTTGAAACAAACAGCGGCAAGCATATTGGTAGACAAAACCTAGGCGTTGATTCCCAGAGTAACCGTTCATGCTAACAGGTATGTTTTGCGAAAATGGAGAATTTCCGCAGACAGGTGCGTTAAGGTTGAACAGAGATGGGGTAGATGCGACCCAATGAAGGAGTTTGTCGATTTCGGGTTTTGATAGCATTGATTTTTCTCCATTTCGTTTCGACATTCTAACCTTAAATTGTTATAAACGCGCTAAAAGCAGATAAATCAATGGATGAATAAGATGAACAATTTTCAGCTCGAATCGATTCTCAACGAGAAGCTGTCTCCCCAATTGATTAAAGACTACAGCCCTAATGGTATGCAGGTTGAAGGCAAACCTGAAATAAAACGTATCGTGACAGGTGTAACCGCATCACAAGCATTGATCGAAAGGGCAATTGAATTAAAGGCTGATGCCTTACTTGTGCACCATGGGTACTTTTGGAAAGGCGAGCCAGAACCAATAAAGGGCATGAAAGGAAAGCGTATTCGAAGCCTGATTAAGTCTGACATTAATTTGTATGGGTATCATTTGCCATTGGATATTCACCCTGAATTGGGTAACAACGCTTGCCTAGCTGAACTTTTGGATATAGAAGTTCAAGGTGGTTTAGAAGGGCACCCTCAGTCCGTTGCTATGTTTGGAAAATTACCTACCCCCATGTCTGGTAAAGCTTTTTCCAAAAAGATAGAGCAAGTCTTAAATCGTACTCCTCTGCATATCACACCAGATGATGAAGCTAAAACAATCGAAACGATCGGATGGTGTACTGGTGGAGGGCAAGATTTTATCGAACTGGCTGTAGCGCATGGTTTAGATGCATTCGTTTCCGGTGAAATATCGGAAAGAACCACCTATACGGCTCGTGAACAGAACATTCATTACTTCGCTGCTGGTCATCATGCAACAGAGAGATATGGCGTTAAAGCATTAGGAGAGTGGTTAGCGTCTGAACATGGATTGGATGTCACCTTTATCGATATCTATAACCCAGTTTAAAGTAAGCGAGCAAAATTAGGTTTATACAATCAAAAAGGTCGAAGCAAATGCTTCGACCTTTTGTTTGTTACTCAATCATCTATGAAAAATCAAAGAGTTGAATATCATTCTCTCTCGTGAAGAGGTTGGAAGTCACGAGATTTCTTACCTGTATACAACTGGCGAGGACGACCAATACGGTTGTTAGGATCGCTGTGCATTTCATTCCAATGTGCAATCCAGCCGATTGTACGAGACATCGCGAAGATAACCGTGAACATAGAGATTGGAATGCCGATGGCTTTCAGGATGATACCTGAGTAGAAATCTACGTTAGGGTACAGTTTCTTCTCAACGAAGTACTCGTCAGACAAAGCAATACGCTCTAGTTCCATTGCTACGTCTAGTAGAGGATCTTGAATATTCAACTCCTCAAGTACTTCGTGGCAAGCTTCGCGCATTACGGTTGCACGTGGATCGTAGTTCTTGTAAACGCGGTGACCAAAGCCCATTAGGCGGAATGGGTCATCTTTGTCTTTCGCACGTTCAATGTATTCCGGGATGTTGTCGACACTGCCGATTTCTTCCAGCATACGCAAACACGCTTCATTAGCACCACCGTGTGCAGGACCCCAAAGAGAGGCGATACCTGCCGCGATACATGCAAATGGGTTTGCACCTGACGAACCAGATAAACGAACTGTAGAGGTTGACGCGTTTTGCTCGTGATCCGCATGCAGCGTAAAGATCTTGTCCATTGCGCGAGCAACAACAGGATTAACATTGTACTCTTCACATGGGTTAGCAAACATCATATGCAGGAAGTTTTCCGCATAGCTTAGTTCGTTTCGTGGGTAGATAAACGGTTGACCGATTGAGTACTTGTAACACATTGCTGCCAAAGTTGGCATTTTTGAAAGCAATCGGTACGCCGCGATTTCGCGGTGCTTATCATTGTTGATGTCTAGAGAGTCGTGGTAGAAAGCCGCTAGTGCTCCTACAACACCACACATTACAGCCATTGGGTGAGCATCACGGCGGAATCCGTGGAAGAAACTTGCGATTTGCTCATGGACCATTGTGTGACGCGTTACGGTCTCTTTAAATTGTTCATATTGCTTACGATCTGGGGCTTCGCCATACAGAAGGATGTAACACACTTCCAGGTAATCTGCGTTATTGGCAAGTTGGTCGATAGGGAAACCTCTGTGAAGAAGGATACCTTTCGCACCGTCAATATAAGTGATTTGGGATTCACAAGATGCAGTGGCAAGAAAACCGGGGTCAAAAGTAAAGTAACCATTGGCTCCTAGTTTACGAACATCGATTACTTCAGGTCCAACTGTACCTTCCATAATCGGCAGCTCGATTGGCGCTTTACCTTCAATATGAAGGGTCGCTTTCTTATCTGCCATAACATTCTCCTTTGTTTATTATTAATCCATCCAGGATATTTTGTGTGCCGTTTTTTTACTGAGTATCTAAAGTAAAGTCAATTTTTCTCCTCTTTTGTGTGCACTCGTTTTGATTTTTCATATGAAAAAAGTTAAAAATCTGTTCTGTGTAGCATTATTTGTTACGTCAATTGTATTAATATGTTACCGCCCGTATAGTGGCGCAGAAAATTTTTGTGGAATCCTTATAAATTCAAGGCTAGACGGAAAATCTGGCCTATAATAATAGAAGCAAATATAACAATTCATTTACATTTATCTCGCCCAATATGAGCTGAATGCGTTAATTAAATGTTAATTTTTGTCGGTTTCCTACTAAAATTTGGTTTATAACTATAAATGCTCTAAGGAGCTGAGTGAGCAAGCCCGTGAAAGAAAGAAAGTCTAGACCTGTTAATTTAGATTTACAGACAGTCCACTTTCCAATTTCTGCAATCGCATCCATCCTGCATCGAATTTCAGGTGTTATTACGTTTGTAGCAATTGGAATTTTACTCTGGTTACTATCCATTTCCCTCTCTTCTCCCCTAGGATTCGCTAAAGCAGCAGACATTGTTGATAGCTTTTTCGTATCGTTCATCTTGTGGGGTATTCTTACTGCACTCGCATATCATATAGTAGGCGGTATTCGTCACTTATTCATGGATATGGGATATTTTGAAGAGTTAGATACAGGTGCGTTGAGCGCTAAAGTATCTTTTGCCGTAACAGTAGTATTGTCGCTACTCGCGGGGGTGATGGTATGGTAAAGCATGTTTCAACGCTTGGGCGCAATGGCGTTCATGATTATGTATTGATCCGCGCAAGTGCGATCATTTTAACCCTATACACTATTTATCTTGTTGGCTTTTGTGCCTTCAACGAAATTACTTACATGTCCTGGACCGCGTTTTTTGGCGGTACGTTTACCAAAGTCTTTACTATGCTTGCATTAGTTTGTGTGCTTGTTCATGCATGGATTGGCTTGTGGCAGGTTTTAACTGATTACATCAAGCCCGTCTTTTTGCGTGGTGTAATTCAAGTAGCAATTATTGCCGTTTTAATCGCCTATTTCTTCTCTGGTCTGTTTGTATTGTGGGGTGCGTAAGTGACTATTCCAGTTCGTGAATTTGATGCCGTTGTAATCGGTGCTGGCGGTGCAGGCATGCGTGCCGCTCTGCAAATTTCAGAGCAAGGCCTATCATGTGCTTTGCTTTCCAAAGTATTTCCTACTCGTTCGCATACCGTTTCAGCTCAGGGCGGTATTACAGTAGCTCTTGGAAACTCTCATAAAGATAATTGGCAATGGCACATGTACGATACCGTAAAGGGCTCCGATTATATTGGCGACCAAGACGCTATCGAATATATGTGTAAAACCGGACCAGAATCGGTTATTGAGCTAGAGAAAATGGGGTTACCTTTCTCTCGCTTTGAAAACGGAAGTATTTATCAGCGTCCATTCGGCGGTCAATCGAAAGAATTTGGTGGCGAGCAAGCAGCTCGTACCGCAGCGGCGGCTGACCGAACAGGTCACGCACTGCTTCATACTTTGTATCAGCAAAACATTAAACACAAAACCACCATCTTCTCTGAATGGTATGCGCTTGATCTGGTGAAAAACCAAGATGGCGCAATCCTTGGCTGTACAGCAATCTGTATGGAAACCGGAGAGATGTGTTACTTCAAGTCTAAAGCCACAATATTGGCGACAGGTGGTGCTGGTCGAATTTATTCATCGACTACAAACGCACACATCAACACCGGTGATGGCGTTGGTATGGCACTTCGTGCTGGCGTGCCAATGCAAGACATGGAGATGTGGCAGTTCCACCCAACTGGTATTGCCGGTGCAGGTGTACTGGTTACTGAAGGTTGTCGTGGTGAAGGTGGTTACCTACTTAACAAAGATGGTGAGCGCTTTATGGAGCGTTACGCACCTAACGCAAAAGACCTTGCTGGTCGTGACGTTGTTGCTCGTTCAATGATGATTGAAATCCGCGAAGGTCGTGGTTGTGATGGGCCTTGGGGACCACACATCAAACTTAAAATGGATCACCTTGGTAAGGAAGTACTTGAATCTCGTCTTCCTGGTATCTGTGAGCTTTCACGTACGTTTGCGCACGTTGATCCAGTTCATGAGCCAATTCCGGTTATCCCAACTTGTCACTATATGATGGGTGGTGTACCAACACAGGTATCCGGTCAAGCCATTAAGCAAAACGCTGACGGTGGAGAGCAAGAAATACAAGGTCTATTTGCTTGTGGTGAAATTGCTTCTGTATCTGTTCATGGTGCTAACCGCTTGGGTGGTAATTCACTGTTAGACTTGGTTGTGTTTGGTCGCGCGACAGGATTGCATCTTGGCGAAACGTTGGCGGCACAAGCTGAAGCACGTCCAGCGACGGAGTCTGATATTGAAGCATCTCTGGCTCGTACCATGCGTTGGGAAGGAAGTACAGGCGGTGAAGATCCAGCTCAAATTCGTAAAGATCTTCAAAGCTGTATGCAGAATAGCTTCTCGGTATTCCGAGAGGGCGATGCGATGGCAACAGGTTTAGAAGAGTTAAAAGTGATTCGTGAGCGCTTGAAAGAGGCGCACTTGGCTGATAAATCAACCGAGTTTAATACGGAGCGAATTGAGTGTTTGGAACTGGACAACTTGATGGAAACGGCGTTTTCAACGGCTGTAGCAGCGAACTATCGCACAGAAAGCCGTGGTGCGCATGCACGATTCGATTTCCCTGACCGTGATGATGAAAACTGGCTATGCCACTCCATCTATAACCCGGAAACCGAAGCAATGACCAAGCGCGATGTGAACATGAGTCCAGTTCATCGTGAAGCATTTCCGCCAAAAGCACGTACATACTAAAGGGAGGTACATACCATGAAACTTAATTTCTCTCTTTATCGTTACAATCCGGATGCAGATAAAAAGCCTTACATGAAGGACTATGTCCTTGAAGTGGAAGAAGGTTCAGACATGATGGTGCTTGATGCACTTATCTTACTGAAGGAGCAAGACCCGTCTATTTCATTCAGACGCTCATGCCGAGAAGGTGTGTGTGGTTCTGATGGTTTAAATATGAACGGAAAGAATGGTCTGGCTTGTATTACGCCGTTATCTGCATTAACTGACAAAAACACCATCATCATTCGTCCGTTGCCTGGTTTACCGGTTGTACGAGACTTGATTGTTGATATGACTCAGTTCTACGACAACTACGCGAAAGTGAAGCCATTCTTGATTTCAGATGGGAACTTGCCACCTTCACGTGAAAACTTACAGGTACCGGAAGATCGCGCTCATTTAGACGGTCTTTATGAATGTATCATGTGTGCATGTTGTACGACGTCATGCCCATCATTTTGGTGGAACCCAGATAAGTTCATCGGTCCAGCAGGTCTACTTGCTGCTTACCGTTGGTTAATTGATAGCCGTGATACGGCTACAGACGAACGTTTATCTAATCTTGACGATGCTTTTAGCGTTTTTCGTTGCCATGGCATTATGAATTGTGTAAGTGTTTGTCCTAAGGGATTAAATCCTACGAAAGCGATTGGTCATATTAAGACCATGTTATTGAATCGTTCGGTTTAATGGATTCAAAATTGCCGACCCTTATGTAAAGCCTTTGGGTCGGCTTTATTAATAGCTCGGCATAAGACCGATGCAAACGTGAAACCTACTGGTTAAGGGAAAATATGCACAACGGCGTGATGAAGGCATGGCTCGAGTCTTCACACTTGGCTGGCGCCAATGCAACTTATGTAGAAGAACTCTACGAACTGTATCTTAGTGATCCCGATTTGGTGAGTGAGGAATGGAAACGAGTATTTGAAGGGTTGCCTACGCAATCCGACGCGGTCGATCAACCGCATTCTCGTGTCCGTGATTACTTCCGTCGATTAGCGAAAGAAACAAAGCATTACAATGTCCAAGTTAGTGATCCCGATGTCGATGCTAAACAAGTAAAAGTACTACAGCTTATCAATGCCTACCGATTCCGCGGGCATGAAGCTGCCAACCTCGACCCTCTCGGTCTTTGGGAAAGAGATACAGTCGCTGAACTGAACCCTGCTTTCCATACCCTCACTGAAGAAGATTTAGACGAAACTTTTAACGTAGGTTCTTTTGCCAATGGGCAAGAAACTATGGTTTTGAGAGATCTTCAAAAAGCCCTCAAGCAAACTTATTGTGGCTCCGTCGGTGCTGAATATATGCACATGACAAATACAGAGCAAAAACGTTGGATTCAGCAACGTTTGGAATCTGTGTCTGGCCAAGCATCGTTTACTGATGAAGAGAAAAAAACTTTCCTTCATGAGCTGACTGCAGCAGAAGGCTTAGAGCGTTATCTCGGTGCTAAATTCCCAGGTGCTAAACGTTTCTCCTTAGAAGGCGGCGATGCAATGATTCCTATGACTAAGGAAATCATTCGTAGCGCAGGTGCTCAGGGCGTTCGTGAAGTTGTTGTCGGCATGGCCCACCGTGGTCGTTTGAATATGCTGGTCAACGTGCTGGGTAAGAAGCCGCAAGATTTGTTCGATGAATTTGCGGGCAAACACGATGACACTTGGGGTACTGGTGACGTTAAATATCACCAAGGTTTTTCTGCCGACTTTGCAACACCTGGTGGCGATGTACACCTAGCGTTAGCATTTAACCCATCTCACCTAGAAATTGTTAACCCTGTAGTTATCGGTTCGGTCCGAGCTCGTCAGGATCGTCTAGGGGATAAAGATGGAAGCAGCGTTCTGCCTATTACCATCCATGGGGACTCTGCGATAGCCGGTCAGGGCGTTGTTCAAGAAACGTTCAATATGTCTCAAGCTCGCGGTTTCTGTGTTGGTGGTACTGTCCGAATTGTTGTGAATAACCAAGTCGGTTTCACAACGTCGAACCCTCGTGATACTCGATCAACTATGTACTGTACCGATATTGCCAAGATGGTACAGGCACCGATTTTCCACGTGAACGCAGATGATCCAGAAGCAGTAGCTTTTGTTGCTCGCTTAGCTGTTGATTACCGTAATACGTTCAAATGTGATGTCGTTATTGATTTGGTTTGTTACCGTCGCCACGGTCACAACGAAGCGGATGAGCCGAATGCAACTCAACCGTTGATGTATCAAAAAATCAAGAAGCACCCAACCCCTCGTAAGCTGTATGCAGACGTTCTAATTGAACGTGGCGAGTTTGATATTGAAACCGCCACGCTGTTAGTGAACGAGTACCGAGATGCACTTGACCACGGTGAAGTCGTGGTGAAGGAATGGCGTCCAATGGCACTGCATTCCGTAGACTGGTCACCTTATATTGGTCACGATTGGGATACGGATTGGGATTCGAATTTTGATATCAAGCGCCTGAAAGAATTAGGTCAACGCTTGTGTCAGTACCCAGAAAGCCACAAGCTTCATAGCCGTGTAAACAAACTTTACAACGATCGAACGTCGATGATTAATGGCGAGAAACAACTCGATTGGGGTATGGCAGAAACATTGGCGTATGCAACTTTGGTTGATGACGGCAAACGTATTCGTATTTCTGGTCAAGATTCAGGTCGTGGTACTTTCTTCCACCGTCATTCTGTATTGCATAACCAAACGGATGCGAGCACCTATGTTCCTTTAGCGAACATCCATGATAAGCAGGGTCCTTTCCAAGTATTTGACTCCGTTTTATCTGAAGAAGCTGTGCTGGCATTTGAATATGGTTACGCGACAGCAGAACCGGGTGGTTTAACGTTATGGGAAGCTCAGTTTGGTGACTTCGCGAACGGTGCACAGGTTGTAATCGACCAGTTTATCTCTTCTGGAGAACAAAAGTGGGCTCGTCTGTGTGGTTTGACTATGCTTCTACCTCACGGCTACGAAGGTCAAGGTCCAGAGCACTCCTCTGCACGTCTAGAGCGCTATTTGCAATTGTGTGCTGAACAAAACATGCAAGTAGTCGTGCCTTCTACGCCTGCGCAGGTTTATCACATGATCCGTCGTCAAGTGGTTCGCCCAATGCGTCGTCCGCTGATTGTTATGTCGCCTAAGTCTCTTTTACGTCATCCGCTTTGTACTTCTTCATTAGAAGATTTGTCGGAAGGTACGTTCCAAGCTGCAATTGGTGAGATAGATACACTGGAAGCGTCTAAAGTGAAGCGTGTTGTATTTTGTTCGGGCAAGGTTTATTACGACCTACTTGAGCAACGTCGCAACAACGAACAAGACGATGTTGCGATAGTTCGTATTGAACAGTTGTACCCATTCCCGCTGGAAGAAGTACAAACTGCGATCGCACAATACACAAATGCAGTGGATTATGTTTGGTGTCAGGAAGAGCCTCAAAACCAAGGTGCTTGGTACTCTAGCCAACATAACTTCCGTGCCGCGATTCCAGCTGGTGCTGATTTGAAATACGCAGGTCGTCCGGCTTCGGCATCACCTGCAGTTGGATACATGTCAGTACACATGAAACAACAGAAAGCGTTAATTAGTGACGCACTTACCCTAGATTAAGAACTAGAAGAAAAAGGACGAAACAGACATGACAATTGAAATTCTGGTTCCAGACTTACCTGAATCTGTAGCTGATGCGACGGTTGCAACGTGGCACAAGAAGCCAGGTGATGCAATCGAGCGTGACGAAGTCATTGTTGATATTGAAACAGATAAAGTTGTACTGGAAGTACCTGCCCCTGAAGCCGGTGTACTTGAAGCCATCGTCGAAGAAGAAGGTGCAACAGTACTAGGTCGTCAAGTTATTGCTAGATTGAAGCCTGGCGCTGTAGCGGGTGAACCGACAGCAGACAGCACAGACGACAAAGAAGCTTCTCCAGACAAGCGCCATAAAGCTTCTTTGACTGAAGAATCTAACGATGCACTGAGCCCAGCAGTTCGCCGTTTACTTGCAGAGCACAACCTAGATGCAAACCAAGTGAAAGGAACAGGTGTTGGCGGTCGTATTACTCGTGAAGATATCGATGCGCATCTAGCTGCTGCGAAATCTGCACCAGCCGCAGCTGCTCAACCAGAGATTGAAGCACCTGCAGCCGCTCGCACTCAGAAGCGTGTACCAATGACGCGTCTTCGTAAGACAGTTGCGAAGCGTCTTCTTGAAGCGAAAAACAGCACAGCAATGCTGACAACGTTTAATGAAGTGAACATGAAGCCAATCATGGATCTTCGTAAGCAGTACAAAGACCAATTTGAAGAGCGCCACGGTACGCGTCTTGGATTTATGTCTTTCTACGTGAAAGCTGTAACTGAAGCGCTGAAGCGTTACCCTGAAGTGAATGCATCGATTGATGGCGAAGACATTGTTTACCACAACTACTTCGATATCAGCATGGCAGTTTCAACACCTCGTGGTCTTGTTACTCCCGTACTGAAAGATTGTGATACGTTGGGTTTTGCTGAAATTGAAAAAGGCATCAAAGAGCTGGCAATCAAAGGTCGTGACGGCAAACTGACTGTTGATGAGTTGGTTGGCGGTAACTTTACTATCACTAATGGTGGCGTGTTCGGATCTCTAATGTCTACACCAATCATTAACCCACCACAGTCTGCTATTCTTGGTATGCACAAAATCCAAGAGCGTCCTATGGCGGTTGATGGGAAAGTTGAGATTCTTCCAATGATGTACTTGGCTCTATCTTACGATCACCGTTTGATTGATGGTCGTGAGTCGGTTGGCTTCCTAGTAACGATTAAAGAGTTGCTTGAAGATCCAGCTCGTCTATTGTTAGACGTATAGTCGGCTAAGTAAAAGCATAAAAATTGAGCCAGGCTCTCAACGTCTGGCTCTTTATTGCGGGTAAATCTCGCATGCTCAAGACTAAAACCCTACATACGTGCGCCGTTTATCAGAATTGATAACGCGTCTATGGAAATAATAAATCCCCTAAGGGATAAACAAACGGAATAACACAATGAATTTGCATGAATACCAAGCCAAACAGCTGTTTGCAGAATTCGGTTTGCCTGTACCAGAAGGTTTCGCGTGTGATACAGCTCAAGAAGCTTTTGAAGCTGCCGGCCGCATCAGTACAGCGAAGAAAGTCGTTAAGTGCCAGGTACACGCTGGTGGTCGCGGTAAAGCGGGCGGCGTTGAACTGCATGACACAAAAGAAGGCGTAAAAGAGTTTGCACAAAAGTGGCTGGGTAAAAACCTTGTTACTTACCAAACAGACGCTAACGGTCAGCCAGTAACAAAAATCCTAGTTGAAGAAGCATCGAACATTGCTAACGAGCTGTACCTAGGTGCCGTTGTTGACCGTGCTAGTCGTAAAATTGTATTCATGGCGTCTACAGAAGGCGGCGTGGACATCGAGAAAATTGCTGAAGAAACACCTGAGTTGATTCATAAAGCAGCAATCGACCCATTGGTTGGTCCTCAAGCTTACCAAGGTCGTGAGCTTGCGTTCAAACTTGGCCTAGCGGGTGATCAAATCAAGCAATTTGTTAAGATCTTCATGGGTCTTGGCACTATGTTCTCTCAGTACGATTTGGCTCTACTAGAAATTAACCCACTTGTTGTGACAGGTGAAGGTAACCTTCTATGTCTTGACGGTAAAATCAACATCGATTCAAACGCGATGTACCGTCAGCCTAAGCTTCGTGAAATGCACGATCCATCTCAAGAAGATGAGCGTGAAGCACACGCTGCACAGTGGGAACTAAACTACGTAGCACTGGATGGTAACGTTGGCTGTATGGTTAACGGTGCAGGTCTGGCAATGGGTACGATGGATATCGTAAACCTGCATGGCGGTAAGCCAGCTAACTTCCTAGATGTAGGTGGCGGCGCAACAAAAGAGCGCGTAGCAGAAGCATTCAAGATCATCCTTTCTGATGACAATGTTAAAGCAGTACTTGTAAACATCTTCGGTGGTATTGTTCGTTGTGACATGATTGCTGAAGGTATTATCGGTGCGGTTAAAGAAGTTGGCGTAACAGTGCCTGTTGTTGTTCGTTTAGAAGGTACTAACGCAGACTTAGGTCGCGAAGTTCTTGCTAATTCTGATGTTGATATCATTGCTGCTGAGTCGCTAACAGATGCTGCTCAGAAAGTTGTTGCTGCTGCGGAGGCGAAATAATGTCTGTACTAATTAACAAAGACACTAAAGTAATCTGTCAGGGCTTTACTGGTGGTCAAGGTACTTTCCACTCTGAGCAAGCGATCGCTTACGGTACGCAAATGGTTGGTGGTGTTTCTCCTGGTAAAGGTGGTCAAACTCACTTAGGTCAACCAGTGTTCAATACTGTTCGTGAAGCAGTAGAAGCGACTGGCGCAACAGCGACAGTAATCTACGTTCCAGCACCATTCTGTAAAGATGCGATTCTAGAAGCTATCGATGCAGGTATTGAGCTTATCGTTACTATCACAGAAGGCATTCCAACTACGGATATGATTGATGTGAAAGTGAAGCTAGAAGAAACTGGCGTTCGCATGATCGGTCCTAACTGCCCAGGCGTTATTACTCCTGACGAGTGTAAGATTGGTATCATGCCTGGTCACATCCACAAGAAAGGTAAAGTGGGTATCGTATCGCGTTCAGGTACATTGACTTACGAAGCCGTTAAGCAAACAACTGACGAAGGCTTTGGTCAATCTACTTGTGTTGGTATTGGTGGTGACCCAATCCCTGGTTCAAACTTCATTGATATTCTGAAGTTGTTCCAAGAAGACCCAGAAACAGAAGCTATCGTTATGATCGGTGAGATCGGCGGAACAGCGGAAGAAGAAGCAGCAGCGTACATCAAAGAGAACGTAACTAAGCCTGTAGTTTCTTACATCGCTGGTGTTACGGCTCCTCCTGGTAAGCGTATGGGTCACGCTGGTGCAATCATCTCTGGCGGTAAAGGTACTGCGGAAGACAAATTTGCAGCACTAGAAGCGGCTGGCGTTAAGACGACTAAGTCTCTGGCTGAAATCGGTAAAGCACTTCGTGAAGTGACTGGCTGGTAAGAAAGTTCAGTGAATACAAAAAACCGGAGCTAAGAAGCTCCGGTTTTTTTATGTCTTTTTCTATAGTGATTTTTAAGCAGCATCAAAATGGGATTTTAAGCGACTTTAGAATTTGCGCCGCGTCTAGGTTATCTAACCCATCAACATTGACTGTGTTGCTTCCTAGCAACCCGTATCGCTCTATCGAGGTATGAGTATAAAGACCAATACAGTTTGCTCCAGCGGCATCCGCCAAATGCAAAGGACCGGTATCGCAACAAATAAACCCATCCATTTGTTTGAGCACGGCAGCAAGTACTCGCATGTCTTTTGATTGATAAGTTTGTGTTTCAGCGTTGAGTGGGGCTGGGATGTCAGGGCTCAATATTTCGATCCAATTGATTTGCTTGCCCGTCACTTCATCAAATTGAGTGAGCACGGTTTGCCAGGTTGTTTCATCAAGTTGCTTTTCTCCGCGTGCTCCACGGAAGTAAGCCAATGTGATGTGTTCCTTTCCTTTTCGCAACTGCTGAGAAATTTGTTGTGCATTCTCTGTTTCTTGCTGAGAAAACGCCATTGTGTGGTCGTATTCAGGATCAAGCTTGATTCTCATGCCTTTTAAAATATCTAAACTTTCTAACGCTGCGTGGGGATGTCTCACAGGCAGCGGTGATGAGTGAGGGGCCGCAGGCAGCCTGTCTTTCGCGTACTCAGATACCTTATTACGAGCGTCTAGCATTGATGACATCATGCTATCAGTGACAGAAGAGTAGGGGACAAGAACCAAGTCATAGGTATTTTTCCTTAAACGGAAAATACATTGCAACCAGCTTACTATCTGTTTGAAAGAGAAGCTGGAGTAGTCGAATTTCCCTAGCCCCATATTTTGAAAAAACTGCCCTTGCCACGGTTCGCGCAGTAGCAAATCTATTTTGGCATCGGGATATTGCTTTCTAAGTTCTCGAATGAAAGGCAACATAAAAAACATATTTCCGATACGTTTATTGTTACGAATTAGTAAGATATGCTTCACATCTTCGTTGTCTAAAAGCTTGGGTTCAAGCGACTTGTTATTACTGAGTAACTTGTACAGTAATATTTCAGAAGATCCCATTTTGTCACGACGGTAGCTGTCAAACCGACGCAGTGCATTTCGTATTGTCATAAATTATTTTTGATTCTCGTTTGGCTACTGTCGCGCACAGAAGTGAGGGACTTTAACAAGCATTTTTCAGCAGATCCAGCAGCAGTTTTGATGACAAAAGTACAATACACTGACTGAATTAATGGTAATCTAGCGCAAAAATTTTCACGAAACTCTTATGACTGTCATTAAAGATAAGAAAAGTATCGAACAATTTAAGCGATTACTTCCCTACATCAGCGTTTATAAGCTGGCGATAGGCGGAGCGATAGTGGCATTGGCGATTAACGCCTTAAGTGACATCTATATGCTCTCTTTGCTTAAGCCTATCTTGGACGAAGGCTTTGGTGACCTAGAATCCAATTATCTACAGATACTCCCGTTTATCATATTGGGAACCGCACTTTTACGTGGTTGCAGCGGGTTTGTTTATGGTTATTTACTCAGTTGGGTTTCAAGCAACATTGTCATGAAGTTGCGTCGAGAGCTTTTCAATCACCTAATGAAAATGCCCGTTTCTTATTTCAGTAAAGAATCCACAGGCACCTTACTTTCCAAAATTACTTATGATACAGAGCAAGTTGCTGGGGCGACCAGTAGCACCTTGATCACCCTTGTACGCGAAATCGTGACTATTTTTGGTCTACTTGCTTTGATGTTCTGGACCAGTTGGCAACTCTCTTCTGTTCTTCTTATTGTTTGCCCTGTTATTGGCATATTAATCAGCGTCATTTCTAAGCGCCTGAAAAAAGTCAGCCACAATATTCAAAATGAAATGGGAAACTTAGCAACAAGCTCTGAGCAAATGCTGAAAGGGCACAAAGAAGTGTTAAGTTTTGGCGGCCAGAAAAAAGAAGTTAGCCGTTTTGAAGGTGTCACAAATCAAGTTCGCCAGCAAAACATGAAATTGATCGTGGCGCAGCAAGTGTCTAGCCCTGTCATTCAAACTATTGCCTCATTCGCATTAGTAGCCGTGTTGTACATTGCGAGTATGGACAATATTCATGACCAGCTTTCTGCGGGCACATTTACGGTTGTTTTTGCTTCTATGTATAGCCTTCTTCGCCCTTTGCGAGGCTTAACCAATGTGCTTTCTGAGTTTCAACGAGGTATGGCAGCGTGCGAATCTCTATTTGAAATATTGGATAAACCTACAGAAAGCAACACAGGAAAACACACGCAAGACTCTACGGAAGGAAACGTCCGTTTCGATGGCGTGAGTTTTGGTTACGAAGGTGCTTCGGGTAAAGCCTTGGATAATATCTCCATTGATATCCCGACCAATAAAATGACGGCGATAGTCGGCCGATCTGGATCCGGTAAAAGTACTTTAGTTCAGCTTCTTCCTAGGTTGTACTCGGTTGATTCCGGCTCGGTATTGCTTGATGGTGTGAACGTTGAAGATTACGAACTTTCTAACTTACGTACGCACATCAGTTCTGTGTCTCAAGATATTCATTTGTTCAGCGATAGCATAGCCAATAACATAGCGTATCCAGCGCTAGAGAACGCGAAGCGCTCCGAAATAGAGAATGCAGCCAAATTGGCTAACGCCCATGAATTTATTGTTCAGTTGCCTGAGGGCTACGATACTGAAATTGGTCAAAATGGTGTGACCCTTTCTGGGGGGCAGCGCCAGCGCCTTGCTATAGCTAGAGCGTTACTGAAGAAATCAAAGGTTCTAATACTGGATGAAGCCACCTCCGCTCTGGATACTGAATCCGAAAGAGCAATACAGGAAGCGCTGGCTAATATTCAAAAAGAAAAGACTCTGGTTGTGATTGCGCATCGCCTATCCACGATTGAGCATGCCGACAACATTATTGTCGTTGAACAAGGGAGAGTTTCTGGTCAAGGTACTCACCAAGAGCTTTTAAACTCCGATCCTGTCTATTCAAAGCTTTATCAAAGCCTCAAATCAAAAGAACAGGAAGCGCAGGCGTAGTCTGCCTTCCTACTGAATAAGCTAAGCGTATTGTTTAATTGAAAATACTGATTTAACAGTCAGTAGTTCGTAGTATTCCGCCGAACTACTGACTTTTCAGAATTTTAAACATTAGGTTGCTTAGCCATGCTGGAATTCTCTTCGAATACGCCTGAACTCGCCCTTGAAGTATCAAGTGAGCAAACAAAAGAAATCCGTATCGAAGACTTCTTCAACGGCCAAACTGATGTGTCTTGCCTCGCCATGATCGAACATGCGCTGCAACAAGATTACGAATACTTCCTTCGCAAAACACCTACGGCTGATGTGTCAGAAAAACGGATTTCATTTGAAGTATCTGACTCCCCCCAAACTGCCGAAGATTTTTGCGATTTTATCCAGGGTCTGCTTGCTTGCAGTGCCCCTGTTTTTTCCCCAGATTTTATTGGTCATATGACCTCAGCGCTGCCCAAACATATTTTACCCATGGCAAAAATCTTAGCGGCTACGAATCAAAATGTCGTTAAGGTTGAAACATCCAATGTGTTTACTCAGCTAGAAAAAGACGTCATTACGTTTTTTCATTCTCAGTGCTTTTCTATGACTAAGAATATCAATTCGCTCAGCTCAGATGCTTTGGGTTCCGATGTAAGCCTTGGACATTTTTGCTCAGGAGGAACGGTCGCTAACCTGTCTGCACTATGGGTCGCCAGAAATCGAGTACTCAACGCTGATGTTGGGGAAATAGGGCTGATGAAAGCGCTTAAACAGAGCCCTTATGATGATTTGGCGATTCTGGTTTCAGGTGCTGGGCATTATTCCTTAAAAAAAGCCGCCGACTTATTAGGGCTAGGGAAGAGTAACTTAGTCGTTGTCGATACCGACTCTGCGCAACGAATGTGTATAACGGATCTACGATCGAAAATTTCAGTTCTAAAACGAAAAAACGTAAAAATAATGGCGATTGTTGGGGTCGCTGGTACGACTGAAACAGGAGCAATTGATCCGCTTGAAGAATTAGGCGAGATCGCCAATCAGGAAAACTGTCATTTTCACGTCGATGCTGCGTGGGGTGGAGCCAGTTTGTTATCAAACAGACAAAGACATCTGTTTGCAGGAATTGAATTGGCTGATTCGGTCACAATAGACGCGCATAAGCAGCTCTATGTTCCCATGGGTGCAGGCATGGTGTTATTCAAAAGCCCATTAGCGACGCAATCTATATCTCACCATGCTAACTATATTATTCGAAAAGGCTCCAATGACTTGGGAGCACATACGGTAGAAGGTTCTCGAGGTGCAGTCGCAGCGTTAGTGGCTTCAAATTTAGCAATGATGGGAAAACAGGGAATAGCAAAGCTGGTGGATGGAAGTGTTCAATTAGCCCATCAGTTTTCTCGTAAAGTGGAAAAAAATACTAATTTTGAACTCACGAGTACTCCAACACTTTGCATTTTTACTTACCGGTATGCACCCAAAAGTCTTTTAGCCCTTATTGAGCAGCTTGAAGTGAGTGAAAGGGGCGTGGCTTACCAATTGCTCGATCGTTTGAATCAGCACATTCAAGAAACCCAAAGGGATACTGGTAAAGGCTTTGTCTCTCGAACCAAACTTCACGTTAATCAAGGAAAAACGTTGGAAGGTACGGTATTTCGAGTGGTGTTGGCAAACCCTCTAACCTGCATTGAACATTTAGACGCTATTTTGTACGAGCAAGAACGGATTGCATCAGAAAGTGCAGAACACGCTGACCTTAATCATTTTGTCCATTTAACTACTGATGGTCAGAAGCCCCTAAATACTCGGCATAAATAGAAGAACTTCATAATGAGAAAGCACATTTTCCAAGCGATGCTAGAGTCGGCAGATGCGCCTGCTCTTTGGGTTGCTAATCAATATTACACTTACCGAGAGCTGGTAGAAAAAGCCCACTCAGTGAGTGAAAGCTGCCGTCACTACACCTCTGAAAAAGTGGCGGTTCTTGCTCACCGTAGCCTGTTTGCCTATGCAAGTGTTATAGGGTGCTATTTTTCGGGTCTTACTTGGATTCCGATGAACAATAAAAAATCTCCAGCGCAATTGACTGAGATAATGTCGGACACCGAAACGCAAGTGATAGCGTGCGATGTTGGACATCAGAAAATACTGAGAGAAATGCTCGATTGCACCTCTACCCGTTGGACGATCATTTTCGAGAAAGGTGTTGAAGTCGAGAAGTGGAAAAATGACTTTCCCGACCACCAATTTATTTTGGTTGATGGTACTAAAGAGAAGGAAACCGCATTAAGTGAGACTAGCGGGAGCAAGCTTGCTTATATCATGCATACGTCAGGGTCAACGGGGAAGCCCAAACGCATCCCTATCTCTTATCAAAATCTTTCCAGTTATTTGGAAAACATTCAAACCGCGTTTCCATTGTCAAAGTCCGACAGAGTAGCCCAGTTTTCGGATCTCAGTTTTGACCTTTCAGTGCACGATATGTTTTCTGCCTGGATGCACGGCGCGTGTTTGTATTGTATCCCTGAAATTCTTAAAACCAATCCGATTCAATTTATTCGTCACTATCAACTTACAGCCTGGTTATCAGTTCCTTCTGTGATTGATTTGTCGCTTCAACGTGATGAATTAGCGCCTGATTCTTTGCCTTCTTTGAAACTGAGCATTTTTTGTGGTCAAGCATTAGCGACAGATCTTGCCGATAAATGGCAGCAAGCCACGGGGCAAAAAGTGGTGAATATTTATGGACCCACAGAGTGCACTGTGACGGTGACAGCGCACACTTATCAAGCTGAAGTTGATAGGCATAGGACTTCCGTGCCCGTAGGACTCCCTTTTAGAAAGAACTCATTAGCCATCATTGATTCAGATGACCAGCCGCAGTTAATTGACCAGTTTCACGAAGAATTAAAAGGCGAGCTTTATATCAAAGGGGTACAGCTTGCTGGAAAGTATTGGAACGATGAAGAAAATACTCAGCGAGCTTACTTCCACGATAACGAAGGTACGCTTTGGTATAAAACAGGCGATCTAGTGGAATGGCGTGAAGGGGTATTACACCACCTTGGTCGTAACGATCATCAAGTAAAAATTGCTGGGCATCGGGTCGAGCTTGGAGAAATTGAAACCGTAGCTCGAAAGATAAGCCATCTATCAACTGTTGCAGCGGTGCCTTGGCCGTTAAGCCGAGCCGGATATGCCAATGGTGTCGTCGTGTTTTTCCAATCGGATTGTGAATTGGATGAACCTGAGATCATAAAACAGTTTTCCAACTACCTGCCAAGGGCTATTTCGCCAAAGCAAATCTTTGCGTTGAAAAACATGCCAAGAAACATTAATGGCAAGACTGATATAAACGCACTTTATGAACAACTAGAGGGACTAAGCGCATGCAAATAGAGAACTTTATTAATGCCTATATTTCTAAGTTAGTGGCTCCGGGCACTCTTGTTGCTGAACATGATTCATTCTTCGATTACGTTGATTCGTTTTCTTTTATAGATCTGATAACCAACGTTGAAAGTGAGTTTGGGCTGTCAATGGATCTTATGTCTGTGGACTTTGATCTTAGCGCAACGATTCGTCAGGTATTGGATTGGTTTAATCTGCATGACAGTTAAGACTTTTGATAATACTAAAAAGAATAAGGGAATAAATGCAGCAAGCGACAATGTTGCAAAAGATAAAGTAAAACACGAGAAAGTTGCTCGCCGAACTCGTGCTTTTATCCGAACCCCTTTCTTCTTCAAAAAGACAATGGCAAGTCTACTCGCTCCGGTTTTGCATGCAGGTCGATTTAAAACCGCAGATAAAGGGCTGCGTCGAGTATTTCCGCAAAGTGACGTCAATTGGCGAAAGCAGATATCAAAAGCCTCCGCGAAACAAACATTGATGAACTTGATGGGAGTTTGTCATCTCAATGCTCACATTTTCGAATCTGATGATGGACTTAAAAGCATTGTCGAAGAAGCAAAGCAGGGTAAGGGCGGCGTCATCCTATGCCCACATACCGGAATTTATGATGCGGTAACTTGGTATCTGAATAAGAAAGGTGTACCAACCGAAACGATTTTTGGTGCTGGTAAAGATGGAAAAAGAGAAACTGAAAATACGATCATCGAGACGGCAGCAGAAGAATTAGAGATTCCTTTTGTCGAACGAGGTAGTAACAGCATCCTCGGGTTAGTCAAAGCCATTTCAGAAGGGCGTTGGGTTGTGTTTCACATGGATCTGCGTGCCGATGGCGTTAACACGCAGTTTTTCGGTTTTGATACTCAGGTTCCAACCACTCCATTCTTTATTGCGCAAAAGCTGGGTTGTTCAGCCTACCTTCATCACACTTTGTCTGGTAAGCAAAAGCAGTCGTTGTTTTTTGATAAATTGCCTCAGAGAGAGGATTTATTTGGGAAAGCGAGAATGGAGGCGGAAGCCAAAACGACAATGGAATACCTAGAGCAAGTCATTCGAAAGAACCCAACGCAATGGATATGGCATTACAATCGTTGGAAGTAATTGTTCTTATAGCTAGATTAGGAAACTAAAACAGGGAAGCGAGGCTTCCCTGTTTTGATCTTGAATCGTGATTGAAGCTTCTTTGTAACAATCGCTTAGTGCGTTACTTTCTTGAATTGAGCCAATATAAAAATAATGGCTGCACTAATCACTACGGAAGGTCCGGCTGGCGTATCCAAATTCCATGAAAATGATAGACCAGACAATACTGCCGCAACGCCAAATACCGAAGATAGAATCGCCATTTGTTCTGGTGTACGCGAAAATCTGCGTGCAGCGGCAGCAGGGATAATCATAAGTGAGGTGATCAAAAGTGCCCCAACGAACTTCATTCCTACCGCAATGACAACACCAACCAGCAACATCAAGACAAGGCGCATAAAGTCAGTATTAATCCCTTCTATACTCGCGAGTTCTTCATTGACGCTGCTTGATAGTAGAGGGTGCCAAAAATACATTAGCGCTGCGATAATGAAAGCTCCACCAGCAAATATGAAGGTTAAATCTTGTGGAGAAACCGCAAGTAGGTCGCCGAACAAATACCCCATTAGATCAACACGTACGTTATCGAAAAAGCTGATTGCCACCAATCCCAGTGAAAGCGAGCTATGCGCCAAAATACCGAGTAACGTATCAGTCGCGACAATATCTTGTTTTTGAAGCGTGACTAAAATGGCTGCAAGCGCAATACAGCATATAACCAATGCCAGATAGATATTGATATCCAACAAAAAGCCCAAAGACAGACCCAGTAATGAAGCGTGTGCTAGGGTATCGCCGAAGTACGCCATCTTACGCCAGACGACAAAAGACCCCAATGGACCTGCAATCAGCGCGATAGCAATACCAGCGAGAATAGAGGGGAGAAGAAACTCAATCATGTTTGTGACCGTGTTGAATATGTTGACATGCATCAGCGTCTCCGGCGACGGGATCGCCGGAAAGGTCATGATGGTGATGATGGTCGTGTTGATAAAAAGCCAATGACTCTCGGCTACGGTGACCAAACAGCGCAATGTAAGATGGGTGTTCGCTAACGGCAGCTGGTGTACCTGAGCAGCATACGTGGTGATGTAAGCAAACCACATGATCTGTCTTGGCCATGACAAGGTGTAGGTCATGCGACACCATTAATACAGCGCAGTTAAATCGGTGTCTCAAATGGTCGATTAAGTTATAAAGGTCTATTTGACCTTGCACATCAACACCTTGTGCTGGTTCATCCAAAACAAGCAGCTCGGGTCTTTGAAGCAATGCTCTTGCTAACAAAACGCGCTGATTTTCACCCCCCGATAACCGATGCATATTGTTGTTCAACAAATGGGAAGCACCAACCAGTTTTAAGGCTTCTAGCCGCTCTTGTTTGCTGTATTTCCCAGCAAGCTTTAGAAATCGTTCAACGCTAAGAGGAAGGGTGTCATTTAACCTGAGTTTTTGCGGAACGTACCCTATTTTGGGTTTGCCTATAAATGATAATGTGCCATCAAAGCGCTTGTTGAGTCCAAGCAGTACTTTTACTAACGTTGATTTCCCCGCTCCATTAGGACCAATTAATGTCGTAATTTGACCTTTGTGTAGGTCTAGATTGATGTTGTCGAGAACGGGTTTATCACCAAATTGTACCCGTATAGATTTGAGTGAAGCGAGGAGAGTCATTATAAACCGCTATTGCATTACTGATGTGTTATAAAGTAACATTTACCCCCATTTACGCCAAGTACTGAATACTCAGAGGATAAAATGCCACGTTTTGGTCATGTATTTTTGTTGTTAGGGTTGATGCCTTCTATCGCCAGCGCAGCTAACGTTTTAAGTTCCATAAAACCCGTTCAACTCATTACCAATGAAATTACCGAAGGAGTATCCACATCAGACGTTCTGCTGTCTACAAATACTTCTCCTCATGACTACGCTTTGAAGCCATCTGACATTAAAAAGATCAGAAAAGCAGATCTAGTGGTTTGGATCGGGGAAGATATGGAAACTTTCCTTACTGGTGTTATGGAAAGCCATTCTGGTGCTTTCGCCCTTCAACAACAACCTGAAGTTAAGTTGCGCAAATATGGTGATTGTGGATGCGATAAAGATAAAGCGCATCACAATGAAGAAAAGCATCATGATCACGATGACCATAAGGGACACGACCACCATGAAGGTCACGATCATCATGACGGACACGAAGGGCATAACCATGGTGCCTATGATACGCATTTTTGGTTAGGTCCTGATCAAGCTCTTCAAGCCGCTACTGCCATTGCAAACAAGTTATCTGAGATTGATCCAAGCAATGCAAAACGCTATCAAGATAATTTGGTTGCGTTTGAAGTTAACTTAAACAAAACAAACGCAGAGTTGGAAGCTAAATTATCTCTTGTTCGCGATAATGGATATTTTGTTTTTCATGATGCATACGGCTATTTCGAAAATCATTTTAAATTAAATAACTTAGGTCATTTTACGGTTAGCCCTGAGCGAAAGCCTGGAGCAAAAACCTTAAACAAAATACGTAAAAAGCTTGAATCTAAAGATGCATATTGCGTATTCTCTGAGCCTCAATTTACCCCAGCTGTAGTGACCTCCGTAACGCGTGGAACAGGTGTGAATAAAGGCGAACTTGATCCACTAGCGGTGAATATCAAAGTGCAGTCTGGGGCGTATTTCGACTTTTTGAAGTCATTAGGCTCCCAATTCGCTAGCTGTTTATCTGAATGAAAAATATAAATGTCGCTGCCAAACAATGGCAGCGATTACCTAAAAAACACAAACTTACTATTCTAAGCCTAACGATATTAACCATCGGTGTATCATTTTGGCGTCCAAACCCCGTTTCAATTTCATCGCAACCTACCGTAACGCCTCCTGAACGAGTGGAAATTGATCTTGAAAGTGAACAAACCATAGCGCTTTCAGATCAAAACAGCGAACCACTAGGTGCTCAAATTGATTCTAATGCCCCAGAGTTTTCTGCCCCTAAAGACGAACTTGAAGAAGAGTTGGCGAATGCAGTAGAGCCTAGCCATTCTCATGTCGTTGCGAAAGGGGAGTTGCTTAGCACGGTCTTCGAGCAGTATGGTCTGAAATTAAATGACATGTACTCGCTGATTAATACAAATAAGGCCGCTGAACGGCTTCGCCCCGGAATGACGTTAACATGGACGTTAGATACAGATGGTCGGTTAGATGAGCTACGCATTGATCGCAATGCCAAAGAGTATGATCTTTATACGCTTGGCGAATCAGGGTATCAATATCAAAGATTGGAAAACTCCGGAGAATTGAAACCTGTTTTGGTGACAGGGAGAATATCTGGAAGCTTTTATCAGTCGGCATTGAATGCCGGGTTGTCACCGGGGCAAATCACGACCATTGTTAAATCGATGCAGTGGAAGTTTGATTTCGGGCGCTTGGCGCGTAAAGGTGACAAATTTGCTGTTCAGATCGAGCAAGAATTTATTGATGGCAAAGCGGTAGGCAGAGGTGATGTCAAAGCTTTGCTGTACGTAAATAGCGGAAAGGAATACACCGCTGTTAAATTTGATGATAATCGCTTTTACGACAAGTCTGGTCAAAGCTTAGAGCAGGCATTTGATCGCTTGCCAACCAATAAACGATATCGAGTCAGTTCTCGTTTCAATCCTCATAGAAAGCACCCAGTTACGGGGCGTGTTTCTCCCCATAATGGAACCGATTTTGCCACACCAACGGGTACACCTATTTACTCGACGGGCGATGGCAAAGTGGTGAAAGCCCGTCGCCATCCTTTGGCGGGCAATTATGTGGTTATTAAACATGGTCGAGAGTACGTAACTAGGTATCTGCACTTACACCGAATTTTGGTAAAAGTGGGGGATACGGTCACTCGTGGTCAAAAAATCGCTTTAAGTGGAAACACAGGGCGTTCTACAGGTCCTCATCTCCATTATGAGTTGATCAAAAATTCACGCCCAGTGGATGCAATGAAGGTGCAACTACCTAAAGCATCAGATGTACCCAAGTCTAAGTTGCCGGAATTTAAAGAAAATGCTGGTAGTGTCATACAAATTTTACGTGATCAGATCTAGATAAATGAAAGGTGTAGCGAGCTGCACCTTTTTTATTCATCATAATTCGTATAACGTATCAAGTTACTAAAAATTACCAGTATCTTAAATTGGTGATGGCGGTTTTCCGGCTTAGATAAAGGGAAGGATTTGATTACGCGATCCGTACTCATATTAATATTGCTCGTCGCTAGTCAAAGCTCACGAGCTCACGAGAGCAATTCCATTTTCTATCCCTTGCCATTTCAGATGCAAGGGCAGTCTCTTACCGCAAAAAATCTGATATCGGGTCCAGATGGTGGACTTTGGATTCATGATATTCATGGGCAGCTGAGGTTTTTCGACGGTCAGCATATTCTTCCCCGATCTGGCAGTGTTTTTGAGCGTAAGCTCTCTCAGGTCGCTTACAGTCGACAGTATTTCTGGTTCTCAGAAAACAACAAAATATTCCGGTTTAAACCTAACTTTCCACAAGAGCTCATTACATCTCTTCCCGCCAATCGCCGAATACTGAAGCTTGGCGTGAGTAATAAATTTGTATGGGCTGCAACCGCTGAAAACTTCTACACATTAGATTTGGATGACAACTCGGTTATTGAGTATCCCCTTTCATTTGTTTACCAAAGTAACAGTCAGAAGCGAGTGATAGTCAATGATGCAAAATATGTGTCTGACCGATGGATTTTGGGAACGACCTCTGGCGTTTATTTCAATCAAGGTAAGAAGTTCTATCATATCCGCGCGTCTGGAAAGCACCATATTGAGTCTCTCCACTTTTCTCAAAAACGCAGAGAGCTCATCGTTGGCTCTCTTCAAGGTGCTCGAATCATTACCATTGATAATGAATCGAGAACTTTTAAAGTGATTGGAAGTTCTCATGTATTGGCGATTGAAGAAACGGATACGTCTTACTGGTTAGGCACCGAAAATGGGATATACATCTACCACTTCCTTACTGGTGAAACCGACCATATTTCATCCAACTATCAAGATGATTATGCTCTGCCCGGTGATCATGTATACGACTTATACAATGACGGGCAAGGTGGCGTTTGGGTTGCGACGAACAAAGGGATTAATTATTACTCTCTTTACAGCCGTTTGTTTGAACGTGTGCGTTTTGGTACGTCTTCCCAGCACTTAGGATTGGGCAACATCAAGCAAGTATTCACATCTTCAGACGGAGCGCATTGGATCGGAACCGATCAAGGATTTTATCTTCTAAACCCGAAGAATATGCATTACCCCAAGCGGTTGCTTGAGGGGTGTGTGAATGATTTGGTTCAACAGGGAAAATTCTTGTGGTTGGCAATGTCTGATGGGTTAAGAAAGTTCAATCTAGAGACGCTTGCACTTGAAAACGAGATGCTACCTAGCCAACTAAATCAAAGAGTGATTAATCGAGTCACTATTGATAAAAGCGGGATGCTTTGGGTGGCGACGGAAGAAGGCCTGATTCGTTATCAACCCGACAGTAAAGTAACGGAGAATTTTGGATTTGATTGGGTGGCGAAACAATACTTCCCAACACAAATTACTCACCTTTATACGTCTTCTACTGGAACCGTTTGGATAGGGACAGACCATGGCCTCTATTATTACGCCAATGGGCGCTTACAGTTTGAACGCAGTGGTGAAACACTGCTGGCGAGAACGCTCGATATGTCTGAAACTGTTGGCGGTAAAACATGGCGAATTAGCAGCAGAGGTTTAAGCCTTTATAACCCTGAGACTCTTGTTCAGCGAATTGTGCCATTGTTTGAAGCGGATATTAAACCGCTATGCAGTGTTTCCACGGCGAATGGTATGTGGTTGTCTACATCCAAGGGGCTCAGTTTTTATTCCAATGAAGGGCAACTTCTTCATCATTATGGTGCCCCTTTTGGATTGATAAATAATGAATTTTTGCCAGACGTATGTTCGGTTGCTCCCAATGGTGACAACTTAATATTTGGTTCCAAACTCGGGATTATAATGACTTCAGAGAAGGCGCTAAAAGCGACACAATTGCCTCTGAGTCGAGTTAAATTTGGTCAGGTCCTTTTGGACAGAAAGCCTTTTGAATTTGCGCCCGACAGCAGCAAGCAATACCAAGTACCACATGGGAAAAACCTTTCATTCGTTGTAGGTGTATTACCGGATTTTGACGTTTGGAGCTTGGAATATCGGCTTTTAGGAAGCCGAAACGAAAACTGGATATCTCTTCAAGGTTCGCAATTAACCTTTGATTATCTATTACCAGGTGAATACGAGCTCGAAGTTCGCACATCTTCACAATCCGAGCTTGAAGTTGAAGGCTCCAGCTTTTCTTTTGTTGTTGCAACGCCTTGGTACATGTCAGGTTGGTTTATAGCCTACGTCATTTTATGTCTGATTGTATTTGCAGGGTTAATTGTATTGTGGCGCTCACGTCAAATACGTCGAATTAACAAAGCGCTGAGAGATAAGGTTGAACTGAGAACAAGTCAGTTAAAACACCAAAGTGATATGTTGGTAAATAGTAATAAGCTTTTGAAAAGGCAAATTAATATTCGCCAAACTTACATTGATAGCCTTGCCGGTAAGACGAAAGGTGTTTTTGAAGATATATGCCAATCTGGGGCTGAACCGGGTCAATTCAAGAAAGCGTTTTACCTTTTGCAACAGATCGTTGATCTCAGTGTTAAATCTCAGGGAGAGACCAAAGCAAGCCATGACCTCAATTCAGTGTGTGATGCGGTGGTTGCGCATTGGGAGCAAGAATTGGCGAAACAAGGTGTTCAACTCAACGTGTATCATTCTCCAGCTGCCATTTCAGTTTATGTGGAGCAATTTAATTTAGACTATGTACTCCACGGAATGTTGGCTAACGTTTCGAGAAGAAGTAGGCGAGGCGATCAAATTGAATTGGTGGTGGTAAGCCAAGATGAGCAATGTGGGTTTAGGATTCAAGATACGGGTAATCCAATTTCTCAGCAGGAAGTGTTGGGTTATAACTCCTTTAATCACAAGTACAGTGGTGAAGAGTGGAGTGCGTTAACCGACACAAGCTTACAGGGCTTACGTCGATACGTTGAATATGGTGGCGGTGAGTGTTTCTTTAGGAAGAAAGACAACAACGCTAACATCATTGACGCCTTTTGGTCGAATGCACCAGTGGAAGAGCTCGACATACCCATTGGAAGAAGATTAAATGCATCAACCAAAGAAGAAATAGTTGTCTCGGAAGAACAAGTTCCGCTTACTGAAGAAGAGCAATGGCTATCAAGAGTCTTTGAGATAGTGGATACTCACTATCACGATCCTGACTTTGGTACAGCACCGATGGCGAAAATGATTTATACATCGGAGCGAAGTTTGCAGCGTAAGTTTAAATCTCAAACAGGAAAGACATTTAAAGAGTATCTTAACGAAATTCGATTAGAGAAAGCCTGTCAGCGGCTAATCGGTGGCGAAAAAGTGTCGGATGTTGCTCATGAGACAGGCTTTAATGACCCTTCCTATTTCAGCCAGCGATTCAAACACCATTACGGTATCTCCCCCTCTAAATTTATTGAAGCTAATCAAGGTGTTTGATGGTGCATTTCCCCGGCTCTTAAAGTTGGGTTTTCTAATCATTTAGTCCCCAATACTAAAGCTACCTATTAGGGCATTATTTTTTGCCCTCAAATTACGTCCATTTCTATTCTCGCGTTTATCTACTCTCACTTAACGTTACAAAGGGCTTCTGTGTTTGCTGAATAAAAGGGGCATCTATACCCAAGTAACCTCAAGATGCTTATTCAGCGAGAATTAACTGGTTTTCAGGCAAGATACCGATATGAAGATCTAGTCGTTCTAAATCAAAAATCGGTAACGCAGGATGAAAGCCAGTTAAACTCGCCCTTGGGAGCTCATATACTGTCTCATTTCTTTGTCAAAGAATTTGGAAAGGACTCGTCATTCCACTGCATTCTTTTCCTTGAACTGAAACAGTATATGAAGCTCTGAATCCTGCATCTTGAGGTCATTTGGGTATATACGCTCATCATGCTTTGCAAGCGTTGTATTGGCTTCAAAGGGGGGAGCTCTGTTACCTATGTCTAGCCCAATCCCTATTCTTTGGTAGAGAAGTCGCTGAACCAAGCACTTTGAGGTTATTCGGGTATAACTAACTGAAATATAAATGAGATAAAGAATAGCTACTATAGGTAAAGCAAAAGTAAAGTCGCGAGAATGCAGTAATTTGATTGCTGATGTTTTTAGGGGAATTGAAAAAGGAAGAAAAAAAATATCGTGGTATAGCCGGGGGGACTATACCACGGGTGTCAATGACACCTTCGCTTGCTGCCGGAGTGATATAGCTAAGCTATATCACCTCTGGAATTCTTATCTAAGGCAGTGCCTTTCGATGGAGTAACTATAGCCTCGCTCCACTTAATTTCTTTATTGAATTAACGACACATTTACATAAGAAATCCGACAACCTATCTAGTTCTTTTTTAAGTGGCTGTAAATTAAGGATATTTATTTTTAGTCTCAGTAGTGAAATATTCATATAGGTTGTTGGGGTGCTTAACTATTAATCAAAGTTTTGGTTTTTTTAACGATATTGACGGAGTGTAAAGTGACGTTTTTGACGTTGTTTTATGGGTGGGAACAGTAAAAACGGTAACATTGATTGAGCGCAACACTTTGTTACATCGCTCAATTATAGTTACTTATAAAAATAATAATGTTTCTCATTCAGAATGATGTCGAGGTTACACTGATGAAGCTTTCCGATATGAATATTGGCGGCACTGCGACGATTGCAGGTCTGGGCGAATTGAGCCAAGAACTCAATAAAAAATTGATGGTTATGGGGATGTTGCCCGAAACCCATATAAAACTGGTTAGAAAAGCTCCGATGGGGGACCCACTTCAGGTAGAAGTTAGAGGGGTTGTTATTGCTATTAGAGATAGTCTCGCACGTCAAATTGAAGTGGAGTCCATCTAATGCAATATAACATCCTAACCGTTGGTAACCCCAATTGCGGAAAAACCACCTTATTCAATGCCCTTACTGGAGCGAAACAGCAGGTAGGCAACTGGGCGGGTGTTACGGTTGAGAAAAAGACTGGGCATTTTACGCATTCTGGCGACGACTTTTCGCTGACCGATCTGCCAGGAATCTATGCGCTAGATAGCGCTCATGACGCAAACAGCATAGACGAATCGATAGCTTCTAGAGCGGCTTTGACGCATCCTACGGATCTTATCATTAATGTTGTCGACGCAACCTGCCTCGAAAGAAGCTTGTACATGACATTGCAACTGCGAGAGCTGGGGAGACCCATGATCGTGGTGGTCAATAAAATGGATGCACTTACTCGCAAGCGACAAACATTAGATATAAAGGGGCTGGAAGAGGGACTTGGGTGCCCTGTTTATGCGCTTTCGTCTAACAACCGACAACAAGTTCAAAGCTTCAAAGAAGATTTACACAAAACCTTAGTGAAAGGGATTCCAGAAGAGCACTTTTCTTTAGAATACAGTCAGGATGTTGAGCAAGAAATCGCCGTTTTACTTCCTCTATGGTCATCGGAGCGTGGAGCACGAGCCAAAGCCATTCGCGCATTGGGCAATGACCCTCTGATCGTAAATAGCCTCACTGAAGAGCAACGTCAGAAATTAACGCACTCAGTGGACGCCATAAATTGTGACATCGACTTACAAGTGGCTAATGTTAAATACTCGTTTTTACATGACATTTGCAAACGTGTTAGGAAAGAGTCTGGAAAGGTAAGCCATAGCACGACCGAAACTATAGATAACCTCGTGCTCAATCGTTGGATTGGTATTCCATTCTTTTTCCTCATCATGTATTTAATGTTTATGTTCTCCATCAATATCGGCAGTGCATTTATCGATTTTTTTGATATCGGTGTTGGTACTGTTTTGGTTGACGGCGGCCATTATCTACTGGATGAACATCTTCCTGTTTGGTTAGTGACGTTATTGGCGGATGGCGTTGGTGGAGGCATTCAAACGGTTGCGACCTTTATTCCCGTAATCGCTTGCCTTTATCTTTTCCTATCTTTACTTGAAAGCTCTGGTTATATGGCGAGAGCAGCATTTGTACTTGATAAAGTCATGCAGAAAATTGGCTTACCAGGGAAAGCATTTGTTCCTTTAGTCCTAGGTTTTGGGTGTAACGTCCCATCTGTTATGGCAACAAGAACGCTCGACCAAGAAAGGGAGAGAAAACTTGCCGCAGCGATGGCGCCATTTATGTCTTGTGGCGCAAGGTTACCTGTTTACGCCTTGTTCGCAGCAGCATTTTTCCCAGAGTCTGGTCAAAACATTGTATTTGCATTGTATTTACTGGGAATACTTGCCGCTGTAGGAACCGGTCTTATCCTAAAGCGCACACTATATTCTGGCTCAAGTGAGCATTTTGTTATGGAAATGCCGAGTTATGAATTTCCTACCTTGCAGAATGTCGTTTTGAAAACATGGCAAAAGCTGAAACGTTTTGTTTTGGGCGCGGGCAAGACGATTGTCATCGTCGTCACCATTTTGAGTTTTTTCAACTCACTAGGAACAGATGGCACATTTGGAAATGAAGACAGTGAACAATCGGTATTGTCGAGTGCTGCTCAAATCGTTACGCCTATTTTTAAGCCTATTGGTGTAAGTGAAGAAAATTGGCCAGCTACTGTTGGGATCATCACAGGAATATTCGCTAAAGAGGCGGTAGTCGGGACATTAAACAACCTGTATTCGTCACCATCGGAAGAAGAACCAAGCGAGTTTGATCTATGGGCGAGTTTGAACGAGGCGGTAATGACGATCCCAGAAAACTTGTTAGGTCTTAGCTTTAGCGATCCGCTGGGTATTGAGGTCGGCGATCTTACCGATGCACAAGCCGTTGCCGAAGAGCAAGAAGTGGACAGCTCCATATTCGGTAACCTAAAAGAGTATTTCGTTACTGGAAATGCGGCTTTCGCCTATTTGATTTTCATTTTGCTGTATACCCCTTGCGTGGCGGCAATGGGTGCTTATGTTCGAGAATTTGGTCATAATTTTGCGCGCTTTATTGCTGCGTGGACCATGTTGCTTGCCTACGGAGGAGCAACGCTATTTTATCAGATCACGCATTTTTCCGATCACCCGGCGAGCAGTACGCTTTGGATTGCATTGGTCATTTCAATATTCGTATTCACTTACCTACTTTTAAAGCGTGCAGGGGATGAACAGCACACGAATACAGAGATGGTGAGCGTATGATTTTGACGGAGATAAGTGAATACATGTCCCAAAATGGCACGGTAAGTCAGTCGAAACTCGCTCGGCATTTTCACATGAGTGAAGACGGTGTTGATGCCATGCTGACGTTTTGGATGAAAAAAGGCAAAGTAACGAAGATATCTGCGAAAGGTGATCACACCGCTAGTTATTGTTGGATCTCTCGACCGGAACAAATTGCCATGAACGTAATTATCGGATAACAGGCATTAACATTAACAATTTTATTGTTTGCTAAAAGAAAGGGGCAATACCAATAACCAAGGTTTTTTCGGTATGCTCCTTTTCTTTTATTACGTTTTTTAATCAGGCACGATGTTTATTTTAACGTAGTGTTTATTCTGAAGCGGTAGAAAAAATGTCTGACTTTGAAAGATAGTTTTGTATCAGGCTAACCATGTCTAGCTGCGATTTCTCATCTCTAAACTCACCAGAAGTATTCCCCCATACTGGTTTTGGCCAAACAGCATCATGTTTGTATCGAGCAATGTGGTGAAGATGCAATTGTGGCACCATATTTCCAAGCGCACCGGTATTGAGTTTATCTGGGGTGAATAGCGCTTCAATCGCCTCGCAAACCAATTGAGATTCAACAAGGTATTGCTGCTGCTTAGGCATAGGTAAATGATGCAACTCGGTTAAATTATCGAATCTAGGAACAAGAATGACCCAAGGCACCGTGGCATCTTTATGTAAAAGGACGCGACATAATGGAAAGTCGCCAAGGTAACTGGTGTCTTTGTCTAGTTGAGGATGCAGTGAAAAAGCCATAGTTATCTGTCGTTTGTTTTGAATTGCCTTTGTTATATCATATCGCGCCTAATCCTAAGATAGATTTAATGGTCGAATGAGCAATAACATCGAAAAACAGTTATATGATCCTAAGTTTCAATGGTCGTTTTTGCATCCGAAATACTGGCCAACGTGGATAGGTATTGGATTTGCTTTATTGCTCGCTTTTGTACCACATCGCCCACGCGATAAATTTGCGGCTTGGTTGTCTCGTTTCTTTTCAAAACGCAATTCAGGTGCACTGCGCCGAGCTAAGAAAAATATAGAGCTCTGCTACCCTGAAAAATCAGCAGATGAAAGACAGCAATTGCTTGAGAAAATGTATGAAGTCGCAGCGCAGTTTTTTCTTGGGTACGCAGAATTGACGGTGCGGAGCAAAAAATACAATCAGAGCCGTGGCGAAGTGTTTGGAGGAGAGTATCTTTTCCCTAGATTAGAGAATGGTGAAAAGATAATCGCACTAGTCCCTCATTGCTGGGCAATTGACTACACTGGAATGTATTTCTCTTCTTATGGGCATGATGTGGTGATTATGATTCGACCGCAAAAAAACCCGATTGGCGACTGGCTTATGAATGTACAACGTATGCGCTACGGAGGTCGAATTGTGCCTCGTGATTCAGGCATAAAACCGTATTTACGTTCCATCAAAGAAGGCTACATGGCCTACTACTTACCCGATGAAGATCACGGTGCCGACAATTCCGTTTTTGTTCCTTTTTTTGGTACGGAAAAAGCAACATTGAAGGGGTTTGGTAAGCTGGCTAAACTGAGCCGCGCTAAGGTTGTGCCGATGATTCCAGCGTACAATGCTGAAAAAGGAAAGTTCGAGCTTTTCATTCTACCAGCGTTGGAAAACTTCCCAACGGGTGACGAAGAGCAAGATGCCAGAATGATGAACCATGCGTTAGAAGAACTTTTGCGTGACCGTCCTGAGCAATACATGTGGATTTTAAACTTACTCCGCACTCGTCCAGATGGAACGGAATTATATTAAATTCTTTGTAAGCTGATTCAGTTTTGATTCGGTTTATGGATACTGAAAAGCCTCGCGATTGCGAGGCTTTTCTTTTTATATTCGTAAGCTACTGGTTCGCTTACATACGCTCTAACGTTTCGATTCCCAGCAGCGATAAGCCTTGCTTGATGGTTTTCGCTGTTAGTGCAGCCAGTTTCAAGCGGCTTTGCTTCACAGCTTCATCTTCAGCCACAAGGATAGGGCACGCTTCATAGAAGCTAGAGAATTGACCCGCTAATTCAAATAAGTAGCTACACATGATGTGAGGCTGACCTTCGCGAGCAACAGACTGAACGGCTTCTTCAAACTGAAGCAACTTAGCAATCAATGCTTTTTCTTTTTCTTCGGTCACTTTGATTTCGCCCTGAAGCGAATCCATCGACACACCTGCTTTTGCGAATACAGACGCGACACGAGTGTAGGCGTATTGCATGTAAGGTGCGGTGTTGCCTTCAAATGCCAACATGTTGTCCCAATCAAACACGTAGTCTGTCGTGCGGTGCTTGGACAAGTCGGCGTATTTCACTGCTGCCATGGCAACTGTATTGGCGATCTTGGTTTTCTCTTCTGGGTCTAACCCTGGGTTTTTGGATTCGATGAGCTTTTCAGCGCGCTGTTCTGCTTCGTCCAGTAAATCGGTGAGTTTCACAGACCCGCCAGCACGAGTTTTGAACGGGCGTCCATCTTTACCCAGCATCATGCCGAATGCGTGGTGCTCTAGTGAGACGTTTTCAGGGATGTAACCCGCTTTACGAATAATCGTCCAAGCTTGCATAAGGTGCTGATGCTGACGCGAATCGATAAAGTAAAGTACGCGATCTGCGCCCAGTTTTTCGTAGCGGTATTTTGCACAGGCAATATCTGTGGTGGTGTATAGGAAGCCGCCATCGCGCTTTTGAACGATAACGCCCATAGGCTCGCCATCTTTATTTTTGTATTCTTCTAGGAATACAACTTGAGCGCCATCATCTTCTTGTGCCAACCCTTTTTCTTTAAGGTCAGCGACAATTTCTGGCAACATGTTGTTGTACATGCTTTCGCCCATCACATCGTTCAGTGATAACGATACATTCAAACGGTCGTAGTTGCGTTGGTTTTGAACCATAGTGATGTCGACAAGCTTTTTCCACATTTCTGCGCAGTACTCATTACCACTTTGCAGCTTAACAACGTAGTTACGTGCTTTTTCTGCGAAGGCTTCATCTTCATCGTATAGCTTTTTCGATTCGCGGTAGAAAGCTTCCAGATCGGAAAGTTCCATCGACACTTCGCCCGATTCCTTTTGAACACGCTCCAGGTTAGCGATAAGCATACCGAATTGCGTTCCCCAGTCACCGATGTGATTGGCGCGAACCACTTTGTGCCCGAGGAATTCAAGTGTACGAGTGACTGCATCGCCAATTACCGTTGAACGAATGTGGTGAACCGCCATTTCTTTTGCAACGTTTGGTGCAGAGTAATCGGTAACGATGGTTTTTTGTTCGTCTTTTGCTACACCCAATCGCTCATCAGCTAACGCTGCATCCGCTTGCTTTGCCAAAAACGCTTCGTTTAGGAAGATGTTGATGAAACCAGGACCTGCAATCTCGGTTTTGCTTGCGATACCGTCTAGGTCTAAAACATCCAACACTTTTTGCGCAAATTCTCTAGGGTTAGTGCCTAGCTTTTTAGCTACACCCATAACACCGTTTGCTTGGTAGTCACCAAACTGTGCCTTTGCAGATTGACGAACGGCAGCAGGGCTTCCTGCGGGTGCGCCAGCGGCTTCTAGAGCCTGAGATACTTTGTCGTTAATAAGTGCTTGGATATTCACACGAGCTTCCTTCAATTCTAAGAATTGTTTTGATGCATTCCCGCTGTATTTGAAGTGGGGGGAATGGATACTTGTTCTAGTTCACAAAATGGCGTTAATCATATCAACTTTCTTCATTGTCTAGTAGTCAGAAAAAAGCGATTTTTACTACTTTTCAGCTCGATCTTGCTAGTATGGCGAGAAAATCAGACTTTTAGTGAGAACACCATGTCGAAAGTGACGTCACACTCCGATCTTCTACCTGAAAATATGCTGCTTCAGCTGCCCGATTTTATGGCAAGAATTCAAACCCTTTCTGAGCTCATTGGAATAGACTTATCGGGTTATCAAGCAGATCATATTGCCTTAAGAGTCAACGATGTAGAGGCGGCAACATTCGCGCACAAAAAATGGTTGGAATGGGGAGACGAGATCTCCAGTGCTCAAATTAATGGTCGACCCATTATTGTATTGGAATTTACTCAACCACTTATGGCAAATGGTTGGTCTCTAGAGTGCTTAGAATTGCCATATCCAGCAGAAGGGAAAAGCTACCCGGTTGAATCATGGGAGCATGTGGAGTTTGTGATCCCATCTGAGGCAAAAACGGCAAATGATTATTTGGCTTTTTTAAACTCGACTTTTCCGAAATTCCAAGAAAAATCCGCTAACTTCGACGAACTGGGTATCAAAGTAAAAGTGTCCAGTCCGAAGGGAGAAGGTGAAAGGTTGCCAAACCCAACGGTAGCATTCAAATATCAGGGAGTTTGCATCAAGCTTCATCCTCACTCTTTGAAAGATGTTGTTGCGTCTGAACAAGGTCATTCCACTGCGTTCTTTTCCTTGAATTGAAACAGAAGATAGAGCTCTGAATCCTGCACCCTGAGGTAGCTTGAGTATAGTGCCTGTCGAAAATAAACGTATTCTGTTAGCAATAAAAAACGGTGAGAGAATGCTCACCGTTTGATTTTTTATTTCGTTTGCTTTTACGTAATTGAGTTTTCGGTCGTCTTACAAAATCACGGTCTTATTGCCATAAACGAACACGTGATCATTGACCACTTTGTTGATCGCTTTGCTAAGTACGTTTTTCTCGACGTCCCGACCTGCTTGTGCCATGTCAGAGGCACTGAAATTGTGATCAACAGGAATAACATCTTGCTTGATGATTGGTCCTTCATCTAAATCATTTGTCACGAAGTGAGCTGTAGCCCCAATGATCTTAACACCACGATCAAACGCTTGCTGATAAGGCTTTGCACCGATAAAGGCAGGCAAAAAGCTATGGTGGATATTGATGATTTTGTGGTGGTATTTTTGAACAAAATCTGGCGTAAGAACGCGCATATACTTGGCAAGGATTAGGTAATCGGCTTCGTAGCTATCAATCACTTCCAGCATCTTTTGCTCATGTTCTTCACGAGTTAAATCGACGTGAGAAACATGGTGGTAAGGAATGTCGAACTTTTCCGTCAAATTCTGCAGAGTGTCATAGTTACCAACAACCGCAGCAATATCGATATTTAAGCTGCCGTCGTAGTTTTTCATCAGAATGTCACCAATACAGTGCGCTTCTTTAGTAACCAGAATCACCACTTTCTTCCGATCTGGCCCGATAAGCCTTCTTTTTGCACCTTCAGGGAGCGCCTGATCCAAATCCAGCAATAGCGTTTCATCATTAAAGTAACCTTCGAGCTCCGTTCGCATGAAAAAATGACCGCTAGAATTATCAACATATTCATTGTTATGAATAATGTTGAGCTGATGCTTATAGCAAATATTAGTGATTTTAGATATCAGTCCGGGAGCGTCGTTGCAGTGTGTAAGTAGCGTTTTTCGTTCCATTATTTGGGTTACTTCCTGTAATATTTTTTTGAATTTCGAATATATACCCAAGTGACCTCAAGATGCTTGGTTCAGCGAGAATTAATTGGCTTTCAGGCAAGGCACCGGCTTGAAGATCTTGAAGTCTAAATCAAGAGTCGGTAACGCAGCATGAAAGCCAATTAAACTCGCCCTTGGGAGCCCATATTCTGTACCACTTCATCGTCAAAGAACTTGGAAAGGACCAGTCATTACGCTGCGTTCTTTTCCTTGAATTGGACCAGAATATGCTGCTCTGAATCCTGCATCTTGAGGCCACTTGGGTATACCATTTTGAGACGAGAGTGGGCTTTATAAAAAAGAATTCGCGGTGTGAGCCTCAATATGTTGTCTATAATTAATCTATTATGGAGGTGGTTTCAACAAAATAAGCACGTTCAGGAGTCTGCTGTGAAACTCGTTGAATTTTACTCCTGCATATCAGAGAGGTATTTGCTATGGATAAAGAGCTGTTGGCCCGTCGATTATATGTAGAACGAGTGACAACCCTTGTTGGCGATAATGATATAGATGAAGATCTTCTTAACCAACTCTGGGAAGAAAAAGCAACACCATCTGAAGCGGCACACGCTCTGCTTTCTGATGACACTTTCCAAGGTCCTGCTTGGTTGGAGCGATACTTACAGCGAAAGTGATAAGAGTTTAATAACTCAGTAACGTTACTTCTTGAAGGCGCAAATTTCATTTCGAGTTTGCGTCTTTGTTTTACTTGCTCATCTCCGACGAAAACTTCTCTTTCGGGAGTCGCATCTTGGGGTTGTTTGAGTATAATTCCTTCTTTGTTTTCATTCCTAGGTCAACAGACCTTAAGAGCCTATGATCGATAAAACCTTTTCCGCTAGTGGTGCGTTAGGCAAAGCCATTAAAGGGTTTCAGCCCCGACAAGCCCAGCTGGATATGGCTCGTGCCGTCGAAAAGTCGATCAAAGACCAATCTCAGCTAGTGGTAGAAGCTGGAACGGGTACGGGTAAAACCTTTGCCTATTTGGTACCTGCACTACTCAGTGGTAAGAAAACCATCATCAGCACGGGTTCAAAAAACCTTCAAGAACAGCTTTTTCATCGTGACTTACCATTAATGGTCGATGCCCTTGGTTATTATGGCAGTGTCGCATTGCTAAAAGGTCGATCCAATTACCTATGTTTGGATAGATTGAGTCGGCAAATGGTTGAAAGCCACAGTGTAGAAGCAGATTCAACGCTTCTGACCCAATTGGTGAAAGTACGCAGTTGGTCTTCCGAGACCAAAAGTGGTGACTTGGGAGAATGTGATGATATCGCAGAAGATAGCCCAATTATCCCCGACATTACATCGACGAACGATAATTGCTTAGGCAAAGAGTGCCCAAGTTATCAAGACTGTTTTGTGCTTAAAGCGCGAAAGAAAGCCATGGATTCCGATGTCGTTGTTGTGAACCACCATTTATTTCTCGCCGACCTCGCGATAAAAGAAACGGGTTTTGGTGAGTTAATTCCCGAAGCAGATGTGTTTGTATTTGATGAAGCGCACCAAATTCCAGACATTGCGAGCCAATACTTCGGTTCATCTATTTCCAGCCGTCAAATTCAGGAATTGTCTAAAGACATAGAGATAGGGTACCGAACCGAAGCCAAAGACATGCGCCAGTTGCAGAAAGTGGCCGATCGTCTGGTTCAGTCTGCGATGGAAATGAGGCTTGTTTTAGGGGACCCAGGTTTTCGCGGAAACTGGCGAGAAGCGATGAAGTCGCCATCAATAGAGCGTGAGATCACACGTTTGCTTGATGTGTTGGAACTCGCCATTGAGGTGCTAAAAGTTGCGTTAGGGCGAAGCGAACTGCTGGATGCGGCTTTTGAGCGAGCGAACGCAATCAAAGCACGAATCGATCGGGTATGCGAAGTCGATATTACTGGCTACTCGTATTGGTTTGAATGTACTCCTCGTCACTTTTCATTACACATTACCCCTTTGTCTGTCGCCGAGAAATTCCGTGAACAAGTGGAGATGAAGCAGGGGGCGTGGATATTCACTTCAGCCACATTAGCGGTACAAGATGACTTTAGCCACTTTACCCATCGCTTAGGTTTAGAGCCGCCACAGCAGTTCTCGCTCCCAAGTCCATTCGATTATCAACAACAAGCGCGGCTGTGTGTTCCCAGATACCTTCCGGAGCCAAACAGCCCCGGAATGTCTGAAAGCTTAGCGAGAATGCTGGGACCTGTAATAGAGAAGAACGGTGGACGATGCTTTTTTCTTTGTACCTCTCACAGTATGATGCGCGACTTAGCAGAACGATTTCGTGAGCAGCTGTCGATACCTGTACTGATGCAAGGTGAAACAACTAAGCAAAAATTACTGGCTGAATATTTAGAGCTGGGCAATGCCTTGCTGGTGGCAACAGGAGCTTTTTGGGAAGGGATCGACGTTAGAGGTGACGCATTGAGCTGTGTTATTATTGACAAACTTCCTTTTACTGCACCTGATGATCCCTTGCTCAAAGCACGTATTGAAGATTGTCGATTGAGTGGGGGAGAACCATTCAATCAGGTTCAAATACCCGATGCAGTGATTACCCTTAAACAGGGGGTCGGGCGTCTGATTCGAGATAAAAAAGACCAAGGTGCACTGATCATCTGTGACAACCGACTGGTCACACGTGATTATGGGGCAGTCTTCTTGCAAAGTTTGCCACCAATACCGAGAACACGGGATTTAGATGTCGTTAACCAATTTTTGAGCCAAGAGACATGTTCTGAATGAAAAGAAGTGTTTTGACTCAGGTTGGATAGGTTTCAACTAAAACCCCAAATAGATAAATGAATAACTGAGGCGTAAATGAGCGCGAAAATCCTAGCTTTAGACACCGCGACAGAAAACTGTTCTGTTGCATTGATTGTGGATGGAAAATTGTACGCACGAAGTGAAGTCGCCCCGCGAGACCACACTAAGAAAGTGCTACCAATGGTCGATGAAGTACTCAGAGAAGCCAATATTACTCTGCAAGATTTGGATGCGTTGGCATTTGGCCGTGGACCGGGAAGCTTCACCGGTGTTCGAATTGGCATCGGTATTGCACAGGGTTTAGCATTTGGTGCGGATTTGCCTATGATTGGTGTATCCACGATGGAAGCCATGGCGCAAGCGTGTTACCGCCTGTATGGTAAAAACCATGTTGCCAGTGCAATTGATGCCCGAATGAGCGAAGTTTACTGGGGGCGCTATGTGCGTCAAGAAAACGGCGAATGGTTGAAGCAAGAACCTGAATGTGTCGTACCTCCAGCGGTATTAGCGGAAAACTTACAGCGGGATGAAAACGTTTGGACTCAAGCCGGAACCGGTTGGGGTGCGTATTCTGAAGGGCTAGAGTCTTTGCCTCTAGATACAGAAGGCAGCGATGTGCTTTACCCAGACGCGCAAGACATGGTGGTATTAGCACAGTTCGAATTCGCAAAAGGCAATACAGTGGCGGTGGAAGATTCCAGCCCAGTATACCTAAGAGACAACGTTACTTGGAAGAAACTACCAGGTAAAGAATAAACGAGAGAGCCTCATAACCAAAAGGTTGTAAGGCTCTGGTCAACGGACCCTAAAAAGGACATCTATGGCTTCCATTAATGGATTACCTCCAGTTGTTGTCCCTAATACCAATAAGACGCAAAAGCAGTCTAAGGTAAAGAAAGAACAGGGAAAACAACCCGTCAGCCAACCGACTAAGGTGGCGAATGCCGTTGCTCAAACCATCAGGCATGTTGATGAGTCGGAGATACACCGCGCCCAGATAGAATATGACTTGCCTGAAGGACGTACTCGCAAGGCGATGGAAGAATACATGGGTGTCATGAATCAAGCGAAAAAGGAGGAACTTGCACAGCTTCTTGGAGTCGATATTTATATCTAATTTTCCTCAATACTACTCGCTTTTGCTTGGTCGTAGGTTCTTATCTTCGAATAGCTAATTGACGTTACTTGGGTGTAACAGTTTGATATAGTTGATATCAGTTCTCATTAACGGAGCATGTTATGTTGGTTCGCCGTTGTCTATTTATTCTTTCCGTATTTCTACTTTCTGCCTGCTCAAGCTTGCCCGAGCAACTTACCGCCCAATCTGAAGAGGTTATTACGGATTACCCAATTTTCGCAGCTCATGAAGGCACCGCCGATGTTCGCCTAGGCGGTATGATCGCCACAGTCACCAATCTAGCCGATAAATCTCGTGTTGAAATAGTCAACCTTCCTATCAACAAAACTGGAAAACCCGATATAAGTACTGACGCAAATGGCCGCTTTGTTGCTTACATCGATGGCTTTATCGACCCTGTGACTTATGCTGAAGGTCGGCTGGTTACTGTTGTTGGAAAATCTCAGCCTACCGAGCAAGGTAAGGTCGGGGAGTTTGACTATACATTCCCTGTTATGAATGCGTATGGCATGCATTTGTGGCGCGTTGAAGAATCTGTGATTGTCCACGACTTTGATTCTTATCTTTACCCTTGTTATAGCATCAACTGTCGGTCAAGCCGAATGGGCTCTAGCCGAGCTAAAGTGATTCAAGAAGTGAAATAATGAAATCTCATCAATATGTGTTAGGCAGTCATTCTACGATTGCCTCGCTAGAATTAGGTGAAGCAAAAACGGCCGCGAAGACGGTCGTTTTTGTTCATGGCTGGATGGATAACTCAGAAAGCTTTACCGGAGTGATGAAAGCACTAAACCGGATTGATCCAACGCTGCATTTAGTGGCGATTGATTTGCCTGGTCATGGATTGTCTACAGATAAAGGAGCGGACAATTTTTATCCGTTTCACGATTATATAGACGATCTTCATGGTGTTTTGCAGAATTTCTCAGCAAAAGAAACCATTTTGATTGGGCATTCTCTTGGTGCATTGATTACAAGTTGCTATAGTGCCGCGTTTCCTGAAAAGGTGACAGCTTTGGTTGAAATTGAGGGATACGGTCCGCTTTCTGAATCTTCTGAAAATTCAACACAACGGTTGCGTACCGGTGTATTAAGTCGGTATAGATATCGAGAAAAGAAACCGAAAGGTTTATCCGATCCGGAAGATGCTGTTCGCATTCGTTCAATTAATACTCAAGTAGCGCAAGCGCTTATTAGACCGATGACCTACCGAGCTTTAGAGCAAAAAAACGGGCAATGGTATTGGCGACATGATGAAAAGCTTAAATGCGATTCTTTGTACCGAATGAGCGAGCAGCAGCGAAACGACATTATCAATAATATTGAATGCCCGCATTTGATCATTTTGGGTGAAAGTGGTTTTGCGTCTTTGAAAGCCCCCTATTTACTAAAGAAGGGGGAAAAAGACGAGAAAGGATCGCAACCTTTTGAAAAATGGGTGTCTATCCCTGGAGGGCACCACTGTCATCTAGAGCATCCAGAAAAGGTCAGCGCGCTGATTATGGATTTGGTTAACAAAATTTAAACAAGTGTTTGATTATTTCGTGTCACAACACGAATGACTGTGCTGTAATAACTCGGCTACAACCATCAGCCAGTCGAATTTGAGGAGTTTATTTGTGGATAAAGTTTGGCTAACACGTTACCCAAGTGATGTACCAGAAACCATTGACCCAGACAACTACCCATCGCTAGTGGAAATGTTTGAGCAATCGGTACATAAGTTTGCCGACCAGCCTGCCTTCATGAACATGGGGTCAGTCATGACGTTCCGAAAGTTAGAGGAACGCAGTCGCGCATTCGCCGCTTATTTACAAAATGAACTTAAATTGAAGAAAGGCGATCGTGTAGCGATCATGATGCCTAACTTGCTGCAATACCCGATAGCCTTATTCGGTATTTTACGAGCGGGCTTAATTGCCGTGAATGTTAACCCGTTATATACCCCACGTGAACTTGAACATCAGCTAAATGATTCTGGCGCGAAAGCCATTGTGATTGTCTCTAACTTTGCGAATACGTTAGAACAAGTCGTTGATAACACGCCAATCAAACACGTTATTTTAACCAGCCTTGGGCAGATGCTTCCTCGCGCGAAGGGGACATTGGTCGATTTCGTGGTCAAATATGTGAAAGGCATGGTACCGAAGTACGATTTGCCCAATGCCATTTCATTCCGTAAAGCGATTCGAAAAGGCCGCCGAGAGCAATATGTGAAGCCATTTATGTCTGGTGATGATATTGCCTTTTTGCAATACACAGGTGGCACAACAGGCGTAGCAAAAGGCGCGGTACTGACTCATCGCAATATGCTCGCAAATGTCATGCAAGCGAAAGGGGCTTATGGTCCTGTGTTAAGTGAAGGTCGTGAGTTAGTTGTAACCGCACTGCCGCTTTACCATATCTTTGCGCTTACCGTGAACTGCCTACTGTTCATTGAGCTGGGTGGAAGAAACCTAATGATCACGAACCCACGTGATATTCCCGGTTTCGTAAAAGAACTTCAAAAATATCCGTTTACCGCGATTACGGGCGTGAATACGTTATTCAATGCTTTAGTGAACAATGAAGATTTTAAAGAGTTGGATTTCAGCCGTATGAGCATTGCCGTCGGTGGTGGAATGGCTGTTCAGCGTGCCGTGGCCGATAAATGGAAAGACATTACCGGTGGATTCCTGCTGGAAGGGTACGGCTTAACAGAATGTGCACCATTAGTTGCCGCAAACCCTCATGATTCAACGGAATATAACGGTGCGATCGGTTTACCTGTTCCTTCTACCGATGTTCGAATTATTGATGATGAAGGCAACGTATTGCCAAATGATCAGGTTGGCGAGCTTCAAGTTCGAGGCCCACAAGTTATGCAGGGCTACTGGCAGCGACCGGAAGCCACTAAAGAAGTGATCGACCATGAAGGCTGGCTATCGACAGGCGATATCGTCAAGTTTGATGAGGAAGGCTTCCTTCATATCGTCGATCGCAAGAAAGACATGATTCTGGTTTCTGGTTTTAACGTGTATCCAAATGAGATTGAAGATGTGGTCTCGTTACACGGAAAAGTACTGGAAGTTGCTGCTATTGGTGAACCACATGAAGTCTCTGGTGAAGTGGTGAAGATCTGCGTTGTTAAACGAGATCCGAGTTTAACGAAAGACGAATTGATCAGCCATTGTCGCGAACATCTTACAGGCTATAAAATCCCTAAGATTATCGAATTCAGGGACGATTTGCCCAAAACGAACGTGGGCAAAATCTTAAGACGTGCGCTTCGTGAAGAAAATAATAAGGCTGAGACTGCATAAATGCGCGGTTTTATGCTGTAAAACTGGTTGAAAGACCAGCATAACTTATCTCGGAATGTTAAAGTGTCGGCAACTGCCGGCATTTTTTATGCTTATTAATTTTTAACATCCTTACTGAAGTTAGCGTGAGCAATGACGCTAGGCTTACAAGGTAATTTGGGTGTCATCCTGAATATAAAACGAATAACAATTAAGAGATTTACGTGAACTATCAGATAGTAGATACAAAAGAAGCACTGGAAGCGGTTTGCCTGTCCGCCCGCGAAGTTGACACCGTTATGCTGGATACGGAATTTGTTAGAACTCGCACCTTCTACCCTCAGTTAGGTCTAATTCAACTCTTCGATGGTACGACACTGTCTTTGATTGATCCTACTGTTATTGACGAAATGGATGCATTCGAAGCGCTTTTAAAAGACACTTCGGTATTAAAAGTCCTGCATGCGTGTGGAGAAGATTTAGAAGTATTTGCTCATGTTTTTGGAGCAATACCAGTCCCAATGATGGACACTCAGATTATGGCTGCGTTTCTTGGACATGGCTTATCCACTGGCTTTGCAGCGTTAGTAAACGAATACTTGGGCGTGGAGCTAGACAAGAGCGAAGCGCGTACAGACTGGCTAGCAAGACCGCTTACTAGCAAGCAGTTGGAATACGCAGCAGCAGATGTACACTACCTTCTTCCTATGTTTGAAAAACTGGAAGCAGCAGTTCGGGAGGCTGGCTGGTGGGAAGCCGCTCAACAGGAATCGGACCTCATTGCTTCTAAGCGTGTGGTTACACACGTTCCAGAAAAGGCTTATCAAGACATCAAAGGCGCTTGGCAGCTTCGTCCTAATCAACTGGCTATTCTTAAAATCCTTGCCCAGTGGCGCTTAGAGGAAGCACTTAAGCGTGACATTGCGTTAAATTTTGTTTTCCGAGAGCAGAACTTGTGGGCAGCAGCGCGATTTGGCATCAAGAGCTTGAAGCGTATGGAGCAAGAGGGGTTTGATCACCGCGAAATTCGACGTCATGGCAACACAGTTATAGCGATGGTAAAAAAAGGCGAGCAGGTACCTGAAGATGAGTACCCTGATGTCGTTGAAAGGCTGATGGACAAACCAGAATACAAACAACTGTTCAAACAGCTTAAAGATGAAGTAAAGAAAGCGTCTCAGAAGAGTGGATTGGCGACGGAATTCCTTGCTTCCAAAAAACAGCTTAATCAACTGATCACTTGGGTATGGAAAAAGGATCGTAATCCTTCCAATATGCCAGATGTTATGACAAGTTGGCGCAAAGAGTTATTTGGTGAACAGCTGGATAAATTGCTCTAGAAGTATTCTATTTTTAATACCTAAGCGCCTTGAGGTTACTTGGGTGTAAAGCACTGAGGCTCAGTATTCACTGAGCCTTTTTCTTTTGTCTTCTCTTGCCTGTGGTCTTCCATTCTATTTTTACGTTTCGTTGTTTTGGCTGTTTAGCAAGGATTCAATTTTGGGTAGCAATGATTTGAGTTGAGCCAACGTATTGAGTAACGGAGGTTTCGCACCCAGCTTGGAATGGTTTTCAATTTCTTGAGTCAGTTTGTACAGCTCGTCTAGCCCTATTGTAGATGCAGAAGATTTCAATTTGTGGGCAATGTTCGCTACAACACTCATTTCAAACTCTTCGCTTTCGACGTCTGCTAAAGCTTGGTATTGGGGGAAGCTCAATTGCATAAAATCATTAACGCTCTGCTTGTAGGCATTCATATCACCGCCAAAGACGGTATCAACAACTTCTAGGTTCATCGCCACTCCAGATCTGGTGGCAGTGTCTGAGCTTGGCATCCAGTCGTGAAGCATCCGTTTGAGTTTTTCCAATTCAATAGGCTTTGGAAGGTAATCATCCATTCCGGCGGTTAAGCATTTCTTAGCTTCACCAATCATTGCATTAGCAGTTACAGCGATGATGGGAATTCTTCGCCCTTTTTCGATTTGTTTTTGGCGAATAGCAGAAGTGAGCTCGTACCCGTCACATTCTGGCATGTGGCAATCGGTTAGCACCAAATCAAAGTCATATTGTTCATAAATGGCTTGTGCCTGTAAGCCTTCGTCTGCAAGTTTGCATTCGTAGCCCAATGCTTTGAGCTGTTTTTTTATGACTTCTTGGTTTACCGGGTTATCTTCTGCTACCAAAATGAGCCCTTTTGATTCCCCACTGCTGAGTTCCTTGATCTCCAATTGTTCTTCGGTATGCGGCGCTATATCGAATGGGCTTTCCATACCTGTCACAACGCGCAATCCGTATCTTAGGTTTGAAAGCTTGAGAGGCTGTGCAGAGATAGAGAAAGTTCGCTCGCTAATTTGTGAAGAAATATTAGCCTGAGGCAATAATTCCAAATACTTAATGGAATCGTGTAATGCTTCTGGTTCCATCGCCACGAGATCTGCAAGGCTGTCCGTAATGATGATGCAATGAGGATCAGTGAGCTTGAGATTTGGGAACAGCTGACGATCCAGTTTTTTCCATGGGACACAAAGCGTTTTCAAGTAGCTTGGAAGATGGCTGTTTAGCCAGTCAGTCGATAAGTCGACGTACACCTGAGTTTCAGCGATATGTACTGGGTTTACGCGATTACTTGGATCTTGAGAGAATGGGAAAGTTAGGTGAATACTGAACGTCGTCCCAATACCAACGGTACTGTTTACAGAGATTTCTCCCCCCATGAGCTCTGTTAAATGTTTCGATATCGATAAGCCCAATCCTGTGCCGCCAAAGCGACGTGTTGTATCTGATTCAGCTTGTGTAAACGGAGTGAAAAGTGTGCTTATTTGGTCTTGATGGATTCCGATTCCATTATCTTTAATATCGAATTGAATGGTGATTTGGTTTACGTCAATAAAGTAGGCATGAACTTCGAGCGATACCTCTCCACGCCTTGAAAGCTTTGACGAGAACTTAATAGCGTTGCCAATAATGTTAAACAATATCTGACGCAATCGAACCGGATCACCCAGTACCTCTTCTGGCAGCTCAGGGTCAATGTAAAGTTGGAAAATAATACCCGCATTTTCTGCGCTTGGAGATAGAGTCGAAACCACGTTTTCCAATGTTTCTCGAAGAGGAAGTGTTGTTTGCTCTACATCGAGTTTACCTGCCTCGATCTTAGAAAAATCGAGAATATCGTTGATGATATTCAGCAGTGAAAATGAGGATTCACGAACGGTTTTAAGCATCCTTTGTTGTTCGCGGTTGACTCTGGTGGTATTGAGCAAGTCAATCATCCCTATAATGCCATTCATTGGGGTACGAATTTCGTGGCTCATCGTGGCCAAGAAGTTGGCTTTTGCCTTCGTTGCAGATTCGGCGTTGTCGCGCGCGATGATCACTTCCTGCTGATATTGATTTCTTTCTATCTGGTTTTGACGGAACGCTTCTAGCATTCGCGCCATTTCCCCAACTTCATCACTGCGATAGCGATAGGGCACTTTGATACTGGTATCGCCTTTTATAAGGCTTTTCATCTGCTGGTTGATGGTGAGAAGCGGTGCACTAATAGAGCGATAAATGTAGATGATCACCACGGCACAAAACACTAGAACAGCAAAGATAGAGCCAAATAAGAAATAGTTGTAATTGTTGGTTAGGTCATCGAGAACAGTGAGTCTTTCTGTCATTTGGCTATCTAGTCGAGCACTTAATAGACCAATAGTATCGGAGAGCTGCTTGTATTCTTGCCCCGTTACTTCTTCTGCAATTTTGAGGACACCTTGCTTATCATTATTATTGTAGCGTTCAAATACTTCAAAACCGCCATTGCGCATAACTCGTAGCTCTGCACGTAGTGTTTCAATGAGCTCATGAGAAGAAGGTTCGTTCAGTATATACTTGAGCCAAGTAAGTAAGAATTCAGCCCTTTGAATAGAAGATGAAAACTCTTCTTTTACACCTTGAGCACCTAAAACATAAACCTTCATTTGCATATTGAGATCGTTAATTAGCTCAAACAGTTCATCGCTTTGAAGAGACAGCTTAGATGCATGAGCATTCGATTCCAGTACTTGAACTTTTTCTGAAAGGTTGAGTAATGATTGCCCTGTTGAATCAACCATGGATGTTACTTGAGCTCTTGCCCAAATTTCGTCATTAGGGTCGTAAAAAGAAAAAATATCGAGCTTAACGCGATTCTCGAATTGGAAAAATAAGCTACTCAGTTCTTGCACTGTATTAATATCGACGGACTCGGACTTTTCAATCACATCTAGATAATGAAAGAACTGTTCTCGGTTTTGATCAAACGATTCAGAACGTGCGGCATCACCAAGAATGTAGTGCAGCATATCGGCATTCATATCTCCAATCACATCTAGCAAATTAATTGAAGCGAGCTCTCCTGGAATGTTCTGCCTGCTAATCGTTGCATTATTTTCCTGAACTTGAGAATAAAGCTGAAAACTAAGGATCGCCTTAGTGACAACTATCGCCGCAATTGCCACCATAGCAATCGTTATCTTGCCGGAGATCATCTGCCATTTGGTAATGAAATAGCCCATAATCGTTCACCACAATTATAAAATGTAACTTTTTGTAACATATTTTGTATGCTAAAGTAAGTCAAATATCAATACAAAATCATTGGAATTTGCCGGAGGCCGTAACCCGAAAATGACAGAGCAATCGTTTGAGCAACTGCATGTTCTGGTAATTGATGATGATCCCTTTATATTGAATATGCTTGAGAGAGCACTGAGCTCTATGGGGATTGTTCAAATTACCTTAACCACTAATTCTGTCGAAGGAGCAGAGGCTATCGCCTGCCAGCTCAATCCAGTCAATGTAGTTATTTCTGATTTGAACATGCCGTCTTTAGATGGTGTCGAGTTAATCCGTCATATGGAAGCACTACACCACAGTGCTTCGCTGATTTTGATCAGTGGTGAAGACGACCGAATTTTGCAAACCGCCGTTAAAATCGCTCAGGAAAGAGGAATCCCTGTACTCGGGGCATTGTCTAAACCTATCAATACTGAAGAGTTGAAACGCATGTTCAGTTCTTCCGGCTTGATGGGGGGCAATCAAGGATATCGAGTGAATCTGACGGCGATTGGCGCTGAGCTAAGGCAAGCCATAGTGAAAGGCGATATTGTTCCTCACTATCAGCCTCAGCTTTGTATTCAAAGTAGAAAAGTTGTCGGGGTGGAAGCGCTTGCTCGTTGGAATCATCCTGAAAGAGGCACCATCCCACCAAACGTATTTATCCCAATTGCCGAGAAATTAGGTTTAATAAATCACTTAACTGAGATGATTTTCAAACAGGGCATCGCCGATTTAGCTCGTTGGAAAGCGAATGGCTGGGACTTGATGTTGTCTGTAAATTTCTCTCATTACTGTCTATCGAATTTGGAGATTCCTAGACAAGTGAAAGAATTGGTGATGGAGCACGACATTCCTGCGCACCATATCGTTATCGAAATTACAGAATCATTACTCAGTAAAGATGCAACAACCAGCTTGGATATTCTGACTCGCTTCCGATTAAAGGGCTTTGGTTTGTCTATTGATGATTTTGGTACTGGGTTTTCCACGATGGAGCAATTACAGCGAGTTCCGTTTACTGAACTTAAATTGGATCGCTCTTTCGTTCATGAAGCTGAAAATAGCAAAGTAAGCAAAGCCATTATTGAAACCAGCTTATCGTTAGCAAAAAAATTGGAAATATCGACAGTGGCAGAAGGTGTTGAGACATTCCGAGAGCTGGAGTTTGTCATGAACAATGGTTGTGATTTGGTGCAAGGGTACTATGTATCCCCACCGATGAAAGTGGAAGATTTTGAGCAATGGTTGAGTGATAACCAAAGCTTTGATCACTTGTTCAAACCACCTGTTTCGGATTAGCTGATTGCTAGCAACAGACCCTAAGAATTTTTAGTAAAAAAACAGCGGCTGAGTTAGCCGCTGTTTTTTATTACTTATCTTCGTCGGGCAGCTTCACATTGAGTTCTAGCACTGACAAATCATCATCATTTTGTTCAAGCGTTACATTGACCATTTCAGGGTCGATGTCGACATATTTACTGATGACTTTTAGAATATCTTCTTTCAGTTGCGGTAAGTAGGTTGGGGCATCGGACCCTTCCTTACGACGCTCTGCAACAATTATCTGCAGGCGCTCTTTAGCAACATTGGCGGATGTTTTCTTTTGTGGTCGGAAAAACTCCAATAAAGACATAATTAGCCTCCAAATAGTCGTTTAAAGATGCCTTTCTTTTGCTCCGTTAAGAAGCGGAACGCTCTTTCATTACCCAGTAAGCGCTCAACTGCATCATCGTAGGCGAGACCAGCATCAGACTCGTCATCAAAAATCACTGGCACACCTTTATTCGATGCATTCAGAACCGCTTGGCTTTCTGGAATCACACCCAATAGAGAAATGTGCAGAATTTCTTCCACGTCTTCGACACTCAACATTTCGCCTAGTGTTACGCGTTCTGGGTTGTAGCGAGTTAACAGCAAGTGCTGTTTTACTGGCTCTAACCCTTCTTCTGCGCGTCGGCTCTTTGAGTCAAGTATTCCTAGAATTCGGTCAGAATCACGCACTGACGAAACTTCAGGGTTCGTCGTAACAATGGCTTCATCTGCAAAGTATAGTGCCATGAGCGCACCTTGCTCGATGCCCGCAGGTGAATCGCAAATGATGAAATCAAAGCCCATTTCATCCAACTCAGTCAAAATTCGCTGTACGCCTTCTTTTGTTAGCGCGTCTTTATCACGAGTTTGTGAAGCAGGAAGAATGAACAAATTTTCAGTGCGCTTGTCCTTAATCATAGCTTGATTAAGTGTGGCTTCACCGTTGATAACATTAACGAAATCGTAAACTACTCGGCGTTCACAACCCATAATCAGGTCGAGGTTACGTAAGCCAATATCAAAGTCGATGACGGCCGTTTTTTTACCTTTGAGAGCGAGCCCAGAGGCGATCGCTGCGCTAGAGGTGGTTTTACCAACGCCACCTTTACCTGATGTAACAACAATGATGCGTGCCATCAAATTTTCCTTTTTAAATCGTGAGGGTGTCGATTGTCAGTTGGTCTTCATGCATGCTGAGCATGATTTTTTTCTGCCAATACGTACTGTCAATTTGGTCACTGAGCCAATAATTCCCTGCAATGGAAATCAGCTCAGCCTGTAAATCGTGGCAAATGATCTTTGCTTCTTTTTGCCCGCTGGCTCCAGCGATGGCTCTGCCTCGCAAAGTGCCATGTATATGAATACTGCCATCGGCAATTACTTCGGCACCGGCACTAACATGGTTCAATATGACCAAGTCACCATCTTTCGCATAGATTTGCTGACCAGAGCGAATAGGAGTACGCACGATTTTAGTTGGTGCCATTTGGGCAGGGGCGGAGGTGGTCTTACTTGAAGACATAACGGCGAACCCTGCTTCTTTTGCTGAAGATTGTGCACGTTTGTCTTTGCAACCAGTCACGCCAACAGGGATCATTCCTGTTGAAAGTACCCCCGCTTTTAACTGCTGAAAATCGACATCACCGGACATTTGTTCGATGTTAAGCACTACTGGCGCATATTGGAAAAATGCAGGGGCTTGTTCGACTTTGTCGTGTAGAAAACGTACACTCTCGCTCACGTCAGTGCCTGACAGGTGAAGGACAGATAACGTAAAACTGCTACCTTTTAAATCCGTGGATGTTGTCATGATTAAATTTCAAACAATTTGGCTTGGGCTCAAACCCTAAAATGGTAGCATGTTATATTTCTACACAATCCTCATCAAGCAACTTATTGTCAAATAGACGCTTTACGTTCAAAATCTCTTAAACTTTACGAAAACTTCACTTTTTAGCGAAGAAAAATACGCAAGAATAGGTCTCATATGTTGTGTTCTATCTACAAAAGCCCTAAAAAAGAAGGGGCATACCTGTACATTCCTAAGAAAGATGATTTTTCTGAGGTTCCGCAGCCTTTAAAAGACATGTTTGGTAAACCTGTCTTTGTTATGGTCATCAAAATGGATGGTCGTAAATTGGCTCAAGTAGACGTAGAAAAAGTAAAAGAATCAATGGAAAGAGAAGGTTACTTCCTTCAGCTTCCACCACCACCAGAAAACTTACTAGAAAAATATAAAGAGCAGAAGGCGAAGCAAAAATAATAACGCTAGCCGCTCAGGGAGAAAGGCTTGAAAAAACTACTCGTTGCTTTGTTAGGTTTGGGCTTGAGCCATGCGGCATTTGCCCAGCCTGACTTTGATGAATATGTCACAGGGCTGAAAGCAGAAGCCTTAGAGAAAGGGATTTCTCAGTCAATTATTGATAAGGCATTTGAAAACGTCACTTATAAACCAAGAGCGGTAAAGGCAGACCGAAACCAACCGGAAAAAAGGCTGACTTTGGATGAATACATACCCAGAGCAGTACCGGACTGGAAGGTAAAGCAGGCTAAAGCCCTTTACAATAAGCACTATACCGAACTGAAACGAATAGGTGATGAGTACGGAGTTCAACCTAGATTTATTGTTGCACTCTGGGGTGTGGAAAGTAATTTCGGTAAGCTCACGGGTGGTTATAGCGTGATTGATGCGCTCACTACTCTGTCTTTTGATGGTCGCCGTGAAGCTTTTTTCCGAAAAGAAACCATGGCAGCGCTCACTATTCTCGATCAAGGGCACATTCTTCCTCATAAAATGAAAGGCTCTTGGGCTGGGGCAATGGGGCAGTGTCAATTTATGCCTAGCTCCTTCCTTGCGTATGCCGCCGACGGCAACAATGATGGGAAGAAAGATATCTGGAATACTAAGTCAGATGTGTTCGCTTCTACAGCCAACTATTTAAGCCAATCTGGATGGGACGACAAGTACACTTGGGGACGTCAGGTCTCGGTACCAGCAGGTTTTGATATGAACCTTGAGGGGCGTCAGAAAGCCAAAGCAAAAACATTGGCAGAGTGGAGCAAGTTGGGTGTGACTCGAATTAACGGTAAAGCGCTTCCTCAGCCTAAAGAAGATATCGATGCCTGGTTAATCATGCCCGATGACGAAAATGGCCGCGCTTATCTGATTTACAATAATTATCAGGTGTTGATGAAGTGGAATCGCTCATACTATTTCGGTATCGCGGTAAGTCATCTAGCCGATAAAATTGTGCAGTAATAGTTATTGAACCGCTAAGAAAAAGCGAAGCATTATTGCTTCGCTTTTTAGTAGGAATAATGGATTACAGATTCAACTCTTTGCTGAAAGCTGAAAACTGAATGTTAGCTGTTGTATTGTTCGCAGGCCAGCATTGTGTTTTCGATAAGGCTTGCAACGGTCATTGGACCAACACCACCAGGTACCGGTGTAATAAAGCTCGCGTTTTCCTTAGCCACATCGTATTCAACATCGCCAACCAATTTACCTGAATCTAAGCGGTTGATACCGACATCAACAACAATTGCCCCTTTCTTAATCCAAGCGCCAGGAACAAAGTTTGGCTTGCCCACGGCCACTACGACAACGTCGGCTTGGCGGACGTGACTTTCTAAATCTTTCGTGAAGCGGTGACATGTCGTTGTGGTGCAACCTGCAAGCAACAACTCAAGCGTCATAGGGCGACCAACAATGTTCGATGCACCCACAACAACGGCGTGCTTTCCACGTAACTCGATATTGTAGCGATCCAGTAAAGTAATGATGCCTTTCGGCGTGCATGAGCGAAGTTTAGGGATACGCTGAGACAAACGACCCACGTTATATGGGTGGAAGCCATCTACGTCTTTATTGGGGGTGATGTGCTCTAAAACCTTGGTGCTATCGATGCCTGCTGGAAGAGGGAGCTGTACAAGAATACCGTCGATTTCACCGTCTTGGTTTAATTCATCGACCAAAGCCAATAGTTCTTCTTCTGAAGTTGTGGCAGGAAGGTCAAAAGACTTAGAAACAAAGCCGACTTCTTCACATGCCTTACGCTTGCTGCCTACGTAAACTTGAGATGCTGGATCTTCGCCAACTAAAACCACGGCAAGGCCTGGTGCGCGTAGCCCTGCATCAGTACGTGCTTTTACACGTGCTGCAACTTCTGAACGAACAGTTTGAGAAATGAGTTTGCCATCAATATTTTGAGCAGACATGGTATTCCTTGAGGTTATGGGGCTTAATTTTTTGCGTATTGTCGCAAAAAAAGATGACAATATCTATTGCGCAAACGATTGCTAATGGGGCTTTCGGTGTGTTTTTCTCCATTCCGGCTTTTTTTTGGTCATTCGAATCAGAATGTTAGATAAATTCGTTGACCTTGTTCAATCATCTCGTATAATCCTTTTCCTGTAGCGCGCCCTTAGCTCAGCTGGATAGAGCACGTCCCTTCTAAGGATGTGGTCGAAGGTTCGAATCCTTCAGGGCGTGCCATTATTCAAAACCCTTGATAACGAAAGTTGTCAGGGGTTTTCTCGTTTTATATGTTGCTTATGAAAACCGTCAGCACGAGATAGGTACCTTTAGCTACGCTCCGTTAATACCCCAGATGTTACTCTTTGCTTAATTTTGTTGAATTAGGGAAGAGTTCATGACATTTCAATCAAATGCTCAAATCCACCAGTTTATATCTGGCGCTTATTTCCACGATACGTTTACAACTTACATTCAAAATCACAACCAATCCGCGATGGATGTGTACATCGAGTTGATGAGTAAATCTCCTCAATGGGTGAACGCGCTTATGGATCTGCGAAATCGAATCGTGGGTGTCTTCGGGTTGAAAAACTTGGGAAAGATGCGAGATCTCCAAAGTGATAAAAAGGCGGCTGACTATCGTGTGGGTGATCGAGTGGGTATCTTCACATTGCACTCTGTGAATCAACAAGAAGTGATTCTAGAAGACAACGACAAACACCTTAACGTAAAAGTCTCTTTCTATCTGGAAGAGCTGGGGGATAAAATCCAAGTCCACGCGACAACGGTTGTCCACGTTCATAACAGTCTTGGTCGTGTGTACATGCTGTTTGTTACGCCAGCGCATAAGATCATAGTGCCGTCATCACTGAAAACGCTTACTTCATAATGGTCGTTTGAATTTTGCACAAACTCCTGCGATTGAATCACAGTGAAGGCGAAACCGCCTAGTCACTAACGTTCTCTTTCACGCCTTCGACGTATTTTTCCATTTTAGCGACGAAGACAGCTTTGGTGAATGGCTTGGGTAAGTAATCATCCATACCAACATCAAAGCATTTTTGAATGTCGTCTTCTAACACGCTCGCTGTTAACGCAATGATGGGGATCGGGTTTAAACTATTTTGGCTTTCGTGAATTCGAATTTCTTTTGTTGCATCAAAGCCATCTTTTACTGGCATCATGCAGTCCATCAAAACCGTTGCAAATTGGTTTGGGTTTGCTTGGTAGGCGTCGACAGCTTCTTGCCCGTTGTTTGCTATAAAAACTCTTAATCCCATTCTCTCCAAATTGATCTGAGCAACTTTTTGGTTTACTGCATTATCTTCAACCAATAGGATTTCAGGCGAAACATTGGTATTGGTTTCCATTGAAAAATCATAGGCAGAAGCCGCATCGGGAGCATGCTGGCTCACACTCTCTTTCAACACGGTAAGAAGGCGCAATCCGAACAATGGATCTGTTAAATAGCCGTCAACTAAATGCTCAAAATTATAATGTTTTTGATGGTTACTTCGGACTAATACAACGGGTAATTCTGGATGCGTTAAGCGAATTTGCGACAGTAAAGTATGGGTTGGTTCTTCTTCTGCCTGATTACAGAGTACAACACTATTTTCGGGTATATCTGGTTCGCTATTGTCCATATCGTACGTTGAATATGAAATACCAAAATGTTTCAGCTCGTCGCAAATAGCCGTGTCTTCTTCGATATTAACGAGATAGACAGCAGGTAGGTTACTAATTGGCACTTGATGCCCCGACTCGATAGGGCAGGTGATTTCAAACTTAAACTCACTGCCTTTTCCTTTTTCGGAAACGAGCGTAAGTTTACCGCCCATCAGTTCGACAATCTTGTCACTGATGGCTAAGCCAAGACCTGTTCCCCCAAACTCTTTAGTGGTATCTGAGTTTTCTTGTTCAAAAGCCTGAAAGATTTTTTTCTGCTGGGAAACATCAATTCCTATACCAGTATCGATCACTTGGAACAGTAAAGTGATGCTTCCAGAATCCATTGTGCGACTGGACAAGATGAGAGAAACAGAGCCTTGTTTGGTGAATTTTATCGCGTTTGAAGCGAGATTCATCATTACCTGACGGAGTTTGTGTTCGTCTAATCTAACGTGCTCAGGAATGGATGTTGAAACATCGACGTTTAATTGAATACCCGACTGATACGATTTAGGGGCAATGAGAGCTGCGGTATCGTAAATGACTTCTCTTACATTCGACGTGTGCGGCGAAATTTGAAGCTTTCCAGATTCAATTTTAGATAAATCCAAAACGTCGTTGATGAGCATTAATAAAGTCTGCGATGAAGAGTCGATAGTTTTGAGGTAATCTTTTTGAATGGCGGAAAGGCGCGTACCTTTTAGGATTTCTGCCATACCGATAATGCCATTCAATGGGGTTCGAATTTCGTGAGACATATTCGCTAAAAACGAACTCTTGGCTCGGTTGGCTTTTTTTGCCTCTTTTACAGAGTATTTGAGCATATCCTCTATCTTTGAAGCGTTAAATATCAGTATCAGTAGCGAAATGACGCTGACAACTAGCATGGCGATGAACAAGAAGAAACGATAGGTTGCGATGCTTGCCTCTGAAGTGTTGATGGCTGTGTCAATACGTTCACTTAACTCGAAAAAGTTGGCTTCGATGGAATGAGCATTTTTACGAAGCTCACCATGTTGGCCAAGTGTTTCATCTAGACCTAACACACGAAGACTAAAGAGTAAGTCATGAATTTGCTCGGATATCTGTTCAAGCAAATTGATTGAATAGATATTTTCCTCGTCGGGTGATAAGTCATTCTTTAGCGCCATTAAGCTATTGATAATCGCTTTCTTTTCGGAAACGTCCTTTTTATAAAGACCTTTCAGGAGTTTGTTTTCGACTTGCAGTAGGAAGGTTTGGTTTGCGCCCATTTCAAGTACAAGGTGTTCCGTTTCTGCAATAAGTTGTTTTACGTTTTGAGGTGATTTGCCCAGCTCTAATCTGAGTTGAGCAAGATTGAGCAGTAATCTATCGACCAACCCAGAGGTTGGTTTGTAGATATGCATATAAGTAACAGAAAGCGAGTTGAACCCGTCTTTATATTGCCCTACGGAAGTGAGCGTTCTTTTAAGATCATCTCGAACATTAATATCGACTTCGGCGCTTAGGAGATAAATTTCATTGAGCGCTTGAGATAATTCTGCGATCTCGGATTCAAACTGCTCGGTGTATTGTTCAGATTTCCTTGCGAGAAAATCTTTTTCATGGCGGCGCAGTTGAAGCAATGAAGTATGTGCCTTGGTGATGTCGTGGCGGATTGTGCTCAAAATGTCTTGCTGTGTATTGAAGTATCCATTGGCAAACACCCACACTAGAAACAAGGCAAAAATCGTCACAATTGAAAATGCGATTTGACCTTTAATTGAATTCGAGAGCACTTTTATGATCATGAGTATGCAACAGAAGTGAAATTATCTACTTAACGTAGAAAGAGTTGAGCCTTTTTTAAAGGAAAACAAGGAAGTAATTGATTGAAGTGTGACCTTTACGTGACAATAAAAAGATGCCTTCAAAAAAGGCACCCTTTTGATACAAACATTGGAAGTGTCGTGTTTACATATTTGCCAACTCTTTTGCTCGCTGATCGAGGTTAGAAGCTGAATGTTCAACTTGCTCAATAGAGTTAGCCACCTTATTAGTGAGGTCGCTAATTTGCGTCAGGCTTTCATTTATCATGTTCGACACTTTTGATTGCTCGTCTGTTGATTGTGCAATCTCTGAGTTCAAACTGAATATGGTACCTGTCGTGTCTTTAATTTTAACGAAGACTTCACCAATTTTATCAATGCTTTCGTGAGCAGTACTCATTAAGGTTGCCGCTTGGTTAATGGTGCCACCCATCGAGTTCGTTTTCTCTTGTAGGCTCGCAATGATCTCTTCAATTTCATTGGTCGAGTCTTGTGTTCTTTGCGCTAACGAGCGAACTTCGTCTGCTACTACTGCAAACCCTCGACCTTGTTCACCCGCACGTGCAGCTTCAATTGCGGCATTGAGCGCCAACAAGTTGGTTTGTTCCGCGATGGATTTGATAACGTCTAGCACACCAGATACTTGAGCACTTTCTGAAATCAAGCCTTCCATTGCTTGCTGAGTATGACCAAATTCACTTTGCAATGTGGTCATTGAGTCCACGGCGAGCTGCATCGACGACTGACCTTCGCTTACGTTCTTGTCGTTTTGAGAAGCTTCATTTTCTGCTGTCACCGTCACTTCCGTTACTCGAGTCAAAGCGGTCGCCATTTCCTCTACCGCAACAAGTACTGAGTTCGTTTCTTGCGTTAAAGTATCGGAGTTCGTTCGGCTTTCAGATACCACTCCATGCGTTTCCGATGCAAGATCTTGCACATGCAAAGAAATACGCGAAGAGGTTTCTTTTGTTTTATGCAAAGACTCCAGCATGCTGTTAATCTGCTTCGCAATTTCACCGATTTCACCCGAACCCACATTTTCAATTCTATGGCTTAAGTTACCACTAGACTCAATGGCACTGAGTTGTTCACTCAACGCTGTGACCGGTTTAGTGACAACACGATTCACCATAATAAAGCCTATGACGGATACCACGAGCATCGCTGCCATCAACGCAAGTGTAATGGTCACAGCGCCTTGGAGCGCACCAAAGTCGTTTTGTAGATATCCCAATGTACGAGCTTCTAATTCAGAGAAGAAACCATCGATGGGCTTCATGATTTTCGCTTTTTCTACATGGTATGTCTTACTGTGAAGCAACTCTGCCGCCATGGATGTGTCGGGGTCACCTTTGACGGTGTACTGACCTGAATTTGGATCAAGGAAGATACCCTTAACCGCGTTCATTGCTTTTACTTCCAGATTCACTAAGGCATCAGAGTTGTTTTGTGCTTCTTTTAGCAGCGAAAATTCTTTATCGGAGAACCCAAGATCTCTCATCCGCTGTTGTATAGATACGGTAATACCATCAGGCTTGGGCTTTTCACCATAATTGATGACCAAATCCCAATATATCTGGTGGTATTTTTCAGGAAGAGGCTTTTCGCCATTACGAATAGCGAGTATGTCCATGTACATACTTTCATAGTCGGCGTTAGCCGTTAGTGCATAGGTTCGAGCAAGTCTTGTTAGATCATCCGAACTTTGTCTGAGCTCGTCAGCCACTTGATAAGAAGCATACCTCGTCTCGGAAGTCTGTTTTAGCTTTCCCGCAGAGCTTAGAATATTAAACCCTAACAAAAAAGTGACGACAGATATGACCGATATGGCGCCGAAAACGTAAGCCATAATTGCTCTGGTTTTCATATAATTTCCCTCTACCCAACACAATTGAAATAAGTGTAGTTCAAGAATGTTGATTACTAGAAATATCTAGGGGAATTTGTTTTTAAGCTCGAAACGAGATGCAGTAAGAAAGTGAGTAAGTATGAACTTACGAGAATATTGGTACTATTTGGCGATTTCTGACGATGAAGTGGTGGCGTTTTTATCGTTAGCTATAGGTGCGATAACCACTTGGTTTCGACCCAACAGTTTTGCTCGATATAAGGCTTCATCTGCCCGTTTCAATGTGTCTGCTACCGAGTCTTCTGGCTGAAATTGTGACACACCAAGGCTGATTGTTATTTCTAATGATTGGCTACTGCTGTATAGCACTGCCATACGGATTTTTTCTGCAATAACTTTGGCATCATCCAATGCAACGGGAAGAACAATCAAAAACTCTTCTCCACCATAGCGTCCAACACATGAGCCTTCGGGTAAAAAATCGGCTTCAAGGGTTCTCGCTAATTCGGAAAGGACGGCATCACCCATAAGGTGTCCGTAGGAGTCATTCAGTTTTTTGAAATGGTCGACATCACATAAGACCAAGCTCGCGTGTTCGGAGACCTCATTCACTTGCCTCGATTTTTCTAAAATCACGCGATGGTTAAAGAGGTTTGTTAGGCTGTCACGCTCTGCTAAGTGTCTCAATTTTTCTGCATAGCTATGGGCACGCATTGCTTCCATACGGTAACGGTATACATGACCCGACATCATTACCATCAGCAGAATCATAACCGCAAAGTAGGAGAATTGCTGGTCAAGAAAACGTGCATGATCAGAGGTATAGTGGATAACCCAATCAGGAAAATACGTTTCGATACTGAACAGTATTGAAGGGAGACACACTGCAAACATAATGAATGGCCACCGCAATAAAGACATCTCGCGCAATACACTTTGGGTATACAAGGCTGTGACTAAACAATATAACGCGGTAGGACCATATGAACCTGAGTTAGAAAACCAAGTTATTGGTATGATAAAAACCATTAAGCAAGTAGCAAATAAAATTGCAACGACTCGATAATGATCTTTGAACCGAGAGTAATACCACATGATTCCCATTAAACAGGCAGCAAAGTAAAGGATGATCGAAAAATGAATGGGTGTGATGTTAGCGACGGTATTAAATACACCTACGATGACTAAAAAGACCGAGGTGAGTAAAAGAAATACGTGGTGAACTCGTTTGAATACGTCTTCACTTTCGCCAGATATCCAACGTGTTACTTGGTTTAATTTTTTCAGCATATTATTCAACAGATTGACTTTCCTGAAATTAACCAATTCGTGTAATACCTACTTCAACGCAGTGGGTGAACTTAGCCTGCGGGCGGTGACACATCGAAACGAGAATGTGCTCAGATTCTAACAAATAATTTATAAAGACCTCAATATATTGAGCACTTTATCGCATAATCTATTAAACCTTCGCCATATAAATGAGATCTGTGTCATACAAATATCCCATCATAATTTTGAATTATAAATTTCTACATTTGCTTGAAATATTTGTAATTTTAACTGCCTATATAACATGATTAAAATCTAATCAACAGAGGAATGTGATTAAATAAAAGCGATAATTCATTCAACGCGGTTGTATTCTGAGCCCTAGAATAAATGGTTGGTTTGAGTATTTCGAATGAATTAGTTAAATGCTTTTTGTTGCTAGTAAATAAGAAATCAAAGCTAGATGCTTGAATTTTATTCACTTAATGTCATTCCCAATTACAAATTTTTGAGTGTATAAGTTCATATTATATTTATATAGGCTGATAACAACTTCAAACTTTGTTGATAAAAATACCAAAGCCTAATTTATCCAAGCTAAAATCATTTTATCTTTGAAAGTGTTGGATTATATCCAATGAGCCTAAGTTAACTCTCGCTGAACCAGCATCTTGAGTTTACTTGGGTATACATTACTTTCTCTCTTAGTAAGGCACTAACGTGTAAAAGGCAAAATATATGCAGGCAAAAACTCATATTCTGGTTGTGGATGACGACAGTGAAATCCGGGAGTTGCTGGAAGAGTATTTGTCTAAAGCTGGCTTTCAGGTATCCAGTGTGGAAGACGGAGAAGCCATGGCTGAATTTTTACAGCAGCAAGGGTATCCGGATTTAATCTTGTTGGACGTAATGCTCCCTGGTGACGATGGATTTACTCTGTGTCAGAAGGTTCGAAAGCAATCCAATGTGCCTATTATCATGTTGACCGCGGTGTCTGACGAAACGGATCAAATCATTGGTTTGGAAATTGGCGCGGATGACTATATTGCGAAGCCGTTCAGCCCTCGTCAATTAATGGCGAGAATTAAAGCGTTGTTAAGACGAATGCATGTTCAAGAAGGTGAGGCCAGCGCATTACCTTCATTATCTCGAAATATCGTGTTTGGTGATTGGCGGTTAGACACGCTCTCTCACCGTGCAATTCATTCGGATACCCATGAGACAATCGAATTCTCGGGCAGTGATTTTGCTTTGTTGATGCTGTTTTTGTCTCACCCCAATGAAATTTTGGATCGCGACACCATTTCTATTGCGACACGCGGAAGAGAGGCCCTCCCAATGGAGCGGGGTATTGACGTACAGCTAAGTCGATTGCGTCAACGCCTTGGTGACAAAGGGAATAAATACATCAAAACCATGCGTGGCAATGGCTATATGTTTACGGCAACAGTTACGTATGAGCGATGACGGCGATCGATAACAGGAATCACGTTTTATGAAGCTAAAATGGCCGAATTCCCTAGTTGCTCGAACTTTACTGTTAACGCTGTTGGCGGTTGTGGTTGCACAAGGGATTGCAACTTCTATTTGGTATTCGCAATCCAAGCAACGTGAATATGAAGGTATACGTTCAGCATCGGAAAGCATGGCGAACATGTTTGCTTCAACAGTCACGTTTTTTCAATCCCTTCCCAGAGAGTACCGCCATATCGTTTTAGATCAGATTCGGAATATGGGAGGGACTCGATTTTTCGTTTCGTTTAATGAAGAACTGTTGTCTATCGATCCGGTGGCGGAATCTCGTTTAAAGCGCATTTCTGTTGATGCCGTAGAACAAGTGCTCGATAACAAGCTTCGGAAAGTGCATCAAATAGACGTAGAGTTTTCACGCCCAGATACGTTGCGAATCTTAAAAAATGACATTCGCCTTAGCGATTTGCCTCGCTCTTGGGCACACCACACCTTAACGCTGGAGCCGCTCAACCCACCTATTCTGGTGGTGCAAATAGAGCTGGACACCAATCAGTGGCTTTATATCGCCGCACTGCTTCCCGCACCATACATCAGTTTGGATGACACGATCATAGGTAGCGATCAGGTGCTTTTTCTGGTTTTTTCAACCACATTGCTGCTGTTGCTAACCTATTTATTGGTTCGTCGTCAGGTTCGCCCGTTGAAAAGACTGGCAAAAGCAGCGAACGACATGAGTATCGACGTGGAGCAGTCTCCGCTGGTGGAAGAGGGGGCGAGTGAATTGGTAACGGCAACCCGAGCATTCAATCGCATGCAATCTAGGATAAACCGCTATATCACCGACAGAGAGCACCTGTTTTCTGCCATTTCACATGATTTAAAAACCCCCATCACACGCCTAAGAATCCGTGCCGAACTACTGGAAAACGATCAAAAGCGGTTTAAGTTTAACCGCGATCTTGATGAACTGGAGATGATGGTGAAGGGAGCGCTCCAGTGTGTACGAGAGACCGATCTACATGAGAATAACGCTCAAGTGGACCTAGCGGATATGTTGGCATCGATTGCGGAAAGTCATAATCAGGAAAGCACCAAAGTTTTCTTACCAGACACGCCTATTCTGCCCATTTGGGGCAAACCACTTGCCATGAAACGGGTACTCACCAATCTCATCGATAATGGGGTCAAATATGGGCATCGCGTACATGTCTATGTCTATGACCACGAGGATCGATTAGAACTCATCATTCTAGATGAAGGGCAGGGCATTCCTGAAAGCAAGCTGGATATGGTATTTGAGCCATATTATCGCCTTGCTAATGACAAAGATGGACACGGTCTAGGGCTAGGGATTAGCCGAAATATCCTCCATGCACATGGTGGAGATCTCATTATTTACAATTCTCTCAAAGGCGGTCTGGAGGCAAAAGTCCTTATCCCACATGACCCTGAGCTCTAATGTAACATCTTCGTTACATTGGGCTTACCCTTTGTTTCAATCTTCTGTTTTTTCCATGTTTAGACTTAGGGCAAATGAGGAAATGCTCGGTAGTATCCTTTTCCCCGTTTTTGCTTAATCCAAGGCTGCAAAGCCAAAATAACATGGACGATAACAATGAAAATGAATAAAACTCTGATTACCCTATCATTGCTAGCTGCGACATCTTACGCACAAGCTGGCGAAGTAGAAGTGCTTCATTGGTGGACCTCTGGTGGTGAAGCAAAATCCGCTGCTGTACTGAAAAGTAAGGTCGAGGAGCAAGGTCACTCTTGGAAAGACTTTGCTGTTGCTGGTGGCGGCGGTGAAAGTGCCATGACAGTCTTAAAGACTCGTGCGGTATCAGGTAATCCTCCTTCAGCCGCTCAAATCAAAGGACACGACATTCAAGAGTGGGGTGACCTTGGGTTTCTAACCAGCTTAGATGACGTGGCAAAAGCGGAAAAATGGGAAAGTAATCTTCCAGAAGTTGTAACAAAAGTCATGAAGCATGAAGGTCGCTTTGTTGCCGTCCCTGTTAACGTTCACCGAGTAAACTGGTTGTGGGCAAACCCAGAAGTATTAAAAGCGGCAGGTGTTTCTGTTCCTAAAACCTTGGATGAGTTTTTTGCTTCCGCAGAAAAAATCAAAGCTGCGGGCTACATTCCACTTGCTCACGGTGGTCAACCTTGGCAAGACGCGACAGTATTTGAAGCCGTAGCCCTTGATGTGCTTGGCAGCGCTGACTACAACAAAGCGTTTGTTGATCTAGACATGGACGTGCTGCAAAGCTCAAAAATGGTTGAGGTATTCGAGAAATTCCACAAGATTCGCGATTACATCGACAGCAACTCCCCAGGTCGAGATTGGAATGTAGCGACATCAATGGTCATTAATGGTGACGCAGCTATGCAAATCATGGGTGACTGGGCAAAAGGTGAATTTGCTGCGGCAGGTAAAATGCCAGGTAAAGATTACATTTGTGCGCCAGCACCGGGTACAGATGGTCAGTTTACGTTCAATATCGACAGTTTTGCCTTCTTTAAGCTGAAAAATGCAGACAATGAAAAAGCGCAAAAAGCACTGGCGAAAACCATTCTTACTAAAGACTTCCAAGAAGTATTTAACCTCAATAAAGGCTCCATCCCTGTTCGTTTGGATATGGACATGACCAAATTCGACTCCTGTGCTCTGGATTCAATGGCAACATTTAAGACCAGTGCAGACAGTGGCGATTTAGTGCCAAGTATGGCGCACGGCTTGTCTACAACCAGTTACGTTCAAGGTGCCATCTACGACGTAGTCACTAATTTCTTTAACGACCCATCAGCAAAAGCGGATGAAGCAGTTAAGAAGTTGGCAAAAGCCGTAAAAGCAGCCATCTAAGAACGGTTCAAAACCGGTAGTTTTTCGACCCACAGCTTCGAGATATCTACTGGTTTTGACATCGGGTTCACCCCGAAAAGAACACCCCCTGAGAGTCGTGCTCAAGATGAGTCCGCACTTTCCTCATGTACCGCCGCTTGCGGCGGTTCTGAGGGGCCCTCTAACAAGGATAAGTTATGGAGCATGTTTTGACAGTGCCTAAAACTAAATCGGCGCCGAAGCGCAGCTTTGCCGATAAATTACAAAACTGGCTGCCAAAAATTGTTCTGGCTCCGACTATGCTCGTCACTGTGGTGTGCATATACGGCTACATTTTTTGGACTGCAGCCTTATCTCTAACCAATTCCCGCTTTTTGCCTAGTTTCAATTTTGCTGGTTTTGCTCAATATGAAAAATTAATGGAGAACGACCGTTGGGTTACCTCGATCACTAATCTAGGTATCTTTGGTTTGCTCTTTATGTTTATCGCTATTGTCTTGGGTGTAGGGCTGGCTATTTTGCTTGACCAAAACATCCGTCAAGAAGGTGCGATACGTACTATTTATCTTTACCCGATGGCGTTGTCGTTCATTGTTACGGGTACCGCATGGAAATGGATTTTAAACCCAGGATTAGGCATCGAAAAGATGGTGCGAGACTGGGGCTTCACCGACTTTGAATTCAATTGGTTAGTAAACTCTGAAATGTCGATTTATACCTTGGTGATTGCAGCCGTATGGCAATCGTCTGGTTTTGTTATGGCGATGTTCTTAGCCGGTCTTCGTGGTATCGATTCGTCTATCATCAAAGCCGCGCAAATCGATGGCGCGAGCTTACCAAGCATTTATTTAAAGATCATTTTGCCATGCTTGAGACCTGTGTTTTTCAGCGCCGTAATCATTACATCCCACATTGCGATAAAGAGCTTCGATTTGGTCACGGCATTAACTGCGGGCGGACCGGGTTACTCGTCTGATTTACCAGCACTGTTTATGTACGCGCATTCATTTACCCGTGGTCAAATTGGCTTGGGTGCTGCCAGTGCAATGATGATGCTAGCGGGTATTTTGGCCATTCTAGTGCCTTATCTTTACTCTGAGTTAAGGGAGAAAAAGTCATGAGTAAGCCATTCAACTTAAGCCGAGCATTCTTATACGCTGCTTTGCTGTTTTTCTGCTTGGTGTACCTCATGCCACTGTTTGTCATGGTGATCACCTCGTTCAAAACCCTGCCAGACATCAAAGCAGGTAACCTGATGTCTTTGCCACAAGAGTGGGTGTTTGATGCCTGGGGTAAAGCTTGGTCCTCAGCGTGTACCGGCGTGGCATGTGAAGGGGTAAGAGGGTATTTCTGGAACTCGTTCCAAATGGTGATTCCAGCGGTTGCGATTTCTACATTACTCGGTGCCTTTAATGGGTATGTAGTGAGCAAATGGAAATTCAGAGGCTCAAACCTGTTTTTCAGCCTGATGCTATTTGGGTGTTTTATTCCATTTCAGGTCATCTTACTTCCGATGGCAGCAACATTAGGCAAGCTTGGCCTCGCCAATACAACGACGGGTCTCGTGATCGTTCACGTTATCTATGGTTTAGCGTTCACCACTCTATTCTTCCGAAACTTTTATATCGGTGTGCCGGATGAATTGGTCAAAGCAGCAAAGCTGGATGGCGCAGGTTTCTTCACCATCTTCTTCAAAATTCTGCTGCCTTTATCGCTCCCCATCATCATGGTGACCGTGATCTGGCAGTTCACTGCAATTTGGAATGATTTCTTATTTGGCGTTGTTTATTCCGGTTCGGATACTCAGCCCATTACCGTTGCCCTTAACAACTTGGTGAATACCAGTACAGGGGTGAAAGAATACAACGTAGATATGGCAGCTGCCATTATCGCCGCACTGCCGACACTGATTGTGTATGTATTGGCAGGTAAATACTTCGTACGTGGTCTCACCGCCGGATCAGTAAAAGGATAAACTCATGGCAACACTACAACTAAACAAGATCCGCAAGACCTATCGCAATGCGGAGCAAGAAACACTAAAAGGCATAAACATCAGTATCGACTCAGGCGAGTTTCTGATTTTGGTTGGTCCCTCTGGCTGTGGTAAATCCACTCTTATGAATACCATCGCTGGGCTGGAAGACATTACCTCCGGTGAAATTGTTATCGATGGTACGGATGTGGCGCAAGTGGAACCGAAAGATCGTGATATTGCGATGGTGTTTCAATCCTATGCGTTATACCCAAACATGACCGTGAGAGGGAATATCGCTTTTGGACTAAAAATCCGCAAAATGCCAACGGACGAAATCGAAGCTGAGGTAAATCGAGTGGCCGAAATGCTGCAAATTGATCACCTGCTTGATCGCAAACCTTCGCAGTTGTCCGGTGGTCAGCGCCAGCGTGTAGCCATGGGACGCGCCTTGGCTCGCAAGCCTAAGCTGTATTTGTTTGATGAACCATTGTCGAACCTAGATGCGAAGTTGCGCGTCGAAATGCGTACTCAAATTAAGCGCCTACATCAGCAACTAAACACCACCATTGTGTATGTGACCCACGATCAGATTGAAGCCATGACATTGGCGGATAGAATCGCCGTCATGAAGGATGGAGAGCTCCAGCAGCTAGGCACACCCAAAGAGATCTACAACAAACCCAACAACATGTTTGTTGCGGGTTTCATGGGGTCGCCTTCGATGAACTTTATCCGAGGTAAAGTGGACTTGAATGAAGTCGAGCATCCTGTACTTAAGGTCACCGATGGTGAAGGCAAAATTCATGGTATTCGCTTACCGGAATCACTGCGACCTCGTGATGGGCAAGAAGTCGTGATTGGCTTGCGACCAGAAAACATCACTGAACAGGTTGAGCTAGGAAGTGTGGCTAGCGAACTGCCTCTGAAGATAGAAGTACTTGAACCAACAGGTCCAGACACAATAGCCATGGTGAAAGTGAATAATCAAGAAGTGGCTTGCCGATTATCTCCCGAGTTTGATGTAAAAGTGGGAGAAGTAACGAATTTGTACTTTGACCTTTCTAAAGCTGTGTTCTTTGATGCGAAAACGGAGATTCGTATCGAACAATAGGTTTAAGTCTTACCTTACAAGGGTTTGAAGCCTTAGCGTTTAGGCTTCATTTTATCTGTGACAACCAAAAGGCCGAGGGACCTTTTGTTGTTTTTGCGCCTTAACTCTAGTTAAGGCGCTTTTTTTTACTGCCAAGTACCCAATGCCATCTCAGTGGTAAAACCGGGTCCAAATGCTGCCATGACACCTTGTTCCCCTGCTTTTCGATGTTCAAAACTTCTTCTGAGTACATCGATAACGGCAGCGCTTGAGGTATTGCCGGTTTCACGCAAGCATGCTCTAGAATGGTCGAGTGCGTCCGGTGTTAGACCTAACGTGCGCTCTACTTCATCTTGAATTCTCCGGCCTCCGGTATGGAAGAGGTAGAAGTCCAGATCTTTAGATCGCTTATCCTGACGAGACTGAACAAATTCATCAATGACGGGAGCAACGCGTTCAATCGAGTACATCACTTCCTTATCTAATGAGAATTTAAAACCCCTCGGCGTCATGTCGTAGCGAATAAACGCTTCACTTTGTTGTAGGAAGTGGCTGGCAGAGTGTGTGAGTTTCATTCCGCTGGTTTGATCGTCTCCACGCATAGCTACCGCTGCACATGCATCGCCAAACAGTGAGTTGGTCACAAAGTCTTGAATACGGTTTGCGTATTTATCAAAGCACAGCGATGAGGTTTCCAGCGTCACAATCAGGGCGTTGTTGTTCGGTGACTGCTGGCAGTGGTCAAATGCTCGATTCACTGCGGCAGCACCTGCTACGCATCCCATTTGAGCCATTGGCAACTGAATGGTTGAATTGTTGAGGTTAAGTGCATTGATTAAATGAGCTGTGAGCGAAGGCATCATAAAACCAGTGCATGAGGTCACAATGACCATGGTGATATCTTTGATCCGAAGATCCGCATTCTTAATTGCTTGAAGGGCGGCTTGTTCAGACATGAATCGAGCCTGTTCATCGTAAATTGCGCTTCGTTCATCAAAATCTTCCAGCGAGACGACTTTCTCGAGTGGGACAATAAGGTGGCGTTTATCAATACTTGAATTTCTGACCATATCAAACGCTTTTTCTGCGTGAGGTTGGTCGCTGTGCAGCGTGCGAAGGCATTCAATAATTTCGTCTTGAGTCACCACGTACTCGGGGAAATAGACGGAAGGCTTACTTAAAACACTCATGACGTTTCTCCTGTTGTTATTTTCTAAATGATCATTTAGGTATTCATAATTTATAAAAACAACAACGGTTGCATAATTATATGAATCCGGTTCCGCATCAAAATGAGAGTTATGGAACAAAACGTTAAGGAGTGCACCAATGTTTCACTTTCCACCCATCTGCTTCTTTTCAATGGGTGGATTTCCGCCCAAATAGATTTCGATTTTTCGGGCGCTCTTGGGGGCAGTTCACTCACAACCTTTATGGTTAAAGGGTTGTTAATAAAATGTATCAAGTTGGTCTGGGTTTTGCTCTTAGTCGAGTACATGGTCTTCAGTGATGACGACTAAGTGTTAAACAAGGAGAATAAAAATGTTAAAGCCTCTTACCCTACTTTCTGCTTCTATCTTGGTGCTTACCAGTTTCCAAGCGGCTGCTAACTGTGACCCTGGCGAGATTGTTATTAAATTCAGCCACGTGACCAATACAGATAAACACCCCAAAGGCATCGCTGCCTCTCTACTTGAGAAGCGTGTGAACGAAGAGATGAACGGCAAAGCCTGTATGCAGGTTTTCCCTAACTCAACGCTTTACGATGACAACAAAGTTCTGGAAGCGCTACTCAATGGTGATGTGCAATTAGCGGCACCATCGCTATCGAAGTTTGAAAAATTCACTAAGAAGTACCGTATTTTCGATTTGCCGTTTCTGTTTGAAGACGTGGACGCTGTCGACCGTTTCCAAAACTCAGAAGCGGGTGACAAGCTAAAAAATGCGATGAAACGTCGTGGATTGAAAGGGTTGTCGTTCTGGCACAACGGAATGAAGCAAATGTCTGCGAGCAAGCCGCTGATGTCTCCTAGCGATGCAGAGGGGCTGAAATTCCGTGTTCAAGCGTCGGACGTATTGGTCGCGCAATTTGAACAGTTAGGTGCAAACCCACAAAAAATGTCGTTCAAAGAAGTGTACGGTGGCCTTCAAACGAAAGTTATCGATGGGCAGGAAAACACGTGGTCGAACATTTACGGCAAGAAATTTTTCGAGGTACAAGATGGCATCACTGAAACCAATCATGGCATTTTGGACTACCTAGTAGTGACGTCGAATACATGGTGGAAGGAATTGCCGAAGGATGTTCGTGAAGAGTTTAACGCGATTCTTGTTGATGTTACCGCTGCACGTAATTCTGCTTCTAGCGAAGTAAATGAAATCAACAAGCAAAACATCATTGCTGCAGGTGGAGTGGTAAGAACGTTGACTCCAGAGCAGCGCCAAGAGTGGGTGACAGCTCTTCAACCTGTATGGAAGAAGTTCGAAAAAGACATCGGTGCAGATTTGATCGAAGCCGCTTTAGCTTCAAATAAATAATAAGAATAGCCCCTAGGCATGACAATTTCTGTCATGCCCATTTCCCTTACATTTTTCCTAATACAGCGGAGTATCTGTATGGAACAGTCCTTATTTACTCGAGTCGGTAAGGTAACGGATCAAATCGAAGAAACACTGATTGCCTTGTTTCTTGGGAGTATGACCCTACTTACCTTTGCTAATGTGGTGTTTCGTTATGTGTTTAACGACAACATCCTTTGGGCACTGGAACTGACCGTTTTTCTCTTTGCCTGGATGGTACTTGTCGGCGCTTCTTATGGCGTAAAAAAACATTTTCACATTGGTGTGGATGTCATTATTAACCTCGCACCGGAGCGGGGAAGAAAGATGTACGCATTAGCTGCTGTTGCGCTGTGCCTGCTTTTTTCCATTTTGTTATTTATTGGTTCTTGGAATTATTGGTTTCCGTTTGTGACTGAGCGCGCATGGTACGAGACCGACGATATTCCTATGCCGGAATTTCTACAATTCCTATCCGACTGGATGAATGAAGGTGAGCGCTACGAAAAAATGCCACGCTTTATCCCTTACGCTGCACTTCCAATTGGTATGGCGTTACTGACCTTTCGCTTTGCGCAATGCGCGTGGCAAATCGCGACAGGAAAAATCGATCGTCTTATTTCCAGCCATGAAGCGGAAGAAGATTTAGAAGCACTGAAATCTGAAAGCAAGGAGAGCTAAGCCATGGACATTTTATTGCTGTTTATTATGGTCATTGGCTTCATGTTAATTGGTGTGCCCATTGCGGTTTCCCTTGGTCTAGCCAGCGTCCTATTTCTGTTGCTTCACTCTGATGCGTCATTGGCTTCTGTTGCCCAAACTTTGTTTAATGCGTTTGCTGGCCATTACACATTATTGGCCATCCCGTTTTTTATACTCGCTTCTAGCTTTATGTCTACGGGGGGCGTTGCTCGTCGAATCATTCGTTTTGCGATTGCGATGGTGGGTTGGTTCCGTGGTGGTTTAGCAATGGCGTCGGTAGTCGCCTGTATGATGTTTGCGGCGTTATCGGGTTCATCTCCTGCAACGGTTGTGGCAATCGGTAGTATTGTTATTGCGGGTATGGTGAAGAACGGATATTCCAAAGAATTCGCTGCTGGTGTTATTTGTAATGCAGGCACATTGGGAATCCTCATCCCGCCATCCATCGTGATGGTTGTATACGCTGCCGCGACAGATGTTTCTGTTGGGCGTATGTTCTTGGGTGGTGTAATTCCAGGCTTGCTTGCTGGGGTGATGTTGATGATTGCCATCTACATTGCGGCAAGAGTCAAAAACCTACCAGCACAGCCCTTTGTGGGTTGGGGCGAAGCCTTTGCGGCTGCAAAAGATGCAAGCTGGGGCTTATTGCTGATCGTGATCATTCTTGGCGGGATTTACGGTGGGGTATTTACGCCAACAGAGGCGGCAGCCGTCGCGGCTGTGTATTCTTTCCTTATTGCAAACTTCATCTACAAAGATATGGGGCCGTTTGCGGATAAAGAAAACACCAAACCATTGTTGGTGAAAGTGTTCCAAACTTTTGTTCACAAAGACACAAAGAACACGTTATTTGATGCGGGTAAGCTGACGATTATGTTGCTGTTCATCATCGCTAATGCGCTGATCTTAAAGCATGTGCTTACAGAAGAACGCATTCCTCAGATGATCACCGAGTCAATGCTATCAGCGGGCTTAGGTCCAATCACCTTCCTTATTGTTGTAAACGTCTTACTGCTTATCGGTGGCCAGTTTATGGAGCCATCGGGTTTATTGATCATCGTTGCTCCTTTGGTTTTCCCTATTGCTATTGCGCTGGGGATCGACCCGATTCACCTTGGCATTATGATGGTGGTGAACATGGAAATTGGGATGATCACTCCGCCTGTCGGGCTCAATTTGTTTGTGACGGCAGGGGTAGCGAAAATGTCGATGATGAATGTAGTCAAAGCAGCGCTACCTTGGGTTGCGGTGATGTTCCTCTTCCTCGTGATTGTCACTTATGTTCCATGGGTGTCGACGTGGTTACCGACCACGCTCATGGGACCAGAAATCATAACAAAATAGAAGCGAAGCGTAGAGACACCCTACACTCAACCGCTATCGCTCAATAAAACGTACTTGCCCTGCTTTCCCCAGCAGGGCTTTTTTATTTTGAACGACTTAGCTTGCTTCTCGTTCTTCTTCCTTGGTTCTAAAGATAGAATCCACGATTTTCTGGGTTACTGGAACAACGAATATGCTTAATGGCAGTGCGACCCAAAATGACATGAACCATGTATTAGGCCAGGTAGAGATAGCTTGTGAAAAATCTACAGTTAGTAGCCCCATTGCTAGTGACATTCCACCGGACATGATCAAAGCCATAATGGCTGAAAATAGATAAAACTCTTTTCGTTCTAAGCTCATTTTGTTTTCTCCCCAGTTGTCGTTGTTTTTGTTGACGGCTTCCAATTTGGTCTAGTGAAAATGTTTTACTTTGCCCAAACCTTGAGAACACTTACTAGCTTGCTGTCCAATTCATGGTTGATTAACACTTGTTTGTCGCTATCAAAGTTGTCATAGAAACTAGGAATGCTAAGTGAACCTACAACGTTACCTCCAAAATGTGGTGCTGCTTCAGTGGCAAGCTTTAGAACATTTTTTGCTCCACTGGGACCTGGCGAGGTTGCTAGAAAAATAACGGGCTTGTCTTGGTAGACATTTCTGTCTATCCGACTTAACCAATCGAACAAGTTTTTGAACGCAACAGTAAAGTTACCGTTATGTTCTGCAAGAGAAATGAGAACTGCATCAGCCTGTTCGATTCGTTTTGCAAACGAGTGTGCTGTTTTCGGAATGCCGTACTCTTCTTCAAGATCAATATTATAGATAGGTAAGTCAAAATCGTTAATGTCGACATAATCAATTTCGGCATTCGCCAGCTTGGCCGCGGCAAACTTTACCAGTTGCTTGTTAATTGAATTACGACTGTTTGTTGCAGCAAAAGTGAGTATTTTCATGTGATCCTCGAATATAGGTTCTGGTTATAAATGCAATTTATGGCGTTCTTGGTGTTAATAATGGTGCTTTCTAGCTACAGCGAACCAAGTTCTCCAGCCTTATAACGAGCGATAACATCTTCAATTTCTTGCTGATTACTCATCGCAAAAGGTCCTTGCTGTACGAAGCTTTCATTAATGATTTCGCCTGACAGTAGAGCAAAGTGGCTTTGAGCTTCGGACGTTCCACGGACTTTTATTTCGACGGGATTTGTTTGACTTATGGTGGTTGACTCCCCCTGGGTAAGCGAATGCCATTTTCCGTCAATTTGGTACTGCAAGTCGCCTTCTACCGCGTACAGCCATGCATTAGAGTTTTCTTTAATATTATGCGTAAACGTTGAATCGTCTGAGGTGTATCCATCCAATATTGAGAAAGGCCAAACGGATGACTCGGAAACACGTTGATCATTGCTTTCGCCCAAAACTAACCTTACGCGATAACCCTGACCTTCAAGAGTGGGCATATTTTTCTTTTTGATATGCAGATAGCTAGGTGGTTGGTGTTTAAGTTTGGCCGGTAAGTTTACGAATATTTGTAAGCCGTGGATTTTAGCGCCTTGGCGTGGAGCTTCATCATGTAAAGCGCCGCTTCCTGCATTCAGCCAGTAAAGGTCTCCAGCTTCTATATCAAAGTCGTTACCCAAAGAGTCGCGGTTGTTAAATTTACCTTCGCTATCTTCAAAAATGACCGATACGGCTGAGATACCAGCATGAGGGTGAGCACCAAATGTCGGTACTGTCATCGTGTAGTGATCCACCATGATGATTGGGTCCATAGTCCCTTCGAATTGAGAGTGTCGAAACCCTATACCAGTAAATCCGCTACCAACGCTCAGAGCGTTGCCCGTTACCTTTACCTGTTGAGTAGCGTTGATGTTTTTTAGAGCAGTCATAATTCTTTTTCGTTCCATTTGTTGGCTTGAAACTAATATATCCATTTGGTTTAACCTAAAAAACCGCTAATATCTGAACTTATCGTTCCAAATTTAGGACAATAAAGTGAAAGTCGATCTAAATGATTACTTCTATTTTGTACACGTTGTAGAGAAAAAAGGGTACACAGCAGCGGCAAGAGATTTAAGTATGCCTAAATCGCGGTTGAGTCGTCATGTCGCGCAGCTAGAAGAGCGTTTAGGGGTAAGACTACTGCAAAGAACCTCACGTAATGTAACGGTGACGGATGAAGGTAAAGGTTTTTATCAGCACGCCCGAAAGTTGGTCGACACCATGGAATTGGCCGAGGCGGCGATGGAAAGCCGGATGGGATTATTGAGTGGGAAGGTTGTTTTAAGTTGCTCAACGGGAGTCGCTCAGTTTGCGCTGATCGATATCATCACTGAATTTGCTAAGCTGTATCCCAAAGTCCTTATTGAGCAACGTGTTTCGAATACAAACGTCGATATGATTGCTGAAGGTATCGATATGGCGATCAGAGGACATAGTGGGGAGCTACCCGATTCAAGCTTGATCCAACGTTTTATCACCAAAGTCGAATGGTCTTTTTATTGCTCACCAAGCTACCTTGAAGAAGTTGGAAAAATTGAAAGCCCTTATGACCTAGCACGATGTCGAGTACTCAAGGTTGGACGAGCTAACGGAAAAGATGCCATCCCACTTCAGCGCAAAGATGGACTGCGCACGCACCAAAATACCAACATCGTCATGTGTTCGGAAGATATGTCGACGCTCAAACAGGCTACAATGGAAGGTGTCGGAGTTATTGCGTTACCTGATTACGTGTGTAAAAAGCCCTTACAGACAGGGAAACTTGTCCGAGTCCTTCCTGATTGGATTTCCCAATCCGCGAGCTTGAGTTTATTGATGCCCTCCAGATTAGGAGTGCCTGCCCACACGAACGCACTTGCTGAGTTCATTCGAGAGAAGTTACCTCTAGCTGTAGATGTCAGCTAATTAGTTCAGGGTCAAATTGCCCATTAAGCATATCTTCTTACTTTCGGAACGAGCATCGTCAACAAGTTTTCAATTCTGATACCTAATTCATGGTGCTAGGAAGCCACAATGAAATTTCCGGTACAAATGTGAGTAGCAGTAACACTGCAATCAACATGGCAAGAAACGGCAGAACTTCTTTAACGAACTCTTTCACCGAAACCTTACTGATGCTGCAAGCTGTGAACATTAACGTGCCCAGAGGTGGGGTAACGCCAGCGAAGGTGAGATTCAGTACCATCACGATGCCAAAGTGAACAGGGTCGATGCCCACTTTGGTGATAATGGGGACCAAGATAGGCGTTAGAATAATCAGAGCTGCGCCTCCCTCGATGAACATGCCAACTGCTACTAACAAAAGATTGATGATGAGCAGCAACAAATAAGGATTATCTGTTATCGCTAGCATGGCATTGGCCACCTGAACCGGTAACCTTTCCCAAGAGAGATAAAAACTGAACGTCGACGCCGCACAGATTATGAACATTACGGTAGACGTCGCGATGACGGTCTCTTTCATAATGTCAGGAAGTGCTTTCACCGAAAACTGTCGGTGAATGTAGCCAACGATTATGGCGTAGATCACCGCAATTGCACCCGCTTCGGTTGGAGTAAAGAAGCCAAATCTTATCCCCCCAATGATTCCGATAGGAACCATTAACGACCACGAGGCATTTCTCAGGGCGATTAAACGGTCAGTCAGCGACGATTTTTGAGGTTGAGAAGGGGCATATTGGCGAATTCTCGATATGCGATGTGCGACGATCATCAAAGCAATACACAGCACAATTCCGGGAATAACACCCGCTAAGAATAGCTTGCCAATCGAAACATCACCCATGTACCCATACAGAATTAGCCCAATCCCCGGAGGAATAATGACGCTAATAATGGAAGAGCAAGCGGTGACTGCTGCCGAGAATGCAGTGTGATAACCCCGCTGATTCATTTGCGGAACCATAATTTTGCTTTGCATGGCGGTATCGGCATTGGCGCTGCCGGACATGCCGCCCATCAGTGTGCTGAGCAAAATGTTCACTTGTGCTAACCCGCCAACTCTATGCCCTGTCAGGCTATCCGCTAGCTTCATAAGCCTGTCTGTAATGCCAGAATGGTTCATGATGACACCTGTCATGATGAAAAAAGGGATAGCCAAAAGAGGGAAAGAGTGAGTAACGGCTACAAAGCGCTGGATGAAGATTTGGTGCTGAATGCCATTAGTCATCATGAAAAACGATAGCCCAGCAATCGCCAAAGCGAAGGCCACAGGTACATTGGCGGCAAACAACAGAAACAAGATGAAAACAGGGAGTAAATCCATTATTTCGCCTCTATTTTATTGTCAGAATCAGTCTCTTCAGGTTTGATGAAAATATGACAGACAGCGTGGATAAACATGAAAAGAAAAGACAAGCACGTCGCGAGATAAACAAACGAAAATGGGAGACGTAATACCGGAGACGGGCGATTCCATGACTGGAAAGCCAGTACTGAAGCGAGATAAAAACTGTACGCCAGAAACACCATAATTAGCGCAGTTGTGACAAAGCCTAATCTTCTGCGAATGTTTTGCGGTAGTGCATCGACAAAAACGGGAACACCAATGTGCAACGTTTTTCGGTAGCAAACGGATGCCCCCATAAAGACCAGCCAGGTAAAGGCGATGCCTGACAATTCGGTCGTCCATGTTGCGGGTTGCTCTGTGATGTATCGAGTGACCACGCCCCAAACAACCGAACCTAAGACTAGGCTCATGGCAATCAAAGCGAGTGTGGTTTCAATGTTACCAAGTACCTTTGATACTCTTTTTGCTGCCATGAATTGTCTCCTTACAATCCAGAACCTATATTCAGTTCAAAACCTAGATCTTCATATCGTTTAAGCAAATCCTAGTTATCCAAAATTTCTCGAACTTTGGCATGAAGCCCTTCCGACCATTTAGGGAACTTACCGTATACCGGTGCTGTGGCTTTTTGGAATGCTTTAGCATCCACATTTTTATGGACGGTTACACCTTCAGAGCGCAGCTTATCGAGCAGAGTTTCCGTTGTGCCGATGGACAGTTCTGTCATGTAATCACCTGCTTTGATGGCTTCTTCTGCAAGAATGGTTTGAATATCTTGAGGTAAGTTAGCGAAGTAATCTGCATTAATAACAAGCCCAATGAAGGCTTTAAAGTGGCTGGTTAGCGAAACGTGTTTTTTGCTTTCATATAACTTAGCGGCGTACAACGACCCTAATGGTGCTTCGGCTGCATCTACAACGCCTGAAGAGAGCCCCGTGTACACTTCAGACCAAGCCAATTGCGTGGCACGAGCACCCATGGCTTTTACGGTTTCAATCCACATTACGTTAGGCGGAACTCGCATGGACACTCCTTTCAAATCGGAAGGAGAAAGAATCGCTTTGTTTGAGATGATGTGTCTTTCGCCGAACAACCAATTCATGGCGAGAACTTCAAAATTACCGTTCTTCTTAACCGTATTCTTCATAGATTGGTACAGCGATGAATCGAGTAGCTTTTTAAAATCTTTTGGATCTTCCAGCAAATACGGACCATTCAGCACACCAAAATCTGGCGCGTAGTCGGATAGATAACCGGGATCGGCAGTTTGGATGACAGGAAGACCTAATTTGACCTGTTCGTACACTTCTAAGTTAGTACCCAGTTCACCATTAGGGTGAATGGTGATTTTGATTTTACCGCCAGAACGTTTTTCAACGTTAGCAGCATAGTATTCCAATGCTTGATGCAGCGGCTCTTGGTTAGAGGTGACGTGAGCGAGCTTAAGCTCGTAATCGGCAGAGAATACTGATGTAGAGATCAGCATCATCAAAGCCGTCATTGATCTGAGAAAACGTTCCATGTGTTACTCCTAATTGTTCAATAAAACTGAAATTGCATAGCGGAAGAACCCGCGTGGTGTCGCGTAGACACTGCATAAGGTACAGCTTGAGCAGTTATCGGCACTGGCTTGCCCCGGTACTTCACTGTTTCCGAGTGGACGGCTTCTCTGGTCTCAGAAGGAACAAGATAGAATTTCAGTTATGTGCTTAGAATTGAATCCATATATAAAAGTAAATTTCATATATGGATTTACGTTATCGTTTGTATGGTTAAAAAACAACCAGTCGTGGGGAGGCAATGGTAAAAGTGTGATGATTGGCAGTGAAACTGTGAATTGAATAAGTGACTTGTTTTATATTTAAAGCCCACTTATAGAATTAGTGGGCTCAATAGGGCTTGAAAGGGCAACGAATCCTAACTCTTGAAGCTGTCTTTGTTAATGCCAAATTTTTGCATCTTGTCGTACAGGGTTTTTCTTGGGAGGTTTAGCGCAGACATGGTGTCTTTAATGCTGCCGTCATGGGAAGACAAGGCTTGTTCTATCAGGGCTTTTTCAAAATCAGCCACTTGCTCTGCCAGCCCTAACTGCGATTTTGGCTTTGTAGCTTCTCCAAGTTGGTTTAATTTCCCAAGCAAAACGAACCGTTCCGCAGCATTTCTCAGCTCTCGAACATTCCCTGGCCAGTCATGAGCGAGCAATGCCTGTAAATCAGTAGATGGCAATGAGGTCGCCGCTTTGCCGTAGCGAGCAGCAGCAACAAGCAGGAAATGATGGAATAGGGCAGGGATGTCCTCTTTTCTCTCTCTAAGAGGCGGTAAATCCAGAGTCACGACGTTTAAACGGTAGTAGAGATCTTGCCGAAAGGTGCCTTGTGATGCCGCGTCTTTCAAGTCGGTTTTGGTCGCGGCAATAACGCGAATGTCTAACCCAATACTCTGGTTGGAACCGATCCTTTCGATCTGTCTTTCTTGTAGTACGCGCAATAGTCGAATTTGGGCTTGCATTGGCATGGATTCAATTTCATCCAAAAAGAGCGTACCACCTTGAGCGTATTCAAATTTACCGACTCGAAGACTATCGGCACCCGTATATGCGCCTTTTTCATGACCATAGAGCTCACTTTCAATCAGGTTCTCTGGCACAGCTCCACAGTTAACCGCAACGAAGTTTTGTTCTCTACGGCTGCTTTGTTCATGAAGTGAACGTGCAACCAGCTCTTTTCCTGTACCCGTTTCTCCAAACAGGAGAATATCGGCGTTGGTATCTGCGATATGAGTAATGGTGTCGCGAAGGTCTTGAATACTGTTGGTATTACCGATAATTCTCGGGCCAAGAGTTTGGTTGGCTTTTAATGCACGTTTGAGTTTCTGGTTTTCCAAGGTGAGTTTTCTGCGTTCAATGGCACGTTTGACCGTATCGATAAGCCTATCGTTCGAAAACGGTTTTTCGATGAAATCGTACGCACCATCATGCATCGATTGTACTGCCATTGATATATCACCGTGCCCCGTAATTAAAATCACTGGCAGGTCTTCATCTCTCACTTTGATGGAGTTCAATAACTGTTGCCCATTAATGCCGGGTAAGCGGATATCGGTGACAACAACATAAGGTGGGTCGTCATCATCGAACGCGAGCAATGCAGATTCCGCATCTGGAAACCCAGTAGCTTGAATTTCAGCAAGTTCGAAAGCTTGTTCCATTGCTATTCGGAGATCTTCTTCATCATCGACAAAATGTATATGAGACATACTCGTTCCTAAATTTTGGGCAGCAGAAGCCGGAACTTGGCACCCGAGTGTTCGGTATTACTCGCTTGCAGTTCACCATCCATGCTTTGCATGATTTGCTGAGATATAGATAAGCCTAATCCCAAGCCATTTTGCTTCGTGGTATAAAAAGGCTCAAACAGTTGATTGAGCGTATCGTTTGCAAAACCGGGTCCCGTATCTTCAATATCTATGATGACGTGATCTGGCGTTGCATGCAGCGCAAGTTGTATGTGTTTTTGTGGCTGCATCTCCATCGCTTGAATGGCATTGGTAAATAAATTCACTAGCACTTGTTCAAGCTGAATGGGGTTAATTTTCGCACTGATAGTTTGCTCTAGCCCACTGCACTCCAATTGGGTATGCGTGTCTTTTAACTGTGGTTTGAGCAATTCCCGAGCGGCAATAACGACGGGGGATATCTGAGTAACAACCCGATCACTGGCATCACTTTTTTTAGCAAATGCTTTGAGCTGTTGGCTGATCTTCGCCATGCGTTCGGTTAACGCAGAAATTCTATGAAGATTCTGGTCAACCTTATCGTGTCGGGACTTTTCCAAAAATAGCAGGGCGTTATCGGCATAGCTGCGAATCGCTGCTAATGGGTTATTGAGTTCATGGCTGATGCTGGTGGACATTTGTCCTAACACAGCCAACTTCGCTGCTTGAATCAATTCTTCTTGAGTTTGCCTAAGTGCTGATTCGGTTTCTGCTCGGACTTTTATTTCCTCTTGAAGCTCTGCGGTGCGCACCATAACTTGAAACTCAAGTTTCTGCTTAGATTCCACCTGAATCCGCTCGATTTGTCGCTGTTTAGATTTTTGTTGGCGAATGATGAAACTCGCCAAATACAATAAAATGAAAACCAAGGTATTAAGGGCAATTAACGCTGAAACTTTCCAAACTAGGTTTAGTTTTGGACTCAATACGCGAACCGTTAATGAGCTCCCTTTAAGTGGACGCACCACACTTAGGTATTGGTTAAAACTGATGTATTGATTGAAGAAGGCATTGGTTCCCTGTAATTGGAGTTCGGTTTCTTGTGCCTCGAAATCCCCCACAAATGAAAGCGCAAAAATATCTCGTTCTAAATAGCGGCGGCTTTTTCTGATTTCCGCAATCTTGTCTTGTTCCAAAGGATAAAGGCTGTGATACCACCAATTGACGCGATTGGACATAAAGACAATGTCGTCAGCATCGGTCACAACGAAAAAACTGTTTTGGCTTGTCCAGTCTTCTTCTATGGTCGACAAATCTTTCTTCACCACTAAAACACCCACATTACTGCCTGCATGTTTAACTGGATAAGAATAGAAGTAACCGCGCCTGCCAGAGGTGCTGCCTAGAGCAAAGTATTCGCCTCGTTTTCCATTGATGGCTTGTTGGAAGTAAGGACGAAATGCGAAGTTTCTTCCAATAAACGTTTTTTTATTTTGCCAATTGCTCGCAGCAATCGTTGTGCCGTTACGGTTGAGCAAATACGTGTCTGCAGCGCCGACCACACTGTTAACTTCATCTAGGTAGCGATTTGTGATGTCGAGTTGCGCACTATTGGTAGGCGAAAGAAGCGCATCAACTAATTCATTGTCTTTGGACATTAGCTGGGGAATATAGGCGTATTTTTCGAGTTGAGTGGCTAAGTGATTGCTAAGTTGATCTGCGTGCAAATTTGCTTGATCAAATTGGTTTTGATAACCCAGTCGCCAGCCCCACAAACCCAAGATTAAGCTAGAGACTGCGTAGGAGAACATCAAAATAATTGGAATACGCCGCAGAATCATAGAGATAAACTTCTTCAACAACTGATAACGTAAAAGTAACAAAAAAGAGAAATCTTTGGTGTGTTAAAACAAGACTCGGATCTCTTTTTTATCTTTTCATGAAAAAAACAGATTATTTCCCTTGAAAAGCCATGTATCGTCCCCATTTCTCAGAAAACTTTTGCCAAATATTCGAGAAATCAGGACTTGGCTCGACAGTCGTCACGCATATCGCTAGAATGTCGCGTCTAAAATTTCTGTCCTGAGGCTAATTGGAGACGTTCTTTCTGCGAAGTCAGCATGGAAGAGGTCACTGAATAGTTCATGAGCTACGAATTGAATGGTTTGTGGGTCTCCGAATTTCATTTTATGCATTCAGACAGAATGCAACTTAAGGATGAAGTCACCGCTAAGGCGCTGGCTCCTAAGCTCAGGTAACACTGAGCCAGTTTTGAGGTTTATTTATAATGCAAGCTACTGTTGAAACTCTAGAAGGCCTAGAGCGCCGTCTTACTATTACCGTTCCTGCTGCAAACATCGAAGACGCAGTAACAGCTGAACTACGCAATATCGCTAAAAACCGTCGTTTCGATGGTTTCCGTAAAGGCAAAGTGCCTTTGAAGATGGTTGCGCAAATGTACGGCAAAGCAGTACGTCAAGATGTGATGGGTGAGGTTATGCAACGTCACTTCATCGAAGCGATCGTGAAAGAAAAAATCAACCCAGCAGGCGCACCTACTTTCGCTCCAGTGGAAACTGAAGAAGGTAAAGACCTAGTATTCAACGCAACTTTTGAAGTATACCCAGAAGTTGAACTGAAAGGTCTAGACAACATCACTGTTGAAAAGCCAGCAGTTGAAGTGAAAGAAGACGACGTTGCTGAGATGATCGAAACTCTTCGCAAGCAGCAAGCAACTTGGAAAGAAGTTGAAGGCGCAGCGTCAGAAAACTCTCGTGCAACAATCGACTTCGTTGGTTCTATCGACGGCGAAGAGTTTGAAGGCGGTAAAGCTGAGAACTTCCCACTAGAAATGGGCGCAGGTCGTATGATCCCTGGTTTCGAAGACGGCATCGTAGGTAAATCTGCGGGCATGGAATTCGAAATCGACGTAAACTTCCCAGAAGATTACCACGCTGAAAACCTGAAAGGTAAAGAAGCGAAGTTCGCTATCAAAGTGAACAAAGTTGAAGAGCGTGAGCTTCCTGAACTAGACGAAGAATTCGTTTCTAAGTTTGGTGCTGAAGGCGGTATCGACGGTCTTAAGACTGAAGTTCGCAAGAACATGGAACGCGAACTTAAGCAAGCTGTTAAGAACCGTATCAAAGAGCAAGCGCTTGACGGTCTAGTTAACGAAAACGACATTGACGTGCCAGCTGCACTTATCGATCAAGAAATCGGTACTCTACGTCAGCAAGCTGCACAGCGTTTCGGTGGCAACCCTGAAGCGGCTGAGCAACTTCCACGTGAGTTGTTTGAAGAGCAAGCAAAACGTCGCGTAGTTGTTGGTCTTCTACTAGGCGAAGTTATCAAATCTGAAGAATTAAAAGCTGACGACGAGAAAGTTAAGGCTATTATTGAAGAGATGGCTACTGCTTACGAAGATCCAGCGGAAGTTATTGCTTACTACGAGCAAAACGAACAAATGATGAACAACATGCGCAATGTTGCGTTAGAAGAGCAAGCGATCGACGCTATCATCGCTAAAGCAAAAGTTTCTGACAAAGAAGTAAGCTTCAACGAGCTTATGAATGCACAACAACCTGCATAAAATCAGGTTTCAGTGCGTAGAAAGTTGACTTTGTTTTAACTCTTCTGCTAACAATGGTCCGTATGAGTCTATCATCCGGGCCATTTTATTTAGGGATATAAGAATATGAGCTACCAAGAAAAAAATGCAATGTCTCCAATCATTGATGCACTAGTACCCATGGTGGTAGAACAAACTTCCCGTGGTGAACGTTCTTACGATATCTATTCTCGTCTGCTTAAAGAGCGTATCATTTTTCTTACTGGTCAAGTCGAAGACCAAATGGCGAACCTAGTGGTTGCGCAATTGCTGTTTCTTGAATCAGAAAACCCAGACAAAGACATCTTCCTATACATCAACTCTCCAGGCGGCAGTGTTACAGCAGGCATGTCTATCTATGACACGATGCAGTACATCAAACCGAACGTGAGTACAGTATGTATGGGTCAAGCGTGTTCAATGGGGGCATTCCTGTTGGCAGGTGGTGCAGAAGGTAAGCGTCACGTATTACCAAACTCTCGTGTAATGATTCACCAGCCTCTTGGCGGTTTCCAAGGTCAGGCATCTGACATTCAAATTCACGCTCAAGAAATCCTGACGATTAAATCGAAGCTAAACAAGTTGCTTTCAGAGCACACTGGTCAGCCTCTTGAAGTTATTGAAGGTGATACGGATCGCGACAACTTTATGTCGGCAGATCAAGCAGTAGAATACGGTTTGGTTGATTCAGTTTTGACGCACCATAAAGCGTAATTGCGCTTCGCCGAAAGATGCAGGCGAAATTTGGTGAAAATTGATATAAACTCAAAACAAGACAGTTAAGGCTAAGAGGTTAGCGAATGACAGATAAAAGCAAAGAGGGCGGTAGCGGTAAGTTACTTTATTGCTCTTTCTGCGGCAAAAGCCAGCACGAAGTTCGCAAGCTAATCGCAGGCCCATCAGTGTACATTTGTGACGAATGCGTCGACTTATGTAACGATATTATTCGTGAGGAAATCAAGGATGTGCTCCCTAAGAAAGAGTCGAGCGCGCTTCCTACTCCTCGCGAAATTCGCGAACACCTTGATGATTATGTGATTGGCCAAGATTACGCAAAGAAAGTGCTAGCGGTTGCAGTATACAACCACTACAAGCGTCTGCGTAATGGCGACACAACGAGCGAAGGCGTTGAACTGGGCAAGAGTAACATTTTGCTGATCGGTCCAACAGGTAGTGGTAAAACACTGCTGGCTGAAACCCTGGCTCGTTTCCTTGATGTTCCTTTCACTATGGCTGATGCAACCACATTGACGGAAGCTGGCTATGTAGGTGAAGACGTTGAGAACATTATTCAGAAGCTTCTGCAGAAATGTGATTACGATGTAGCAAAAGCAGAGCGCGGCATTGTCTATATCGATGAAATCGACAAGATTTCTCGCAAGGCAGAGAACCCTTCAATTACTCGCGATGTTTCGGGTGAAGGTGTTCAGCAAGCGTTATTGAAGCTGGTTGAAGGTACCGTCGCTTCTGTTCCGCCTCAAGGTGGAAGAAAGCACCCTCAACAAGAGTTTTTGCAGGTAGACACTTCTAAGATTCTGTTTATCTGTGGTGGTGCGTTTGCCGGTTTAGATAAAGTCATCGAGCAACGTACCGCGACAGGTACAGGTATCGGCTTTGGTGCAGAGATTCGTTCTAAAGACGAAACTCGCACAGTGGGCGAACTGTTCATGCAAGTCGAACCAGAAGATCTCGTTAAATACGGTTTGATTCCAGAATTCATTGGTCGTCTACCGGTTACTACGACTCTGACAGAACTTGATGAAGAAGCGCTTATTCAGATTCTTTGTGAACCAAAGAATGCGTTGACCAAGCAGTATGCTGCTTTGTTCGACATAGAAGATGTAGAGCTGGAATTCCGTGAAGATGCACTAAGAGCCATTGCTAAGAAAGCGATGGATCGTAAGACTGGTGCTCGTGGTCTTCGCTCTATTCTTGAAGCTGTTCTTCTCGAAACAATGTACGAATTGCCATCATCAGAAGATGTAAGCAAAGTCGTTATAGATGAAGCAGTTATCCAAGGCGAATCTGAACCATTGTTGATTTATGAAGGCAATGACAATCAGGCCGCTGGCGCGGAATAAAAAACTTTTAAATACTAAAGGAGGCTTTTGCCTCCTTTTTTTTATTATCTCGTTGAATCTAAGCCATTTGCCCCCATATACTGCAAATAAGCAGAAACGGAAGAGAGAATAGTATGAACTTGGAACGTTCCGAGCGTATCGAGATCCCCGTATTACCCTTGAGAGATGTAGTGGTATATCCACACATGGTTATCCCTTTGTTTGTTGGCCGAGAGAAATCAATCCGTTGCCTGGAATCTGCGATGGACACCAGCAAACAAGTTCTACTTGTTGCACAAAAGCAAGCAGACACAGATGAGCCGTCTATCGATGACCTGTTTTCCATTGGTACCGTAGCCACAATCCTACAATTGTTGAAATTGCCAGATGGCACTGTGAAGGTGTTGGTTGAAGGCCAACAGCGCGCTCAAATTCATCAGTTTAAAGAAAATGACTTTTTCCTAGCAGACGCCGAATACTTGCCGACTCCAGAGTTGGATGAGCGTGAGCAAGAAGTCGTTGTTCGCAGCGCTATCAATCAGTTTGAAGGTTTCATCAAACTGAACAAAAAAATTCCGCCTGAAGTTTTAACTTCTTTGAACGGAATTGATGAAGCTGCACGCCTAGCTGATACCATCGCAGCTCACATGCCTTTAAAGCTTAATGACAAGCAGCAAGTTCTTGAAATTATAGATGTCAATGAACGTCTAGAATTCCTGATGGGGCAAATGGAATCAGAAATCGATTTGCTTCAAGTCGAAAAACGTATCCGTGGTCGCGTTAAGAAGCAAATGGAAAAATCTCAGCGCGAGTACTACCTGAATGAGCAAATGAAAGCCATTCAGAAAGAGCTTGGTGAGATGGACGATGCACCAGACGAATTCGAAACTCTGAAGATTAAGATCGAAGAGTCGAAGATGCCTAAAGAAGCGCGTGAGAAGACTGAACAAGAGCTGCAAAAGCTTAAGATGATGTCTCCAATGTCAGCCGAAGCAACGGTTGTGCGCAGCTACATCGACTGGATGGTTGGTGTTCCTTGGGCTAAGCGCTCTAAAGTGAAGAAGAATCTTTCTAAAGCCGAAGAAGTGCTAAACGAAGACCACTACGGTCTAGAGCGCGTTAAAGAGCGCATTCTGGAGTACTTGGCAGTACAAAACCGTATCAACAAGCTTAAAGGTCCTATCCTTTGCTTGGTTGGTCCTCCGGGCGTAGGTAAAACCTCTCTTGGTCGTTCTATTGCGGCGGCTACCGGTCGTAAATATGTTCGTATGGCTTTGGGCGGCGTACGTGATGAAGCGGAAATCCGCGGTCACCGACGCACTTACATTGGCTCAATGCCGGGTAAGTTGATTCAAAAAATGTCGAAAGTGGAAGTGAAAAACCCACTGTTCTTGTTGGATGAAATCGACAAGATGTCTTCTGACATGCGTGGCGATCCAGCATCAGCATTACTTGAAGTGCTTGATCCAGAGCAAAACAACTCATTCAATGACCACTACCTTGAAGTGGACTACGATTTGTCTGACGTCATGTTTGTTGCAACGTCTAACTCAATGAACATTCCAGGTCCATTGCTTGACCGAATGGAAGTGATTCGTCTGTCTGGTTACACAGAAGATGAAAAGCTGAACATTGCTAAACGTCACTTGGTTAGCAAGCAAATCAAACGTAATGGCTTGAAAGAACACGAAATCGAAATCGAAGATTCTGCCATCATCGGTATTATTCGTTACTACACGCGTGAAGCGGGTGTACGTAGCCTAGAGCGTGAGATTTCGAAGATCTGTCGTAAAGCAGTTAAGAATATCCTGCTTGATTCTAACCTTAAGAAAGTAGGCGTAAACATCGAAAATCTTAAAGATTTCCTTGGTGTACAACGTCATGACTTTGGTAAAGCGGACGACAGTAACCGTATTGGACAAGTTGTTGGCTTGGCTTGGACGGAAGTTGGCGGCGATCTGTTGACGATTGAAACCGAATCTATGCCAGGTAAAGGCAAACTATCGCAAACGGGTTCTCTTGGTGATGTGATGCAAGAGTCTATCCAAGCTGCGATGACTGTTGTTCGCTCTCGTGCGGAAAGATTGGGTATCAACTCAGACTTTTACGAAAAACGTGATATTCACGTGCACGTTCCAGAAGGGGCAACACCAAAAGATGGCCCTAGTGCCGGTATCGCGATGTGCACAGCGCTAGTTTCTAGCTTAACAGGGAATCCTGTGAAAGCGGATGTAGCAATGACAGGTGAAATTACTCTACGTGGCGAAGTGCTTCCAATCGGTGGATTGAAAGAAAAACTGCTTGCTGCTCACCGTGGTGGCATTAAAACGGTTGTCATTCCTAAAGACAATGAACGTGATCTGGAAGAGATTCCTGACAATGTTATTGCAGATCTGGTGGTTAAACCGGTTCAGTGGATTGACGACGTGTTAACGATTGCATTAGAAAAAGACCCGTCTGGAGTCACTCTAGAGTCTGTAAAATAGTGACGTGCAGCAAAAATAACTAAACAAAACACGCTGACTTGCTTGAAAAGGCTTGTCAGCGTTTTTTTTGGACGCTAAGTTTATCCACCAAGGACAACGCCTTTATCCATAAGGTGCGGTTTAAAAATAACTAAATTTTTTAACGGAACGAATACTGCCATTTTGGAATCGGTAGTACTAAAGGGGAACATCACGTGAATAAAACACAACTAGTAGAAAAAATCGCAGAGAACGCTGACATTTCTAAAGCATCAGCGGGTCGTGCCCTAGACGCATTCATTGAAGCAGTGAGTGATACTCTACAGTCTGACGACCAAGTAGCATTGGTAGGCTTTGGTACATTCAGCGTACGTACTCGTGCAGCGCGCACAGGTCGTAACCCTAAGACTGGTGAAGAGATCCAAATCGCGGAAGCAAAAGTACCAGCATTTAAAGCAGGTAAAGCGCTTAAAGACGCGTGTAACTAAATTTGAATTGACCTGCTAAAGGTTAATTACTGGGAATGGCGCTCAAAAACGCCAAAAAGTCCTGAAATATGCGCATCAATGTGGTGCGCATTTCTTTTTCTGATATCATCTTCACCATTCAGCGCTATAGAGCGAAATGCCTGCTCCCTTCTGAGTAAGTGGCGGTCTAGAAAATTGAAAATGTACTCATTTCTTTAATGAACTTTTTTGTGGACTGCAGATCTAAATCACACATATTTATCAGTGAGCTGGATAATTAGATTCGCTACTGTGTAGATTTAAGTGCTTAGTCAGAGCTCAGGCTCAATTTTGGAGAGTTGTTACATTATGATGGAACGATTGCGCGAAGGCGTAAACAGCATCGCAGTTAAAATTATTCTGGGACTTATTATTCTGTCCTTTGTCTTCACTGGTGTCAGTGGCTATATCGGTAGTGGTAGCAACGTTGCTGCTAAAGTCGATGGTGTTGAGATTAGCCGCGGAGCTTTTGAGCAAGCGTATCAAAATGAACGCAACATGCTTCAAGCGCAATATGGTGAGCAATACGCTAACCTTCTTTCAGACCCCGATTTCGTTCAAAGACAGCGTCAGTCAGTTTTAGATAAAATGGTGAATGAAATCCTGCTTGAGAATCACGCAAAGTCACTTGGTCTGCGAATCAGCGATGAACAAGTACTTGGTATGATCCTGCAAATGCCAGAATTCCAATTGGAAGGCAAATTCAATCAGGACATCTATGAGACTTCTCTTCGCCGTGCTGGCTATACTCCAGAATCATTTGGTGAAGTAATGCGTCGCAGTGAAGTACGCAATCAGCTTCTTCAAGCGGTAAGCGCAAGTGAGTTTAGTCTTCCAGGTGAAGTTGCTGATCAATCTAAACTGATCACTCAGACTCGTGATATTCGTACGCTTGAGCTAAACGTTGAAGAGTTTGCAAAATCTGCAAATCTTTCAGATGAAGAGCTTCAAGAATACTACTCATCGAATGCTTCTCAGTTCACACGTCCAGAGCAAGTTAAGGTGTCATACGTAGAGCTTTCGGGTAATGCATTGAAAGCGAATGTAGATGTTACTGAAGAAGACATCGAAGCCTACTACCAAGAGAGCATTGATCAATACTCTACAGCAGAGCAGCGCAGCGTGAGCCATATTCTGGTTCAAGGTGATGAAGAAGCTAAAGCACAAGCTATTTTGGATGAGTTGAGTGCGGGTGCTGACTTCTCTGAGCTAGCAAAATCTCGTTCGGAAGATATCGGTAGTGCTGAAACTGGCGGTTCTTTAGGTTGGATTGAGCGTGATGTGATGGATCCAGCATTTGAAGAAGCAGCGTTTGCTCTTGCTGCAGTTGGTGATACAACTGGTCTGGTTAAATCTGATTTTGGTTACCACATCATCAAATTAGATGACTTGAAAGCTTCTGAAACTAAACCGCTAAGTGAAGTTAAAGACGAGATCAAGCAAGACATCGTTAACCAAAAAGCCGCTGACCGCTTCCATGATCTATACAATGACCTAGAGCGCATTGCATTTGAAGCACCTAACTCGCTAGAACCATCAGCAGAGTTGATTGAGAGTACAGTGCAAACTACGGACTTTGTTTCTCGATTTAATGCGCCAGAGATTCTAAGCAGCCCTGAAGTTCAAGAAGCTATCTACAGTGTAGAAGTGAAAGAAAATGGTGAAAACTCAATTCCTGTAGAGATTGCACCTGAACATGTTGTAGTGGTTCGTGTTGATGACGTTCGCGAAGAAACGGTATTGCCGTTCGAAGAAGTGAAAGATCAAGTTATGCAGCAGTTGTCTGTTGTCAAAGGTGAGCAAAAAGCCGTTGAACTTGCTGACCAGCTTATCGAAACTCTATCTAACGATGACACGAGTGTTCTTGAGCAAGAAGGCTTAGCGTTTGGCGAGCAAGAAACCATAAACCGTGGTAATCCACTTGCGAACACGGTATATGCTCTGACTAAGCCAGAAGAAGGCAAGAAAGTTTACGGACAGTCTAAAGACTTCTCAGGCAATATCGTTGTTGTTGAGCTAGCTGGTGTTGCTGCTGAAGAGCAACCAGCGTTTGCTGCACAAATCGGTATGCAGTTAGTGCGTTCTAACGGTGAACAAGATGTTATTGCATTGAGCAAAGCACTGCGTGAAAGCGCGGATGTCGAGTTCTACGTAATTGAGAGTACTCAGCCGTAAAAGTATGTAACTAATTTGTTTATCATACAGGCCGCACTATGCGGCCTGTTCTATTTCTAGTATTGACTGTTTTCTAATCATTTCCGTCTGTTCAGAATACGTTTTTTTATACAAGGAACGTAAAATGAAGTTCATCAAACTGGCTCTTATTGCATCTCTTTCTTTATGTGTGTCTCTTCCGGCTTTCTCAGAGAGCACCTCTTCGCCATCTAAAAGCACTCAAAAAGCGGATAAGTATGAAGGTATAGAAATTACTGTAAACATTAATACAGCGACTGCTGAGGAGCTAGAAACGTTATTGATTGGCATTGGTGAGAAGAAAGCCAAGGATATTATTCAATTTCGTCAAGAAAATGGTTTGTTTGAGAAGGCTGAAGATTTGATAAAAATTAAGGGAATAGGTAAATCTACCGTTGAAAAAAATAAAGAACGTATACTGCTTTAGATGATGTATTCCTGCGAGTTGGGGTGTTTATTCCTTAACTCGCTCCTACCGCTTTTATCCATCCCTTTGGTTGCAGGCTACCGAGAATTAACCCGATGATAGTTCCGGCAATGTGGGCTTCTGTCGCCACTTTCGCCTCAATGAGTGCTTCTGTGTCTGCCGAAGGGCCAACCCAGGTTTCCCACCCAACTTTTATTAAGATACCTAAAACCAGCAAGCCGCTGTGTTTTCTTCCCTGAATCGTTTCCGTAATGGCATAGAACGCAAAAATGCCATGTAGTACACCAGAAAAACCTGCATATTGGTACATATCGCTGGCTAACAGTCCAATTCCGATCAGTATGGATATAAGGGTGACAACAATGATAAGAGAAAGCCATGAAGCGGTATATCGGAAGAAAAAAGCGATGACCGCAAAGCTTGCAGCATTAAGCATGAGATGATTGAGATTGGTGTGTGTGAAGTTTCCTGTTACGATTCGCCACCACTGACCATTCAGTATTAAGTCAGCATTCCAAGGTAGCCAAGGTTGGAAAGCAGGGTACTCTGCAATTACCATGGCGATGAGGAATACGGTAACAACGGGAACGAGCTCTGCTTTATGTCTGATCATCAATCTGCTTCTACATACCGATATTGCCAAGATTGTGGCAAGGCAAAGAAAATGTGTATCTGCCATACCATACAAAACCTCCATTCTGAGGTAGAACTCATTATTCTTCAACATCCTGATGAAGTACATCGCGCGATGGGTACCGCAAGGATTTTGAACTTATCTCTAGATTCATGCCGTATTTTCGTCGGGGAAAACTTTTCAGAACACACAGAGCTTAACGATCTACTTCAAGATGACAGCTATAATCACTCGGTGCTGTTCCCAAGTGAAGAAAGTGTTCCAGTGTCTCACTTGGACAATGATGAAATCAGAAAACACCGTGTGCTGCTAATAGATGGGACGTGGAAAAAAGCGTATAAAATATGGCGGCTTAGTGAAAATTTGCACTCCTTAACGAGTGTCGCTTTACCTGTTGACCTTGAAGGTAATTACAGGATTCGAAAGGCACCTTCAAGTAATAGCCTGTCTACAGTTGAAGCAGGTTTTCATTTGCTGAATATTTTAGACGAATCGCAAGATTTTACTCCGCTGATAGAAAGCTTTAATCAAATGGTGGATATGCAGTTTAAACATATACCACCACATATCCGAGCTCAAAATTATTAGGGTATGTTGATCTTTCGAGATGAGCGCGCTTTCCACTGAATTAAGAGCAAAATAGTTGCTGATGCAACCTCTGAGCAGAGCCATCAGTTAATGATGAAATATAGTCAGTTATAACACGCATTCCACCATCGTGAGATTCTGTTGCTCTAATCCAGTCTTGGCGAATTATTTCCGGTAAGAGTCTTTTAGGATCGCCACTAAGCGCTTCAAAAATATCAATTATAATTTGTTGCCCTTTGTATTCAACAACCTGAACCTCTGGGATCTGGATAACATATCGACTCACGAATTGCTTGAAGATTTCCAGTGCTTTTTCGGCAGGTTCTTCTAACTTGGCGTTCCACCTCAATAGAGGCTCATCGAACCTTGTTTCGGTAAACTCTTTGACGCTAATACTGGTCAGCAGTGCGTTGACTATTCCGCCAATGGCGTCTTTTCTTTGGTAATGGACACCAGAAAATAGTTTTTCACTGATCTGTTGAATGTTCTCTTCAAACCATTTGTCGCCACATTCTGCCAGTTGGCTTGCCGCCACTTCCTGCCATTCTGAGCGATGAATCAAGCCCAATACAATCGCATCTTCTAGATCGTGAATCCCATAAGCAATATCGTCGGCAAGCTCCATAATGGAGCAGTCCAAAGACTTGTACTGTGTCTTTTTATGTTCAAATGGTGTGTATTCACGATCTCTCAGCGCCGAGAAGCGATCTTTATCGTTGTCGCTTAAAGGCTCTAAGACCCAATCAAACAAAGATTTGTCATCGTTATATATCCCTTTCGCAGGGTGCCAGTCGCTGGCTTTGAGTTTGCGCTGATTGGACACCGATTCTGGAACGGATGATGAACGCAGTTCGCTGATGAGAGCTGGGTATTTGATGAGCCCCAGTAGAGCTCTGCGAGTCAGGTTCATACCGTGGTGTTCAGTGTAAGGTTCAAGCTGGGTGACGATTCTAAAAGTTTGCGCATTACCTTCGAATCCACCGTGCTCACGCATCATATAATTCAACGCAATTTCACCGCCGTGCCCAAACGGTGGGTGGCCGATATCATGAGCCAAACATAAAGCTTCCATCAGGCTAGAGGTGGGGAGCAAGTTGGCGAGGTTGGGTTGTTTACGTTTAACCTGAGCGCGTATCCCTGAACCAAGCTGAGCTGCTTCTAGCGAATGGGTTAAGCGTGTTCGGTGAAAATCATTGACGCCAGTACCGTGGACTTGGGTTTTGGCTTGCAGTCGACGGAAGGCAGCTGAATGGAGGATTCGAGCGCGATCTCGTTGAAACGGGTCTCGATGATCGTCTCTGCGCATCTTTTGCTCTGCATTCATTCGAGTTTGCCATGCATTATGATCAGTTTCTGTCATTGAGTCCTCGCTCGTTTACTTCTTCTTGTACAGTAAGCCAAGTAACCTTATTTAGTGCTTGGTTAGCTTATTTCATCAAGAGACAATTCAAAGCTCTCCGCAAACGTTTCTAGAAAATAAGTCATCTCTGGGGATTCTTTTTCTTTTAACGTTTTATCGAGTCTTTTTTTCGCTTGCGCGTATTCGTGGTTACCCGCGGACAATTCTTCTAAGCACTTTAAGTATGCACACAAGCTGTCGGCTTGTTTGACGATATTTTGATCATCCTTATGCGCATTTTTTGAAATTAAGAAAGGTGCAAAATCCTCCCGAAATTCTTCTGGCAACATAGAGACAAGCTTTTCTTCTGCCGCCGCTTCTATTTTTTTGTATTCCTTGGCGATGTCAGGATTATAGTACTTTACAGGTGTAGGTAAATCGCCAGTTAGGACTTCGCTGGTATCATGGTACATACCCAACAGAGCGATTCGTTCTGGGTTAACATTGCCGCCAAATTTCTTATTTTTTATTATGGCCAGAGCATGCGCAACAAAGGCGACTTGCAGGCTGTGTTCAGAAATATTTTCTGTAGAAACAGAACGCATCAAAGGCCAACGCTGGATAAGTTTCATTCGGGCCAAATGAGCGAAGAAATGACTGCGTGCCATGAATGGCTCCTTTATTTAGGATGGGTGTGATACTCGAATAATTTCAAAGTGCTAGCTTGAGTATAGCGAGTAAGAGATTGAGCTGAAAGGTACAACTAGCTGAACAAAAAACGCCCCAATCAATATTGAGGCGTCGTTAAGATAAAAATTTACTGTTTGTAAGTGGTTAGGAAGCGTTCAAGCCGACCTATGGCGGTTTCCAAATCTTCGATATGCGGCAAGGTAACGATTCTGAAATGATCGGGCTCTGGCCAATTAAAACCGGATCCTTGCACTAGAAGTACTTTTTCCTGAATTAAAAAATCCTGAACAAATTTTTGGTCATTGGTTATGTTGAATTTTTTCACGTCAATTTTGGGGAATAAATACATGGCCCCTTTGGGCTTAACACAGGTGATTCCCGGAATTTGAGTAATCAAATCATAAGCTCGATCACGCTGTTCCAATAAGCGTCCACCGGGCAAAAGCAATTCATTGATGCTTTGATAGCCACCCAACGCGGTTTGAATGGCGTGTTGCATGGGAACATTGGCGCACAAACGCATTGATGAAAGCATATCTAAACCATCGACGTAGCCCTTGGCAATACCTTTAGGCCCGGTCAAAAACATCCAGCCACCGCGAAAGCCACAAACACGATACGCTTTAGATAAACCATTAAACGTGACCATTAAAACGTCGTCTGCCAGTGTCGAAATAGAAGTATGCGTAGCACCGTCATACAAGACTTTGTCGTAGATTTCGTCGGCAAAAATAATCAACTTATGCTGCCTAGCAACTTCAATCACTTCCAGAAGAAAGTCGCGACTGTATACCGCGCCTGTCGGGTTATTTGGGTTAATCAGCACCAAGCCACGTGTTTTTGGCGTGATTTTCGCCTTCATATCTTCAAGATCAGGATACCAATCGGATTCTTCATCACATCGATAATGAACCGCATTTCCACCCGATAAAGAGACGGCGGCAGTCCACAATGGGTAATCGGGGGCAGGGACCAGCATTTCATCGCCGTTGTCGAGTAGAGCTTGCATTGCCATAACGATAAGTTCGGATACACCGTTGCCGATGTAAACATCTTCTACATCAAGATTTAAAAGACCTTTACGCTGATAATGTTGAACCACCGCTTTTCTCGCGGAGTAGATGCCTTTTGAATCACAATACCCTTGAGAAGTGGGTAGGTTGCGGATTACATCAACAAGAATTTCATCTGGGGCGTCAAAACCGAATGGGGCAGGGTTGCCTATATTCAATTTTAGTATTTTATGCCCTTCTTCTTCCATGCGCTTAGCATGTTTGAGTACAGGACCTCGAATGTCGTAGCAGACATTGTCGAGTTTTGATGACATCCCGATATTTTGCATTGAGTAAATCCCGATTTATTTTATTTTAATTTCTAAAAGTACACTATTTAAATTCTTAATAGAATAAAAATCTGTTTGAAATTTCAGGTTTTTATATTGTTCTGACATACAGGGTCAAATTACTTGAATCATGCACCTCAGGTAACTTGAATATCAATTTTTGTGTAGCCCGAATTTTTCCCTAAATCCGCTCATATTTGTTTAACATCAACAAATAGAATAGCCGACCTAAGATAAGATGATCTCAGTTTGAAGCAGAGTGAGATTGCCTTGTTGCCACTACAAGCAAAAATTAACGAACTAATTGAATGTGTCTACCAAGGAAAGGAACACCAACATCGAATCAGTTTACCTATTGAACTTGATTCAAGTTTTTCTTTGCTTGATTGGTTAGAACATCAGCCTCATTCCCCTAAGCTGTACTGGAAATCGAGAGGCGGAAATATTGAAGCTGCCACACTAGGGCAAGTCTCCCAATTCCGATCGACTATTGATGCGCAAGTCGGGCTTAAGCCGAAGCAAAACATCTGGGTCGTTTCGAACTTTGCAGAGCACGAACGGTATAGTGTCAATACTAAAACCAATACCAACATAAAACCCGAATCTTATTGCTTTCTTCCTCAAATAGAATTGATTCGAAATGACAACGATTGGACGCTAAGCGTTAATCTCTCCAGCGATATAAGTAGTACTCTGAACGCGTTAGCTTCTTTGAGTGCCGGTTGCTCTAGCGTTTCCCGCCAGGTTCCTTTGCCTGAGCTCACCTTTGTTGAACATCAACCTACAGCAAAGATATGGGATGAATTGGTCGTTCGAGCGTTAACCCAATTTCAAAGCAGTGCATTGAAAAAGGTAGTTCTTGCTCGTCAAACAACATTTGAACAAACCCACACATTTTCTCCTTTTGCTTTTGTTCATTTGAGCCAGATAAAGAACGAGGGAAGTTATCACTTTGCATTTGCCATCGATGAAGAGATTGCATTTGTGGGCTCGACACCTGAGCGGCTATACAAACGTGTTGGATTGGAGTTAGAAACGGAAGCCTTGGCAGGAACGGTAGGAAGAGGGAGCAGCTCTGAACAAGACTTGTCGCTTTCGACTTGGCTGCTTAACGATCCAAAGAATCAGCGAGAGAATCAGCTCGTTGTTGAAGACATCGTTGGGCGTTTGGCGCCTCTTTGCAGTCAAATTCAAATTCAGCAATCTCCTAGCATCAAAAAGTTGTCCAAGGTTCAGCATTTACGCAGGGTGATTAAGGCAGAAATATCGAAAAAAACGAGCGGTGAATCCATCCTATCTGTACTTCAACCAACCGCCGCTATTGCGGGGCGCCCAAGAGAAGAAGCACTCGATTTTATTCAAAAATACGAGCCCATTAACCGAGAATGGTATAGCGGCAATGTTGGTTTTTTTAATCGAGAAGAAGCCGAATTCTGTGTGGCCATCCGAAGTGCAAAAATTACCGCTAAACACATTCATTTTTATGCCGGAGCGGGAATTGTTCCGGGATCAGAATCAGACAGAGAGTGGCAGGAATTAGACAAGAAAATGTCAACGCTGCTGAGTCTATTTAGCACGCTGCCAGAAGTGGAGGTAGCATCATGATTGAACAAGCGAGTTTGAATCGTGTTTGGGCAACGCTGATCTTAGAAGAGTTAACCCGATTTGGCGTCGAAGATATTTGCATCGCACCAGGTTCGCGATCAACACCGTTAACCTTAGAAGCTGATGCCAATTTGTCATTAAACCTTCATTGCCACTTTGATGAACGTGGCTTAGCATTTTACGCGTTAGGTTTGGCAAAAGCTTCTCATAATCCCGTCGCTATTGTGGTGACATCTGGGACGGCGGTAGCTAATTTACTGCCCGCAATATGTGAAGCCAACCTGACGGGAGAGAAACTTGTTGTACTCACCGCAGATCGCCCTGTGGAACTTATCGATTGTGGTGCAAATCAAGCCATCGACCAAATGGGAATTTTTTCCTCACATGTAAGCAAAGCCGTCAATCTTCCAAGTCCAAATACACGAATCCCTCCTAATTGGCTGCTATCCACTGTTGATGAGGCAATGCATTTTCAATCCGAGCATGGCGGTGTCGTTCATTTCAATTGCCCATATCCTGAGCCGCTTTATGATGGAAATGAAGCAAATTTCGATGATCCTTATCTTCTGAAAGTAAAGCCTTGGTATGAATCTCGCTCTCTCTTAACCGGAGTGTCTCACTTTCATTCTCAATCCAACCTTTCACCTGGCTCATTTAGCCAAGTCCACTCAATAGAAAGCAAAAAAGGCGTCGTGATTCTTGGCTCATTGAATTTATCTGAATCTCAAAAGGCGCTAGAGCTTGCGAAGTGCTTAGGTTGGCCTGTGTTCTGCGACCCGCAAAGTGGGGTGAGCAGCGAGTTTGCGCATTACGATCTCTGGCTAAGAAGCCCCGAGGCCAGTAAAGCGTTAGACGACTGCAATTTGATTCTTCAGTTTGGGGCGAGGCTCGTTTCAAAACGCCTATTAAATTGGATAGAAACACTCGGTGACCATTGTGATTATCAAATCGTTCAGCCTTATCAGCAACGACTGAACCCAAGCCATAGAGTGCAGCATAGAGTTATTGCGGATGTCGGTTCTTGGTGTGAAAACGCGTTGACCGAAATAAGTCCTTCAGACGTTCAATATCACGGTTGGGGAGATGCTTTAAAAAAAGTATCAGAAATCACTCAAAAGATTATTCGTTCTCACGAATTTGTAGCCTGTTCTGAAGCGGATTTAGTCATGCGTTTATTCGACTATACCTTGGATGAACCTACGGTATTCCTTGGTAATAGTTTGCTGGTTCGATTGGTGGATATGCTGGCGAAAACACCTGAACTCGAAATCTATTCAAACCGTGGAGCGTCAGGGATTGATGGTTTGGTTGCAACGGCAGCAGGTGTGCACTCAGCCAGTAAAAATAAGTCTTTAGTTATGATTGGGGACACCTCTTTATTGCATGATCTCAACTCTTTATCTCTCTGGACTCATGCCAATACTCACCCCTCAGTTATATTGGTTTCCAATAATGATGGCGGTGCTATTTTCGATTTATTACCCGTGCCCAAAGAGAGAAAAAGAGCGCTCTATCAAATGCCGCATGGGTATCAATTCAAGCACGCAGCCATGCAATTCGGTTTGAGTTTCGCGGCACCAAGTGATACTTCAAGTTGCATACAAGAAATCGTAAGCCACTTAGCGTCGGGAAATGGCACTTTGTTGGTTGAACTGATTACCCCTTCGGAGCAAACATCCTGCGAGCTAAAACCCATTACGGAACAGGTCTGTAATGACTTAGGGAGCCAGTATGCATTTAGGTAGTCAATGGTTGGCTTACCATGAAGCAAATGTAAACCAGCCTGTAGTGGTGTTTCTCCATGGTTTTTTAGGCAGTGCCTTTGATTGGCAAACCACTTCTAAGTATTTGAATGAATTTAACTGCTTAGGCATTGATTTAGCCGGGCATGGTAGAAGTGCCGCTGTTACGGCTGCGAATTTTTCTGAAGCGTGCGAACAAGTAAAGCGCACTCTGAAGAGGAGGCTGTCGCAAAATACCCCCGTTATTTTGGTTGGGTACTCTCTGGGCGCACGGATTGCGATGTCTGGCTTAGCGAATGGTCATTGGGATCGAGCCAATATTGTAAAAGTCGTATTAGAAGGTGGCCATTTTGGATTACAAAGTGAATTGGAAAAAGATGCCCGATGGAAAAACGACATTAAATGGGCGAAACGCTTTGCCAATGAAGATATAGAGCAGGTTTTGCAAAGCTGGTATCAACAACCAGTGTTTAACTCATTAAATCATGAGCAAAGACAAAGTGTTATCAACCAAAGACGAAATAATAATACGGTCGGCTTATCGAGAATGTTATGTGCTACGTCATTAGCGAAACAACCCTATTTGCTGGACGAAATATTAAGGCACGATTGCGTTCAATACGTTTGTGGCGACAAAGATGAAAAATTCAAAACGTTAGCGGAATCAAGTGGGTTGACGTTCAGTTTAGTTAAAAATGCTGGGCACAATGTGCATCAGGAGCAACCTGCAGCATTTGCTCAAATCATTAATCAATGTGTGACTGAGTACAAACTTCAGTCATAACTTCCGGAGAAAACTATGGCAAGAACGGTCGGTATTACAGAAGAGGAGCTTTATGCTCCGGTTGAGTGGGTGAGCTCAAGTAATCGTTATGAAGATATTCATTACCATAAATCATCCGATGGCATCGCCAAAATTACCATCGCACGCCCCCAAGTGCGAAACGCGTTTCGACCACAAACGGTGAATGAGATGATTCACGCTCTTGCTGATGCTCGATACGACAATAAGGTCGGGGCGATCATCCTAACAGGGCTAGGTGAAGACGCTTTCTGCAGTGGTGGTGATCAGAAAATCCGTGGCGATTATGGTGGATATCAAGATGATGACGGCACACATCATTTGAATGTACTAGACTTCCAGCGTCAGATTAGAACATGCCCAAAACCCGTGATCGCCGCAGTGGCAGGCTACGCGGTAGGTGGTGGTCATGTTCTTCATATGATGTGTGACCTGACCATTGCCGCCGAGAATGCTCAGTTTGGTCAAACTGGACCGAAAGTTGGATCGTTTGATGGCGGTTGGGGTGCATCTTACATGGCGCGAATTGTCGGGCAGAAAAAGGCTCGTGAGATATGGTTTTTGTGCCGATTCTACGATGCACAAGAAGCACTGGATATGGGGCTGGTGAATACCGTTGTACCGATTGAAGATCTCGAAAAGGAAACAGTACGCTGGTGCCGAGAAACATTACAACATAGCCCTATGGCACTGCGTTGTTTGAAAGCGGCATTAAATGCGGATTGTGATGGTCAGGCTGGGCTTCAAGAGCTCGCAGGTAATGCGACCATGATGTTCTATATGACGGATGAAGGGCAAGAAGGTAGGAATGCATTCAATGAAAAACGCCGCCCTGACTTTGATAAATTCCCTCGCAATCCCTAATTGGTTACTTAGGTAGCTTGAGTATATAACAACGTCATTGGCAAATTATGTCTAATAAAATCAATTGACGTGAAAGTAATTTGCCACTCAGTTAGGTAGGAAAAGGATAGTTCTATGCGAAATGTAAAGCTCTATAGGTATCAGCTGGCTATGGATAGCGGGGTGATATTACGTGATCAAAAACTTCCTCAACGAGAAGGTTGGATTGTTGAACTTACCGATAAGGGGAAAACCGGATACGGTGAAGTTGCACCTCTTCCAGGTTTTAGCCAAGAAAGTTTCGATGAAGCAGGAGAGCAATTACAACAAGCACTCGCATTATGGGCAAGTGAGGGGGCATTGAAATTAGATGACTTATTTCCATCGGTTGCATTCGGGTTATCTATTGCTCAAATGGAATTGGCGGGTGGGCTGCCTGAAAACGGCAACTACAATGTTGCTCCACTTTGTACTGGTGATCCAGACGAGCTACTGCCTATCCTTAGCCACATTCAGGGAGAGAAGGTAGCCAAAATCAAAGTTGGTCTCTATGAGCCTATTCGTGATGGAATGTTGGTGAATCTGTTTCTTGAATCCATCCCTGATTTGTCCCTTCGTCTTGATGCCAATCGATCTTGGTCGCCAGAAGAAGCACGCAAGTTCGCGAGTCATGTTAATCCTTCATACCGACAACGAATCGCCTTCTTAGAAGAACCCTGTAAAAGACCAGGTGAAAGCCTAGCGTTTGCTATCGATACTGGCATTGCTATCGCTTGGGATGAAACGCTTCAACATGCAGTTAAAGAAGAGGGCTTCAAATTATCGGAACTTACCGGAGTGAAAAGCTTGGTGATTAAGCCGAGTTTGATTGGGTCGATTGAACGTTGTGCCGCGTTGGTCAAACAAGCGGAAAAACTGGGTATATCCAGTGTGATTAGTTCTTCGTTGGAGTCCAGTTTGGGGCTAAATCAACTTGCCCGCTTGGCGCATTGGCTTACACCGAGCAGTATACCGGGGCTTGATACCCTGAGCTTATTTGCTTCACAACTTGAAGTCCCTTGGCCGGGTTCATCCTTACCCATCACATCGCTGGACTCCCAAGAGCTCGTGTTTCAGTGCTAAAAACACATAGTGGTTAAAAAGTACGTCAACCCACAGGACATGCCATTGCCAAATAACACGCTATTGCCAGAGGTGCCTTTACCGCAAAAAGCCCCTTTACCACAAAAAGACTCTTTACTGCGTAAATGGGCGAAAGCTCGTTCAAACGAAATCGCGCTAGTGAATGAAGATGAACATGTAACGTGGGAAGTGTTACTTAATAAGGTGATTGCCCGTAGCGAGTCTTTGAATGAAATGGGCGTCGCTGCTGGGGACGTGGTTGCGTGTGTTGGAAAAAACGATGACTTTCTTGTAAAGATCGCACTGAGTTGCCAAGAAATTGGGGCGATCTTTGCCCCAATTGCGTTTTCACCGAGAGAGATCATCAAGAAAAAGTTGGAGTCCATCACCCCTAAATTGGTGTTTGAGCAGCAACCGTCAGGTGAGTGGGAGTGCCAAAAGCAGGATCGGTTTGTTTCTCCAGAGTTACAGTTAGCGATTTCGAGTTTAATTTTCACGTCTGGGAGCACGGGCGATCCGAAAGCGGTTGCTCACACGGAGTCCAATCATATTACTTCCGCAACAGGGCTGTTGAGTGAATTTGAATTTAAATGGGGTGACTCGTGGTTATTAAGTCTACCTCTTTATCACGTATCAGGGCTTGCCATATTCTGGCGGTGGTTGGTATCAGGTGCGGCGATGTCTATTCCTACGACAAAAGGGTGGCTCCATGATTTGAGGTTTGTTACTCACGCGTCACTGGTTTCTACTCAGTTAAAGCGGCTTCTCGAGAGTGACGATATAGGCTTGCTGAAAAGAGTGTTGCTTGGCGGTAGTCACATTCCAAATACTCTTATTGACGGTGCCCAAAACCGAGGTATCGATACTTGGATGGGGTATGGGCTTACTGAAGCCGCATCGACTGTGACAGCAAAGCGCACCAATCAAAAACCTTCCTCGGGTAAGGTTCTACCATGCAGAGAAATACAATGCGTTGAGGGAGAGATTAGGCTTAGAGGGGATACGTTATCCAGTGGGTATTACCGTCAAGGGCAGATTAAACCGCTACAAGATGAAGATGGTTGGTTTTCAACGGGAGATTTGGGTTACCTAGAAGAAGGCGAGTTGATTGTCGTTGGCCGCAAAGATAACCGGTTTATTTCGGGTGGCGAAAACGTCCATTGCGAAGAAATTGAAGCGACGCTCAGTGCTCTCATTGATGTTCGTGTCGCCATAGTCATTCCAGTTAAGGATGAAGTCTATGGTTTCAGACCAATTGCGTTTCTTGATACGGATTCGCTACAGCCTAAAAAAGTGTATGAACGTACTCTGGCGAGTAAGCTAGAAAAGTTCAAGTGGCCGATTGAATATCATTTAATGCCAAGCGATCCCCAAAAACACGGAGGAGTTAAGATCTCTAGGAAATGGCTGGAAACGTGGCTTAGTGAACGAGCCTGAAAGCGATCAAGCTTAGAGTTAGAACTAATCCAAACCAAAAGAGCGTGTTAGCCGCTCTTTTGGTTTTTTTGAGTATAGTTTTGGTCGAAAAAGTAATATTGGTTAGCGCCAGTCGCCACGAAGTTCAGATACTTTTTCAAACATGTATTCTGTTGTGGCATCTTTTGGCTGAACAGGTTGGCCTGCTTCAATCTCCACTTTGGACCAAAAGCGTCGTGGGAAACCATGGCAAGCTCTACCATCTTTTGAACGGCTAAAGTAACTGCCCCAAAGCCCTTTGAGTGCCATTGGAATGACAGGGACTGGGGAACGCCTAAGGATCAAATCCATACCGCGCATGAACGAATTCATGTTGCCGTCATTGGTCAATCGACCCTCTGGGAAAATGCAAACAACGTCGCCATTATTGAGTGCTTTTTTTACCTCATTAAATGCTTGGCGAACAGAGCGACTATTAGTTCCGTCAATCGCGATAACGCCACCGTTCTCCAATAGTGTTTTAATCGGAGGGAAATGAGCGTATTCCTCTTCCATGACAAAACGTATTTGGCGTTTGCAAGCACCAATCATAAGTAGGGCGTCCATATAGCTGACGTGATTGCAGACAATCAAAGCCCCACCTTCTTTTGGTATGTTGGTCAGGTTCTTGTGCTTAACTCGATACATGGTGTGGGTGAACATCCACAACACCAATCGAGATAAGAACATAGGCACTTGCCAATACACGTAAGTGGCAACAAATATATTCAATACGGCAAGCAGTAAAAAGAGGGTTGGAATAGCCAGTTCGAGCACGCTAAGGCACACAATGCCCAACACCGCGCTACCCACCATGTAAATGGAGTTATAAATGTTGTTGGCAGCAATGATTTGGGCTCGTTCATTTTCACGCGCTTGTGTTTGCATCAATGTATAGAGTGGAACAATAAACAAACCGCCAGATGCGCCCAACATGAGCAAGCTAAAGAACACAGGCCAAAGATCAGGGTAGGTAAGGAAGCTCGTAAAATCGCTGAACACCGGTAAAGAGTCAGGAGTGAGCGTTGCCATCATGACACCAAAAACGCTGATACCAAAGCTACCGACAGGTACGATACCGGGTTCCAACTTATGTTTGGATATACGGTCACACGCCATTGAACCAATGGCAATTCCAACTGAAAACAGCGCAAGCAGAAAAGAGACAGCGCTTTCATTGCCATTTAAGTGCAGCTTTGTGTAATTTGGGAACTGAGTGAGGTAGCTCGCACCAAGGAACCAGAACCAACTGATGGCCATAATGGCTTGTAAAACGACACGGTCACGTTTCGCTATCGCCAACGTGTTTTTCGTTTGTGAAATTGGACGCCACTTAAATTCGACATCTGGAGCGGTAGGCGCTGCCTCTGGGATAGAACGACTTGCTACGTAACCACAACAAGCAAACCCGACAACGCACAGTGCGGCGACAGTGGGCGCATTATCGACCGATGCAATGACACCAGCACCAAGGGTGCCTAGCAAAATAGCAAGGAAAGTCCCCGTTTCTACCAATGCATTTCCTGGAACAAGCTCATCGCGCTTTAAATGTTGAGGAAGCAAAGCGTATTTAACCGGGCCGAAAAACGCAGATTGTGTTCCCATCAAGAAGAGCAGAATCAGCAATATCAAGTAGCTTTCGGTCACGAAACCGATAGCACCCAATGTCATGATGGCAATTTCCGCTAACTTCACTTTCCGTATATAGGCGCTCTTTTCGTATTTGTCTGCTAAGACGCCAGCGGAAGCCGAAAACAAAAAGAAAGGCAGAATAAACAAACCGGCCGCGAGATTTATAAATAGATTACTTGATACAGGAAGGGCTTCAGCTCCGGCGAAAGCAACAAATAACAACAAGACATTTTTAAAGATATTGTCGTTAAATGCGCCAAAAAATTGTGTAATAAAGTACGGGAGAAAGCGCTTTTGTGTCATTAAAGACGGGTGCTGGTTAGGCATTCAAATTCCTTATGCTTGCCAGTTAGCTAAATAGTTGGACAGTAAGTTGTCGATTAAAATTTTGCCATCGATTGGCGACGCAGAAAAGAATTTATCGTCTACGCTAAGCAAGGTAATTCCATGTACACCTGCCCAAAGAACTCGACTGGCTTCGACTACGTTCTGATCAGATCCTTCAGGGGTGATCATTTGAATTAGGCTCTCAAGCATGCCAGTCATTTTGTCTATTCGCTCTGACTGCCAAGTTGGTAACTCTTCCCCGTTCATCGTGTGCTGAAAAATCAGCTGCCAGCGATGCGGGTGTGCCAAAGCAAAATCGTGGTAACAATACGCCAGCTTATGTAGGGCATCAATGGGGTGCTGAGCATCCTCAACGGCTTTTTCTGCTTGCTGCGATAGCTCATCCAAAGTTTGTGCAACGGCTTGTAATAGCAATAAATTATAATTGCCAAATACATTTACAAGAGTGCTAGGGACGTAACCAATCATGTTGGCAATCTTTCTGAGGCTGAGCTCGTGGTGAGGTTTTTCTTCAAGGAAAGATTTCACGTTATCAAGGGTAAGTGCTATCAATTCTTCACGTGTATGATCGTTACGTCTGGCCATGGTTGAATGTATTAAAATGAACAATGTTCATTATTTTAAGTGTCGCTTATATAGGGGTCAAGACGAGAAACACTTGTGAGCTCAAATTACTGAAATCTGAGCTGTACGGAAGCGTATCTACGTACAGTTTTTTCATTTTTCAATGAATTGCAGAACTTAATGATGATTCTATTAGCAATATCCTGAAACACACATTTGTGTTGCACGTATTTTAATGTTAACAACTTGAGGCTATGATTCTTAAAGTACTTGTGTCGCCTTGTTTTTCGCTTGGGTTGCCCATATGTACGTACTGTTAAAATCAGAATTAAGAGAAAATAACGATGAAACGATTATTTGCGTTTGTCGCTTTATTGATGATTTCCGTCACCGCTGCACCGATTGCTGAAGCAAAGAAATTCGGTGGTGGTAAATCATTTGGTAAAAGCCACAAAACTGCGCCTGCTCCAAAACAGCAACAACAAAACACTAATACTGTCGGCAAAGATCAAGGTAAACAAACCAGTGGCAAAAAAGGCTTAATGGGTGGTTTGCTAGGCGGTTTACTTGCGGGCGGACTACTAGCAGCATTCTTTGGCGGTGCGTTTGAAGGTATCCAGTTTATGGATATTCTGATCATGGGATTGATTGCCTTTGTTATCTTTAAGTTGATGAAAGGTATGCTTGCCTCTAAGCAAGGCAGTATGAATCAACAACAACCGGCTTACTCTGGTGCAAACCGCAATACGTTTGAACCACAACAGCAGCCAAATGTTCATAACTTCGAGCAGACTCAGCCGTTATCTGGCGGATTTGGAGCTGCAGGTACAAGTGACGTTCCACACAATTACCCACCGGGTTTTGATCATGCTGCATTTGTTAATGGTTCTCGTGAGCACTACCGCAAATTGCAAGGAGCTTGGAATCACAACGAACTAGAAACGATTCGTGAGTACGTTTCTCCAGGTTTGTTTGATGACCTATCTGCAGAACGTGCAAAGCTAGAAGGCGAGCAACACACTGACGTTATGTACGTGGACGCTGAAATTGTTCGTGCGGATCACAATGCAACGTCTGCACAGCTTAGCCTTCAATTTAGTGGTCGTTACCGCGATGCAGCAGAAGGTGTAGAAGAAGACATCACAGACGTTTGGCATTTAGAGCGTGATTTAACACAACCTAATGCGCCATGGCTGATTGTTGGTATTCAAGCGTAACGTTTAATTTGGTTACCCTATAGACATAACCCCCTTCCTCTTCGAGGAAGGGGGTTTCTTATTTGTGAAAGGTCGACTTTGTGAATGGTCGATTTATCAAAAGCTTTAAAATCAATTTGAACAGGCACAAAAAAACCGCCAACAGGCGGTTTTTTTAATTATCTCACAGAATTAAGCTTCGGCTTCTTCTGCTTGTTTTGCCTGAATGGCAGTCAGTGCAATAGTGTAAACAATGTCGTCAACCAAAGCGCCACGAGACAAATCGTTAACTGGTTTACGCATGCCCTGAAGCATTGGACCAATTGAAACAAGATCCGCACTACGCTGAACCGCTTTGTACGTTGTGTTACCTGTGTTTAGGTCAGGGAATACAAATACAGTCGCTTTACCCGCTACCGGAGAGTTAGGTGCTTTAGAAGCAGCTACGTTTTCCATGATTGCAGCATCGTATTGAAGTGGACCATCAATAACCAAGTCAGGACGCTTTTCTTGAGCAATTTTGGTTGCTTCACGTACTTTTTCAACGTCTGCACCCTGACCGGATGTTCCTGTCGAGTATGAGATCATTGCAACGCGTGGATCGATACCAAATGCAGCTGCAGAATCTGCCGACTGAATCGCAATTTCTGCTAGTTGTTCCGCGTTTGGATCTGGGTTGATAGCACAGTCACCGTAAACCAAAACTTGATCAGGCAGAAGCATAAAGAACACAGACGAAACAAGAGAAGCGCTAGGCGCCGTCTTGATAAGCTGAAGTGGTGGACGAATGGTGTTAGCTGTTGTGTGAACCGCTCCAGAAACCAAGCCATCAACTTCTTCGCGCTCTAGCATCATTGTGCCAAGAACCACTGTGTCTTCTAACTGCTCACGTGCAACGACTTCCGTCATGCCTTTGTTCTTACGCAACTCAACCAAGCGAGCAATGTATTTTTCGCGAACGACTGCTGGGTCGATGATCTCAACGCCACTGCCTAAAACAACACCTTGCTGTTCTGCTACACGCTTAATCTCTTCTGGGTTACCTAAAAGTACACACTCCGCAATACCGCGTTCTGCACAGATAGCTGCAGCTTTCACGGTACGTGGCTCATCGCCTTCAGGAAGTACAATACGTTTTGCAGCGCGACGAGCAAATTCAGTTAGCTGGTAACGGAATGCTGGTGGGCTTAGACGACGAACTGCAGCAGAGCCTTCAGTTAGGGTGTCAATCCAAGGGCCATCAATGTGGCTGGCAACGTGGTCGTTAACGAACTCAATTCGCTCACGGTCATCTGCGGGTACTTCTAGGCTAAAGCTTTGTAGGTTCAAAGACGTCTGCCAAGTGTTACCTTGTGCCTTGAAGATCGGCAATCCTGTTTCAAAAGCAGGTTTACATAGGTCAACGATTTCTCTTGGGATATCGTAGCCACCTGTCAGTAAAATCGCACCAATTTCAACGCCATTCATTGAAGCCAAAGCAGCTGCCACAATAACGTCTGGACGATCGGCTGATGTAACAAGCAGAGAGCCAGGTCGGAAGTGCTCAATCATATTTGGAAGCGAACGTGCACAGAACGTTATGCTCTTGATACGACGGCTCGCAATATCGCCTTCATTAATGATATCTGCGTTCAAGTGCTTTGCCATATCGATAGCACGAGTAGCAATCAGGTCGATGCTCCAAGGCACGCAACCTAGCACGCGAATTGGACTAGAGTTGAATATTTGCATCACTTCTAGGTTCGCTTGGTGCGCACTGTCTGCATCATCAAAGATTTCAGACAGGTCAGGACGAGTACGACCAGCATCATCAACAGGGGCGTTCAACTTGTTAATGATAACGCCAGAAATGCTCTTATTTTTTGTTCCACCAAAGTTAGAACAAGCAACTTCGATTCGCTCTTTTAACTGAGTTGGATTGTCAGTGCCTGGTGTCGCAACAAATACGATTTCAGCACCCAACGTTTTCGCAATCTCGGCATTTACTTGGTTAGCAAATGGGTGCTTACGAGTCGGAACCAAACCTTCGATAAGTGTTACATCGGAATCTTTGTTAATTCGGTTGTAACGCTCAACTACAGTTTCAAGCAGCTCATCCATTTTTTCAGCACCAATAAGTGCTTCAGCTTGGGTCATCGGTGTAGGATCGCCAATTTTCATGTCGCTATTGAAACTAACAATAGTTGACGTCAGATCAGGTTGGTCACCGCCGCTGCGTGGCTGTGCGATTGGCTTGTAGAATGAAACTTTAACGCCTTTACGCTCCATAGCGCGTAAAACGCCCATGCTAACACTGGTAAGACCAACACCTGCGCTAGTAGGGATAAGCATAATAGTACGTGACATAGGGGATTCCTATCACTATCAGGTAAATGCTTTGCGAAGCTAGAATGTTCCCAAAGCTGAAAATAAGAACTGGCTAAACGCACTCATCGGCACGTTAGCCAGTAAAAGTCAGTTTATTATAGACCTGCTAAACGCGCAGTGTCTTCAGCAATAACAAGCTCTTCATTTGTTGATACAACCATTGCAGGGATACGGCTTTCTGCTTTAGTAATGGTGCCTTCTTTACCAAAACGTGCTTTTAGGTTTGCTGCTTCATCAACTTCGATGCCGAATACGCCAAGACGGTTTAGAACCATTTCACGGATTGGGCCAGAGTTTTCACCGATACCGCCAGTAAATACGATAGCATCTAGACGACCTTCAAGTGTTGCTGTGTAACCTGCAACGTATTTCGCTAGACGGTGACAGAATACATCCATTGCACGTGTCGCTTCTTCTTTTTCACCGTAGTTGTCTTCAACAAAACGGCAATCTGAAGTGACTTCTGTCAGACCAGCAAGACCAGACTCTTTTGTTAGCATGGTGTTGATTTGCTCTACTGAGTAACCAAGTGCATCGTGAAGGTGGAAGATGATGGCTGGGTCGATATCACCACAACGAGTACCCATCACTAAGCCTTCAAGCGGAGTCAGACCCATTGAAGTATCAACAGACTTACCGTTCTTGATTGCACAAACTGATGCACCGTTACCTAGGTGGCAGTTAATGATGTTCAATTCGTCTGCTGGTTTACCCAAACGCTCAGCTGTTTCACGAGCGATAAATAGGTGAGAAGTACCGTGCATGCCGTAACGGCGGATACCGTGCTCTTTGTACAAGTTGTACGGAAGTGCGTATAGGTAAGCTTCTTCTGGCATAGTTTGGTGGAATGCGGTATCGAATACAGCGGTCATTGGTAGGCTTGGGAAGGCTTTTTGTGCAGCCTTGATGCCGATGATTGCTGCTGGGTTGTGAAGAGGTGCTAATGCTGCACAATCTTCAATACCTTTAAGAACGGCATCATCAATCAATGCAGATTGAGTAAATTGCTCGCCGCCGTGCACTACACGGTGACCAATTGCTTTCATTTGATCTGCAAGCTCAGGTTTTGAAGCAAGAATAGTTTCAACAATGAAAGACAACGCTTCATCGTGCGCAGCACCATTACCTAGTTGTGCTTCGTGCTTTCCATCAAGTTTCCACTTGATGCGAGCTTCTGGAAGATGAAGACATTCAGCAAGACCTGTAAGGTGCTCGTCGCCGTTTGCTGCATCAACAATTGCAAACTTAAGTGAAGAACTACCGCAGTTTAAAACTAAAACTAGCTTAGACATGAGTGACTACCTGTTATTCGTCTGATAAAAGAATCAGTTAAGGATGAAAATCAATCGCAAGCATAAATGTCTTTTTGAAAAGACAAATTACGCTTGGTCAAAAAATACTTGAAATTCCGTATCGTTGGACGCATTGATACTTTAATCAACGCGAATACGCTTCCTTGCAAATAACACTCACGGTTGCCTAAATTGTAAATAACAGCAACAATGAGATTGAGGGTTTGCTAAGGATAGCGATAATGACCCAAGATAACAAAAAAATTTGAGTGCATTTTAACTAGAATCAATTTTTTTGCAGCTTTTTTTTAAAGATTGTCAATTTATTTTAGTGAGAGGTTGGTGTGAACAATAAAGTCGGGCTCATCCATAGTTTGAAAGATGGTCAAAAATACATGGATACTTGGCCTGTGCGAAAGGAGCTGACCCCTCTTTTTCCAGAACAACGCATCATTAAGGCAACAAAATTTGGTGTCAAAGTGATGCCAGCTGTCGCTGCGATCAGCGTGCTGATGCAAATGGTGTTTGAAAACCAGCAAGCGATGCCTCAAGCCATTGTGATGGCTTTATTTGCGATTAGCCTTCCTCTACAGGGTATGTGGTGGTTGGGTAACCGTTCTAATACACAGCTTCCGCCCGCACTTGCAAGCTGGTACCGAGAAATTCATCAGAAAATTATTGAAGCCGGCGGCGCGCTCGAGCCAATAAAAAGCAAACCACGATACAAAGAACTGGCCGTAACCCTCAATCGTGCGTTTAGGCAGCTTGATAAATCTGCGTTGGAGCGCTGGTTTTAAAATCAGATAGATTTTTGATAGGTCGGTTTCTTACCAGTAGACCCTAAAGTAAATTCCTGAAAGGAGGCTAGGGTCGTTTGATTCCAGCCTCCTTTTTTTGTTGTCTTATTAACGATCTGTAATCATGTCCCACGTACGCTTGTCCCAATTCAGCATGTAAAACTGCACGGCTTCTTTCATTTCTATTTATAAAAGTCAATTTCATTAGCTAAGATTTATTTTGAGTTATTGATTAAAAATACATCGTCTGTTTTTTATTCAAATGATAAGAATATTACTTTGCTCACTCTTAAATATCGTGGTTTTGTGTGCTGGTTAACGCAAATTTCACGTTTTGTTACTTTGTTGTTAATCCTCTCTTCCCTTTACTGAGCCTTACTGGTAAAAATGTGTACATATGCGTAAATAAGCGCGTACAAAATATAGAAACTATAATTAGTAGCTGTTTGTTTCAGATTTCCTAGACTTATGAGTAGGTCACCACACCACAGGTGCACCATTTAGAGTACTTAGAATCAAAGAAATAAAACAAGTAAGCCGCCAGGAGATTGGCAGCCACAACATCACAACAACTTTACTGCTGAATCAAGGAGTCAAGATGAAAGCAAGTCAAATCATTGCTACCGCGTGTATTGCCGGTGCAGCGTTACTTTCCTCTACAGGTGTTATTGCTAAAACGGCGAAAGTTGCCGTATCACAAATCGTAGAGCATCCCGCTCTGGACGCGACACGTCAGGGTTTGCTCGATGGTCTTAAAGAAAAGGGTTATGTGGAAGGGAAAAACCTAGAATTTGAATATCGTACAGCACAAGGTAATCCGGCGATCGCGGTACAGATAGCACGCCAGTTTGTTGGTGAAAACCCAGACGTATTGGTTGGTATTGCTACGCCAACTGCACAAGCCTTGGTTTCTTCAACTCGCTCTATTCCGGTTGTATTCACTGCGGTAACCGACCCTGTTGGCGCTAAGCTGGTAGGCAGCATGAAAAAGCCAGGCAAAAACGTCACAGGCTTATCTGATTTATCGCCTGTTGCTCAACACGTTGACTTAATCCAAGAGATTTTACCAAACGCTAAATCTATCGGTGTGGTGTATAACCCAGGTGAAGCGAATGCGGTTACTCTTGTAGAGCTTTTGAAAGAAGCAGCGGATGCAAAAGGTCTCAAAGTTGTTGAAGCGACGGCTCTAAAAAGTGCGGATGTTCAATCGGCAACTCAAGCCATTTCCGCTAAATCTGATGTAATTTATGCCCCTACAGATAACACCGTTGCGAGTGCCATTGAAGGCATGATCGTCGCGGCGAATCAAGCGAAAACACCAGTTCTCGGCGGCGCTACCTCTTATGTTGAGAAGGGAGCAGTGGCAAGCTTAGGTTTTGATTACTACCAAGTCGGTGTACAAACGGCTGATTATGTAGCCGCTATTTTAGAAGGTGCGGAACCGGGTAGCCTAGATGTGAACGTGGCAAAAGGTTCTGACCTTGTTGTGAACAAAACTGCTGCTGAAAAGATTGGTCTTACCATTCCTAATTCCGTTCTGGATCGTGCAACTAGCGTAAAATAATAACACTAAGCCCGAATAGTGCTCGCTATTCGGGCTTTTTATATCAAGCAGAAAGGGAGTTGTTATGTCTGCTTTTGCATTTTTTGGAGCCCTTGAAATTGGGCTCGTTTATGGATTGGTCGCACTGGGTGTTTACTTAACGTTTAGAGTTCTAGATTTTCCGGATTTGAGTGTAGATGGTAGCTTCCCGATGGGGGCTGCTGTTGCTGCTACTGCTATTGTGGCAGGAATTGACCCGTGGGTTGCAACAGGCATGGCAATTATTGCAGGTGCAGCAACGGGATGGGTTACGGCGTTCTTAGCCGTGAAATGCGGAATACTGCATCTTTTAGCCTCAATATTAACCATGATCGCCGCGTTTTCTATCAATATCCGTATTATGGGTCGACCGAATATGGCGTTGATAGGCGAAAATACAATCCTTACGCCATTTGAAGCCTTAGGCGATTCAATGTACGTGCGTCCAATTGTTGTTGGGGTATTGGTTTTACTGTCGGCAATTTTTGTTGTACGTCTTCTAAATAGTGATTTTGGGTTAGGTCTTAGAGCGACAGGTGTTAATGCAAGAATGGTGGCATCGCAAGGTGCGAGCACGGCATTTTATACCTATTTCGGCTTAGCGTTATCAAATGGCTTCGTTGGATTTTCTGGGGCATTGTTTGCTCAAACAAACAGCTTTGCAGATGTCACTTCGGGGGTGGGTACCATAGTTGTTGGTTTAGCGGCAGTTATACTTGGGCAGACGCTAATCCCTGGCCGCAAAATTTGGGTGGCGGTTTTAGCCGTTATCGTTGGTTCGGTACTCTATAGGCTTGCAGTGGCATTTGCATTAAGTACAGGTATGTTTGGGCTGCAAGCTTCAGACTTGAACCTTGTCACTGCAGTGTTGGTTGCTTTGGCTCTGATTGCGCCAAAACTGAAAGGAAACCTTAACGCAAAAAAGGGCGGTAAGCCTGCAAAGGCTGAATCTAAGGAGGTAGCATGATCCAGCTCGACAATATTCAAGTTACCTTTAATGCAGGTACTATTTTAGAAAACAGAGCCTTAAGAGGTGTCTCTCTTACTGTTCCTGAACATGAATTCCTTACCGTTATTGGTTCCAATGGTGCGGGTAAATCTACCTTGCTTGGGGCCGTAACTGGTGAAACACCAATGGCGGGTGGCAGTGTCATCATTGATAACGTTGACGTGACTCGCCAAACCGTTGACCAACGCGCGAGCCAATGTGCACGAGTGTTTCAAGACCCGCTGGCTGGTACATGTGGCGATCTCACCATTGAAGAAAATATGGCGTTAGCCTATATGCGTGGTAAACGTCGCGGGTGGAGCTTTTCTTTATCATCAAAACGAAGAAAACTGTTCCAAGAGCGCATCAGTATTCTGGGTTTAGGCTTAGAGGACAGGTTAGGGGATAACATTGGTTTGTTATCGGGTGGGCAGCGTCAAGCTGTTAGTCTCGTTATGGCAACGTTATCCGAGAGTAAACTTCTACTTTTAGATGAACACACCGCTGCACTGGATCCTCGTATGGCGGCATTCATTATCGATTTGACGAAGCGAATTGTGAATGAATTCAACTTAACGGTAATGATGGTTACTCACTCTATGAAAGACGCGTTAGCGTGTGGTGATAGAACGGTCATGCTCCACCAAGGTGAGGTTGTGTTGGATGTTGCCGGAGATGAACGAGCAAACATGTCTGTCCCTGACTTACTCGAAATGTTCTCTAAAGTACGTGGTGAGGAACTTGCTGATGATAGCTTATTGCTAAATTAATTCTTTTCTTAAGAGATAAGTCACTCAACGTAAACGTAAACCCTCTTTAGCATAAAGAGGGTTTTTTCTTTTATTAAGATGCTGTTAATATTGCGCTTTCGTTCAAAATTGGCGCGTTATTTTAGTATGTGTTTTAAAACACTTTATTTTTGTCTGGGGTTCATATGATGTCGACCCAGCACATGAGTTTAAGATATGTATTTCTCATCCCAGCAATATTTGCTATTGGCATGTTGTTGATGGTGGCTATAAATTACTTCGAACGAAATGAAAAAAGGGTAGAGCGCGAATATAAACGGGTTGAAAACGCCATTCATCGTTCGGTGAAAATTCTGACTTCGCTTGATTACACTCTTTCTACTCACTATCAGAACGAAAACTTTCCTCACTTTCAGCATAACTCTCAAGTCAATAATGGTGTCTGCCATGTTTGGCCAATCGAAGCGCTGGTTCTAGCACAGGATAAAAACCTAAACATCCCTGCGGTGGATATTAGTTATATGATCTCGGGCGACCAATCAATGTGTCGTCGAGGTTCTGCATTAAATAGACACGCAGTAGAAATGATGGATTTAGCGCCGATGCTGTCATTCCTACACGATCTTGACGAACATATATTGGGTATTTATTACGTTGCGGAAGAGGGGCTAGTTATTTCTTCCCCTGATACTTTAGCGAAAAATATTGATCGATCTTCAATTGAGCATTTTAAATCTCAACCATTCTGGTATTTGACCAGCCGCAATTCAGATTCGATAACCGTTACAGGTCCAGTTGAAAACGCAAATGAGCTAGAAAGGGTGCTCACGTTGTCTTTGCCCGTTAGTCAGGGAGAGGATTTTAAAGGTGTAGTGTCGCTAGAGATAAAAACCGATCTACTTTTGAGTTCGGGGTCTTCACTGAGTGAAAGATTGCACTTGGTGCACAACGAGCAGCTTCACACCGTACGTGATAGAAACTTTGTGTACCCGTTATCTATTCAAGGGGTGGCGTTTGAGCATACGCTGTTTTATGAGTCAGATTTTGCCGATGAGTTATTGTCTTTACTCCATGAAGAACGGAATGCTGTCTTCATCATTGCGATTATCTACATTTTAACCGTGATCAGCCTGTTTTATTTGAATTTGAACTTCGAGCGCCGTTACTTTCAAAATTTAGCTGAAAAAGATTCAATGACAGGGCTACTTAATCGGAGAGGACTGGAAATTGAATTTAAAAAGCCGTGTCGTTATCAGTTTGAAGGTATTGCAGTATTTGATATTGATAACTTCAAGAAGATAAACGACACATATGGTCATGAAAAAGGAGACGAAGTGATCTGCTTTGTCGCCGATCAGATGCGTGCTGTATTAAGGGAAATGGATGCAGTGTCTCGATTTGGGGGGGAGGAGTTTGTCGTATACATAAGAGCGAATAGCCCGCAGCTTATTGTCGACATTGCTCATCGAATTCAAAAGCAAGTCGCCAGTCAATCCCATGAGCTTCTTGAGTGCGGTTTTTCTTTATCTGGCGGCGTGTGTGTCGAAGATCATCGAGAGCAGGCAAGCTTGAAAGATTTGGTTAAGTCTGCAGATAAAAAGCTCTACCATGCAAAAGAGTCTGGAAAAAATCAGGTGATCTTTTGAGGACGCTTTAGTACCTTAAATGGAAAATAGTGAGAGTGGCTTTCCTTTCGCTATTTTTCATTTTGCAGAGTATATGTCGTGATCAAATTGTACTCACACTCTGTATTGTATCTCGGTATCGCTGTATGTGATCTACAATCGGAGCCGCTTTATTAAAGGTGCGGATGTCACGGAACAAGGCCGCAGCTTCAGGGTACTCTTGTCTCAGATAAGAAAACCACTGTTTTACTCGGTTAGGGTAGTACAGCCCTTTGTCACCTTGGATTTCATATTCTGAATACTGAAGTAGCAGGTCAACGACGTCGTGCCACGGCATAGGTTGGTGATTGTGCTTTACTACATTTCCAAGGTTAGGCACGTTGAAGGCACCTCGACAAACCATAAGTGAGTCGATTCCCGACATTTCAATACAGCGTTGCCCATCTGCGTAATTCCATATCTCACCATTTGCGATCAAAGGGATACGGGCTTTCTGTTTTAGCTTCGCTAAGTATTCCCATTTGATTTCACTGGCTTTGTAACCCCCTGATTTCGTTCTAGCATGTACCGTGATCTCGTTAGCACCGGCTTGTGTAATGGCATCGACGATTTCAAAGCAATCATTCGGGTCTTCCCATCCTAACCGAATTTTTGCTGTGACTGGGACGATTGGATCTATGGCCTCTCGGCACGCTTTAACCACTTGATAAATCAGCTCAGGATGCTGCAACAAAGCGGCACCCCCCTTACTTTTGTTAACCATTTTAGCTGGGCAGCCAAAGTTAAGGTCAATTCCATCGGAACCGAGGTTTACGGCTCTAACGGCATTTTCAGCCATCCAGTTGGGTTCTTGACCAAGTAATTGTGTACGAACAGGCGTACCCGATTTGGTTTTACTTCCGGTATTGATTTCTGGGCAGATACGGGTAAAAACGTGGTCTGGTAATAGCTGATCAATCACACGCACGAATTCTGTAACGCACAGGTCGTAATCGTTTATGTTGGTCAGAATTTCACGCATTAGATGATCTAATACGCCTTCCATTGGTCCAAGTATTACACGCATAATTTTTACCTTGTTTTAGGGCTGCGCGATTGTATGCGAGAAGCTTATTGAATGCAAAACTGGTGGTGATTAGACAAGTAAAACAGCGGTATCTGGTTTCTTCATATGACTTGGGTATAATCCCCACCAACATACAGAAACAAGATAAACAAAATGTACCAACTGATTTCTCTGCCGAATGGTTACGATGGTGAAAATGCCTATTTTTACGAGGGTGCAGTGCTGGCTGCTAACTTCGCGACTCAACCGCTGGAGCCCAAAAAATGGTTACCTGAAATACAAGCTGAAGAGATAGAGAAGCAGATAGTTGATCAAATAAACAACCAGTATGCGTCTATAAAGTCTAGTGAATATAGACCGTCTGAATGGGCGAATGACAAAGAAGCGTTTGCCGATTTCTCTGAAGGCTTCATGTCGGTGTGGCCCATCATTGAAGAACAATGGCTTGAATCACAAGTTTCTGACGGTACTGCGCGGATGTTACAAGCCCTGCTTACCACATTTATGTTGGGGATTGACGAAGAGCAAACCCGTGAGCAAATGAAACAGGCAGGGGTAGATAATCCCCCTCGATTAGAAGATCTGTTACCGCAGTTGGATATTATGATTTCAGAAGTGGCGATGGCGGCTGATGAGCTAATGACTGGCGCTAAATCACAAAGCGTGAATCCATATAAGACCGTTGGAAGAAATGACGTGTGTCCTTGTGAAAGTGGCAAGAAATTTAAGAAATGTTGCGGTCGTTAGTTTAATCGTTATCCTCTAGCTTCCCCTATAAAAGATAAAGCGCCTATGCGGCGCTTTATCTTCCTATACTCAAGCATTTTTATAAATCGAAGGCTTGTAGTATCTATTCTTAAAATAACGTTCTTGGCTTTCTAGCGAATTGAGAAATAACCACAACCGCCAACGCAACCAACATACCAGCAAAAATAACGACTAACCATTGAGGCATAGACAGTGTTAGGAATTGCCACACAACCTTACTGCAATCGCCATATGCGTTGAATACCGATGGCATCCACTCATGAAGTGGTGCCCACTCAGGGAAAGAGACGAAAATATCGCATGTAGCAAAAGGGGAAGGGTTAAATTGATAATCGACATGCTGTAGCGAAAGCATTAAGCCTTTATAAGCGCTGGCTCCCCATCCAAAAAATCCGAGCCAACGAACGATGACGTTTTTAGGATTTAGCATACCCAAAATAGCCGCGAAGCCCACTCCCATCATAGCAACGCGCTCGTAAATACACATTACACATGGAGCCAACATCATAACGTGCTGAAAGTACAAAGCCGTAGCTTCCAGTGCCACGATAGAAATCAGCAGAATAAGCCATGACAGGCGACTCTCTGAAAATTGTTTGATTGCATATAAAGCGTTCAAGGTAATGTATCCTTATAAAAAAGCTCTGATAACTCAGAGCTTTTTATCTTGAATAAGTTCTCTATTCAACAAAAAAATTAATGTCCCTGTGACGAACTTACCGCTTCGCCTACATGATGAGATATCCACCCCATCTCATAGAAACTTGCTGTAAATGGCTCAAGCAGGAATGCGATACCGAACAAACCCACAATAGCAAGAACAAAGGTGTACGGCAGTGCCATAATAACCATGCGACCGTAAGACAAACGAATAAGCGGTGCTAACGCTGAAGTCAGCAAGAACAAGAATGCAGCTTGGCCGTTTGGTGTCGCGACAGAAGGAAGGTTAGTTCCCGTATTGATCGCAACAGCTAGTAAGTCGAATTGATCACGAGTAATTATGCCTTCAACAAGAGCGGATTTAACTTCGTTGATGTAAACCGTGCCGACAAATACATTGTCAGACACCATAGAAAGCAAGCCATTCGCGATATAGAACATGATCATTTGCTGGCCACCTTCCAAGGCGAGTACAGCATCGATTACTGGCTTAAACAGCTCTTGGTCGATGATGACAGCAACAACAGCAAAGAAAACAGCGAGAAGGGCGGTAAACGGCAGCGCTTCTTCAAATGCTTTACCTAGAGAGTGCTCTTCAATAACCCCTGTGAATGCTGTAGCTAGAATGATGACACTTAAGCCGATTAATCCGACTTCCGCTAAGTGGAACATCAGACCAACGATAAGCCATAGTGCAATTAAGCCTTGGATAACAAGTTTCGCAATATCTTGTTTATTTCGGCGCTTACGTTGCTCGTTATCGAAGTCCACTAGAATTTTTCTAACGCTTGCAGGTAAATCCGTGCCGTAGCCACATACTTTAAACTTCTCAACTAAAGCACAGGTAATCAGTCCGCAGAAGAATACGGGTAGAGTCACAGGCAACATGCGAATCATGAACTCACCAAACTGCCAACTTGCTTGGTCTGCAATGATCAGGTTTTGAGGCTCACCTACCATCGTCATTACTCCACCCAGAGCCGTACCGACGCCGGCATGCATAAGTAGAGAGCGTAAAAATGAACGGTAGTTTTCTAAGTCATCACGAGTAACTTCACACAAGTGGTCATCACTAGTGTGGTCGTGGTTAGCTTGAGAGCCCTTACCTGAGGCTACTTTGTGATATATCGAATAGAAGCCAACGGCCACAGAAATTACAACGGCGATAACCGTTAGAGCATCAAGAAATGCTGAAAGGAAGGCAGAAACAAAGCAGAACGCTACAGATAGCATAACCTTAGAGCGCACACCAAGCAGTATCTTCGTAAAGATGAAGAGCAAAAGCTCCTTCATGAAGTAGATACCCGCAACCATGAACACTAACAAAAGAAGAACCGGAAGGTTCGCTTCTAATTCATGATAAACCTGATTTGGGCTGGTCATCCCAATCGCAACCGCTTGAATAGCTAAAAGACCACCAGGCTGAAGTGGGTAGCATTTTAAAGCCATAGCCAATGTAAAGATAAACTCGATGATGAGCATCCAACCGGCAATGAACGGATCTACAAAGTAAAATACAATTGGGTTAATAATAAGAAAGGCAATAATGGCAAGCTTGTACCAATCAGGTGCTTTGCCAAGAAAGTTCTTAATGAACGCGTTTCCGAGTGACATCGGCATGATAAGACTCTTTTATTGTAAATTCGACACTGAGAGTGTGTCTCGATCCCTGACTATGAAATGCGGAATTTCATAAAAAATCATATCTTAAACAGTGACTTAGGAAAACAACTTCGATGGAAACCTCTGTAGCCTTGCCAAGTCACTCCTTGAGAAAGACAAGCACTCCTATACTTTCGACCGCAACTCTACTCCTACGTAATATTTAGTCAACCTAAAAATGTTTAAAATAGTTAAATTGACAGGCTTTTTTATCAAGAACTAGCGACATCGATTCATAGAATAGTACGAACTTTAACTTCTGCTTACACTTTTACCCTTGCCTGACTTAACCATCAAAATAAAGCACTTTAGCGGTAAACTGCAGGTGTTTTTGCCGAAATTAGGGTAAATTTCCATGTAAAATTAAGTCATTTTCATGCTTCGGGTAAGTATTTTATTTCGTTGCTTGATTGTTAAAATTGTTGAAAAATGAGATTTGACTCACAATGAGTGCGCTAATCTATCTCAGAATAAAAAAATCTAACGCGTAATCTCACAAACAAAGCAGGAATACACAGGGTTATTTTCTGAATTGTGCAAGTAGTGGTATGATGAGTGCAATTTTACGTTATAAATGCACCGGAAACCCGAATTCATGGTTATAAAGGCAAAAAGCCCAGCAGGTTTTGCTGAGAAGTACATTATTGAAAGTATTTGGAAGGGGCGCTTCCCTCCTGGCTCTATCCTACCGGCAGAGCGCGAGCTTTCTGAATTGATTGGCGTAACAAGAACGACGTTAAGAGAAGTATTGCAGCGTCTTGCTCGTGATGGGTGGCTAACCATTCAGCATGGTAAACCGACCAAAGTTAACCAATTTATGGAAACCTCGGGTCTGCATATTCTAGATACGCTAATGACCTTGGATGCGGATAACGCAACCAGTATTGTTGAAGATCTTCTTGCTGCACGTACCAATATCAGCCCAATCTTTATGCGTTATGCCTTTAAAGCTAATAAAGAAACGTCGTTAAAGACAATTCAAGGTGTGATTGATTCGTGTGAACAGCTATTAGAATCGGATAATTGGGATACGTTTGTTGAAGCGTCGCCTTACGCCGATAAAATTCGTGCTAACGTAAAAGATGACAACGAAAAAGATGAAGAAAAGCGTCAAGCTATTTTGATTGCCAAAACGTTCAACTTTTACGATTACATGTTGTTCCAACGCCTTGCCTTCCATTCCGGAAACCAGATCTACGGGCTTATCTTTAATGGTCTGAAGAAGTTGTATGATCGCGTCGGTAGCTATTACTTCTCTAACCCTGAAGCACGAGATCTTGCATTGAACTTCTACAAACAATTGCATGAAGTATGCGAGTCAGGTTCTCGTGAACAATTACCGATTGTTATTCGTCATTACGGGCTTGAAAGTGCACAAATCTGGAATAAGATGAAGGTGACACTACCGACGAACTTTACCGAAGACGACAGTTAAAGCGTTGTCGCTTAAAGCAATTGTCGTTTAGAGAAATAGATATTCATAACCCGCTTTTGGCGGGTTTTTTCATTCTCGGGCATATGGCTGTTCATCGGCTCTAAAGGGAAGCTTGTGAATGACGAGCATTGAGGTGGTTTAAAGGTAATATTTCCGGTAACGGCTCATAGAGTTCTTCGCAGATAGAGCTGATAACGTAGTCGTAAGCACTAAACAAGAATGCTGATATCCCATTGGTGAGTTTGTATAGGCTTTCCGTATCGATGAATTCATGGTCGCTAGATTCTTCTGTAAGAGCGCTTAATACATCGTTTAGTTTTAGTTGGACATCGGATGAAACAGGAACGGCACAACTCAAGCCTATTTGGGTTAGCCGCCTTTGAATTAAATGTCCGTAATGCAGGTAACGTCGTTTTCCTGCTTCTGTTTCAATCCCCTGAATACATACCCTCAGTTGCGTTAGACATTCCATAGCTTCGCAAATCAACTGCCAGTCATGGTGATACTGATCTGTCATGTCGTCACGATAAGCTTCAATCATCCAAGTGATGATGGACTCGTCCATTAGGTAGAGGCATTGGCGGATGACTTTACCGTGTGATACTTGGTTACGATTGACGCTATGGGTTCTCCACTCTTTACACATCAAAGTTAGGTTGATTAGTAGCACGCGATATTTTGCTTTATTTGAGTTCTCGCTGATTTTTTTAGCTTGTACGGCGAGTGATTTGATTTGTTCTTTTAACTTGAATAAGGACTTTAACGTTGCGTGTGATGCTTGATTACCTTCGGTAAGTACTTGATGTGTCAATGTACGATGTGCTCGGCATAATTGAATAATTTGACGCAATAGGTGCAGACCGTCGAGGTGGCGTTGGTCATTTTCTGCCTTTGCTTGGCTGCGTAGAAACAACGCTACGATACAAACGGATATAACCGTTAAGCTGATTAGTATAAACATGCACACCTCCCCAAGATGATTAGTCTATAGAGTGCATACTCAGTGCCAAATTTTTATTTATTTAAAATCAAAGAATTAGATTTATTCGTTTTTCAGGTCATGTCTAGGAGTAGTGCAATTGCACCAATTGGGGGAGTGGTTTTACGTGAAGTCGGTCTTTGAAAAAATTACGATGATTAGGTGATTAGGTGAATGGATATAAAAAAACCGCCTGCAAAGTAGGCGGTTTTAAATTTAGTGTGCAGTTACTTGCAAGGTGCAGTTACTTGCAAGGTGCAGTTACTTACAAGGTAAGGTGTAGTCACTTACATCACTCGCATGCCAGGTTTAGCACCTTCATGCGGCTCAAGTAACCATAAATCACTGCCTCCAGGACCCGCTGCGAGAACCATTCCTTCAGACATACCGAATTTCATCTTGCGAGGTTTTAGGTTTGCAACCATAACCGTGTACTTACCAACAAGGTCTTCCGGCTTGTAGGCTGACTTGATACCTGAGAATACTTGACGAGTTTCGCCACCAATGTCGAGTGTCAGCTTAAGCAATTTATTTGCTTTTGGCACTTCTTCGCACTCAACGATTTTCGCAATGCGTAAGTCCACTTTAGCAAAATCATCAAATTCGATTTCATCTGCAATTGGGTCTTTGCTCAGCTCAGTTTCTGTTTGCGCTTCTTGAGATTTTTCAGCAACGGCTTTTTCCGCTGCCGCAACTTCTTTAGACGCTTCAACCATCGCTTCTACTTTCTTAGGATCGATTCGGTTGAATAGTGCTTTGAACTTCGTGATTTCATGGCTCGTTAATGGCTGTGCAATGCCTTCCCACGTTAGCTCATCATTCAAGAAGCCTTCAGTGCGATCGGCAAGTGCTGGCATTACCGGCTTTAGGTAAATCATCAGAACTCGGAACAAGTTAATACCGACGGAGCAGATGTCTTGAAGTTCTTTGTCTTTGCCTTCTTCTTTAGCGACAACCCAAGGTGCCTTTTCATCGACGTATTGGTTTGCTTTATCAGCAAGTGCCGTCACTTCACGAATTGCACGGCTAAATTCACGTGATTCATACAGCTCTGCGATGCGATCTGCTGCTGATACGAACTCACTGTAGAGTTCTGGTTCAGCGAAATCATCTGAAAGTTTGCCTTCAAAACGTTTCGTAATAAAGCCAGCGTTACGAGAAGCAAGGTTTACAATCTTGTTCACGACGTCAGCGTTAACACGTTGAGTGAAGTCTTCAAGGTTGAGATCTAAGTCGTCTATGCGGCTGTTTAGCTTCGCAGCGTAGTAGTAGCGCAGGCATTCTGGATCTAGGTGATCTAGGTAAGTACTCGCTTTGACAAACGTCCCCTTCGACTTGGACATCTTCGCACCGTTCACCGTAACGTAACCATGTACGAATACGTTGTTTGGTTTGCGGAATCCAGAACCTTCTAGCATTGCTGGCCAGAATAGGCTGTGGAAGTAAACGATGTCTTTTCCGATGAAGTGGTAAAGCTCTGCGTTGCTGTCTTTCTTCCAGTATTCGTCGAAATCCAAATCATCACGCTTGTCACATAGGTTTTTGAACGAACCCATGTAGCCGATAGGGGCGTCTAGCCAAACGTAGAAGAATTTGTTTTTCTCACCTGGAATTTCAAAGCCGAAATACGGCGCATCGCGAGAGATATCCCACTGCTGCAAACCGGATTCGAACCATTCCTGCATTTTGTTGGCAGTTTCAGATTGCAGCGAACCAGAGCGAGTCCATTCTTTTAACATGCTCTCAAATTGAGGCAGGTCGAAGAAGAAGTGTTCAGAGTCTTTCATAATGGGGGTCGACCCCGATACAGCAGACTTCGGATCAATAAGCTCTGTTGGGCTGTAGGTTTCACCACAGTTGTCGCAGTTATCACCGTATTGATCATCAGACTTACATTTCGGGCACGTGCCTTTTACGAAACGGTCTGGTAAGAACATTTCCTTCTCTGGATCAAACAACTGAGAAATTGTACGGCTGGAAATGAAACCATTTTTCTTGAGCTGCAGGTAAATGTGAGAAGCCAGCTCACGGTTCTCTTCAGAATGCGTGCTGTGGTAGTTGTCAAAGCTGATATCAAATCCAGCGAAATCTTTTTGGTGCTCTTCACTTACAGCAGCGATCATCTCTTCTGGCGTAATACCCATCTGTTGTGCTTTAAGCATAATTGGCGTGCCGTGAGCATCGTCTGCACAGATGAAATTAACAGTGTTGCCACGAAGGCGCTGATAACGAACCCAGATATCCGCTTGGATATGCTCAAGCATATGTCCAAGGTGGATAGAACCGTTTGCATACGGTAGGGCACAAGTTACCAGTATTTTCCTTGTAGTAAGGTTTTTTGGATCGGTTGCCATACTTGTTATTCGCTTTAGATAGGTATTAATGTGATAGCCGCTAATAGTACCTTAAGCAGCAGCTTACTCCAACCCGCAGACTAGGCGTATATCCTAGTTTTTTCAGGGTTCTTTGCTAAAGAATGAAGTGTTAGGATGGACAAAAATAATTGGAGGTAATATGGAACAATTTCAATCAAAAGAAGCCCTGTGCCAGTGGCTAGGACAATACCGACATCCAATGCTGATCGATGGATGGAGCCAGACTCCTGGAATTGTGTCTGTTTTGGCGAGTGGTGTGATTAAGATTGAGATTCCATTTATCAATAAAGCGCTGCAGCAAAGCCTGAAAAATTGGATCGAAGATCAAATTAAATCCAGTTCTATACCTGCTTTTGAATACAACATCGTAGGTAATGTAAAATCGATGCAAACCACGGTGTTAGCTGAAGTAAAAGGTGTTAAGAATATCATCGCAGTTACGTCTGCAAAAGGAGGCGTAGGTAAGTCAACGACAGCTGTGAACTTGGCGATGGCGCTCAGTGTTTCTGGCGCGAAGGTTGGAATGTTGGATGCGGATATCTATGGTCCTTCCGTTCCTATTATGCTGGGCACTCAAGGGAAAAAGCCGGATGTCCGAGACAATAAATGGATGCAGCCCGTACAGGCACATGGGGTTTATACCAACTCAATTGGCTATCTTGTCGATGATTCCGATGCCGCCATTTGGCGTGGTCCCATGGCTTCTAAAGCGTTAGCCCAACTGCTTAACGAAACAGAATGGCCGGATTTGGATTATCTTGTTATCGATATGCCGCCAGGAACAGGTGATATTCAGCTTACGCTGTCGCAACAGATTCCAGTGACAGGTTCTTTGATAGTGACAACTCCGCAAGATCTTGCGTTAGCCGATACACGTAAAGGGGCGGCTATGTTTGAAAAGGTCGATGTACCTGTATTAGGCATGGTTGAAAATATGAGTTACCACATATGCAGCCATTGTGGTGAGAAAGAACATATATTTGGCGATGGTGGCGCAAGTCAAATGGCTCAAGAGTTTGGTTTGGCACTGCTGGCACAAATTCCACTGCATATTTCCGTTAGAGAAGATCTGGACAATGGTGCACCGACTGTCGTATCTCGCCCTGAATCACCTCATTCCGATATTTACCGCTCGCTAGCTGAAACCGTTGTAAGCCGTTTGTATTGGCAAGGTAAAGCCAAGCCAGATGCAATAAGCTTTGTTGCAGTGTAATAAAGCGACATCTTCATTAAAGTGAATTTGTAATAATTTCTCTAATCTTGTCTAAAAATGAAACGTTAGCCGAAGAGTTTAAAGTACTTTGGTTAACGATTCTTAGTTATGCAATCAGTGCAATATTTTTTCCTCCAAAAACATACCTTCGAATACTCTGCTTGAAAACCAAACAACAATGCATGTTATTGCTTATTACCAATAGATATTAATGATAATTTCGACACTCTATACTGGTATTAAGTATTGTATCTCCCTATAATCGGGCGGTTTAACCCAACTCAGCTACCAAATTAGTATCAGGTGCTATACATGTCTAATAACAATCAATGCGTCATCGTGGGAATTGCTGGCGCTTCTGCCTCAGGAAAGAGCTTAATCGCGAGTACAATCTACAACGAACTTCGTGCGAAAGTCGGTGACGATCATATTGGTGTGATTACGGAAGATTGCTACTACAAAGATCAAAGTCATCTGAGCATGGAAGAGCGTGAAAAAACCAATTATGACCACCCAAATGCGCTTGATCACGATTTGCTTTGTAAGCACCTAGAGCAATTGATTCAAGGGAATGCGGTAGAAGTACCCGAGTACAGTTACCCAGAACATACACGCACAGCGACTACAACGTCGTTAACGCCTAAAAAAGTGATCATCTTGGAAGGTATTCTTCTTCTTACGGATCCACGTTTACGCGATTTAATGCACGCGACAGTCTTCATGGATACACCATTAGATATCTGTTTACTTCGCCGCGTAAAACGCGATGTAGAAGACCGTGGTCGCTCTATGGAATCTGTGCTTAAGCAATACCAAGACACGGTTCGTCCTATGTTCATGCAATTCATTGAGCCTTCTAAGCAATATGCCGACATCATTGTTCCTCGTGGTGGCAAAAACAGAATTGCGATTGACGTTTTGAAAGCACATATCGCCAAACTACTAAAAAGCTAAGCGGTGCGGTGACTCAGGATTGTCAAAGTTCTGATAAATCGGAAAAAATTCATAACAAAAAGTGGCGCATTATGCGCCACTTTTGTATGTTTGAGGTAATTTAAATATATCTCCGGTCGCAGATTCAAGGAATCCAGGATGAAGAAGCTACTTCTTTTCATTGCAGTACCAATCACTTTGATTGTTGTTGCTCTACTTGCCCTCATTATTTTTGTTAACCCCAATCAATTTAAACCCATGATTGTCGAACAGGTTCAGAAGAACACTGGAATGACACTAGTGATTGAAGGGGATATTGGTTGGCAACTTTTTCCTAGCTTGGGGTTTAGTGTTGGTCAAACAGAATTAAGAAATCCAGAAGGCTTTTCATCACCCAATTTGTTAAAAGTCGAGCAAGTGGGCTTGGCCATTGAAGTGACACCGCTACTAAGCAATCAACTTGTTATTGGTAATGTGATTCTTGATGGTGCGGAAGTGGCGCTAGAAACACTAAAAGATGGGCGTTCTAATCTGGATGCTCTTACTCAATCTGGTCAAAGTGACCCTGTCAAAGTTGAAAACCAGCCAGAAACAGCTCCAACTTCCCAAAGCCCAGAGACGAGCACTGAACCTTCAGCACTTGAGCAATGGCAAGTATCTGTTGCTGGCATTACCATTTCCAATGCAAAAGTGACGGTATCAGATAAGCAGGTAGGAAGCTTGTTAACACTCAGTGATGCCAATGCTTCGTTGTCAGAATTTGAATTTGGCCAGTGGAGTAAGCTGACATTTGATGTAACAGGAGCACAGAATCAACAGAGTTTCTCTGCTGAAGGGCAAGTGGAATTCAAACTCTCTCAAGATCTTAAACAGTATGAATTGCGAAACGTCGATCTGGATGCAGGAGTGGAAGATAAATCTTTAGGGCTAAACGCTAAGGCAACACTTTCTCTGCCCGCTTTTGCTCTTGGAGAGTGGAATAGTATTGAATTTGATGTGAGTGGACAAAACCAACAACAGAATTTCGCCGCTAAAGGTGGAACCGAATTCTTCCTTTCAGAAGACTTTCAAGACTACCAACTGCGTAAGTTAGGCGTTGATGCTTCGTTTAGTGATCCAACAAACAAGGTCGAACAATTTCGCTTGGATTTAGCGACGTTTGCTTTTGATAAATCTAACGATCTTTCTTACCAACTTGCTGGCGATTTGGCAGGATTGAAAGTGGATTCAGAGGGCACATTGAGTGTAGTTGTCGACAAAGCTATTTCTAAGATTAAAGTGCAGAAAATTAAGTTATCAAACAACTTAGAAGGAGATGCACTTCCTCAATCACCAATGAAAGTAGACTTAGATGCAGGTGTGACATTTGACGTTAAGAAAAGTCATTTAGCATTGGCGTTAACCAAACTGACAGCAAATGACATTCAACTTGACGGTGACGCCAGTGTAACTTTGTCTGCGATCCCTCAAGTCAATTTCAATTTGCATAGCCCGAATATCGACTTGGACGCATTCCTTGGCTTGAATACACAACCGAAAGAGTCCGGTGCTGGTGGATCCCCAGAGGGTAATGATACATCTGCGGGTAAAGAAGCGCCTAAAGCGCCAGAAGTTGAACCTGATTTAAGTGCTTTGAAACTAGTTAATGCTAAAGGAAAGCTGGTTATTGATAAGTTCAAAGCGAACAATGCGAAATTGCAAAAGGTTACGACTCAGTTCACGTTGAAAAATGGTGTTCTCGATCTTTCACGTTTTAGTGCCAACTTATACGAAGGAAGTATCTCGACCAAAGCAAGGTTGGATGCAAGAAAATCCACTCCTTCTTATAGTATTAATGGTGGAGTGAAAGGGGTAAAAGTACAGCCTCTGATGATCGATGTTATCGATAACAATTTGTTAGAAGGTACGGGCAATATTGATCTGGCGTTAAATGGTCAAAGCTTGAAGCCTACAGCGCTGCAAGAAAACCTAAAAGGTACGGTAAAAATCAACTTTGCGGACGGTGCTGTGTATGGTGTCAACTTGCCTCACCTTATTCGCACGAATTATGCGAAGTTTAAAGGGCAGGATGTATCCACAGTAGAAAATGTGGAGAAAACCGATTTTTCCGCAATGACAGCCACGTTGAAGCTGAATAAAGGCGTCGTATCTACAGATAATCTCAATATGCAATCCCCGCTGCTGCGTATTACAGGTAAAGGAAACGCCAACTATATCAAGCAAAATGTAGATATGCTGATTCGCACATCGATCGTTGGGTCTTTAAAAGGGCAAGGCGGGGAAACTATCGATGACTTGAAAGATGTTACGATCCCTGTGCAGATAACAGGAGCGTGGGATGATCCTAAATTCAAATTGGTTTTCGACGATGTCCTGAAACAAAAAGCGAAGAAAGAAGCGGAGCGCGGAATCAAAAAATTGTTAGGGGATAAGGTTAAACCTGATCAATCTAAAGATATCGCAGATAAGCTGCTTAAAGGCTTATTCAATTAAAAGACAAATAGTTTTATAAAAAGCGCACTGTCTCGCAAGACAGTGCGCTTTTTTATTGCAATAAAATCCTATCCTTTGGAGCGTGATTCTCATCACAAGCGATATGAAAATTTGTGTTTATGATAAGTTTAATAATGCGACAAAGGTATGAACTGTATGGTAAAAAAAATCATTCTAGATACCGATCCTGGTATCGATGATTCCATGGCTTTGCTATTTGCAGAGGCACACTCCGACATTAATTTGATTGGTATTACGACTGTTTTTGGCAATGCTACTATCGAGAACAGCACTCGTAATGCCCAGTTTTTAAAGAACACATTTCAATTTACTTGCGATATTGCAAAAGGTGCAGAGGGACCGTTAGAAAGGAAACCTGCTGGTCCGTCTTCGCATGTACACGGTGAAAGTGGCTTTGGTGATGTCGATGTTTCTGGAGTGGACATCGGAGGAATCATTAACAAGCCCGCTTATCGCTACATTATCGATACGCTTAAAGAAAACCCCGGTGAAATAACGCTTGTTGCGGTTGGACCATTAACAAACCTTGCACTTGCTCTGGAAGAGGACGAAAGCATCACGTCCTTAGTCAAAGAGGTGGTGATTATGGGCGGTGCATTTGGGTTAAACAACCATCGAGGCAATGTTACTCCTCACGCTGAAGCCAATATTCATGATGATCCTCATGCCGCTCAAAGAGTGTTTTCTGCCTCATGGCCTATTTCAATAATCGGGCTAGATGTTACAGAGTCCAGTGTATTTGATGACGATTATTTCAGGTCATTAAAAGAAGACGCAGGGCAAGTGGGTGAGTTTATATGGGATGTAAGCCGATTCTATCTGAAGTTTTATGCGTCAGTTGTCGGTTTTAATGGCTGCCATGTGCATGATCCTTCAGCGGTCGCCTGCGTTGTTCAGCCAGATTTATTCGAGTTTGAAATGGGCTCGATAGAGGTAACAACAGATGGAGAAAAGCAGGGGATGACAACCCTTATAAAAGGGGAATCAAGCGATGGTCGAGCAGTGCAGAAGGTAGCGTCTAAAGTGAATACGAACGCCCTGTTAGCAATGTATAGAGAGAAGGTTGTGAAATTCGGACAGAATTTTTGAGTTTCCAAATGAATAAGTGCTTCCCATGAGGTTGTGGGGAGCACTTATAGAGAGTGGAGCCTATTCACTCGTGAAACAGAGGTGATTACCAATCAACCCCTTTCAATGCTTTAACACCGTTTTCAAACGCATGCTTAACATTGCGGACTTCGGATACAGTATCGGCAAGCTCAATGAGCTCTCTGTGAGCACCGCGGCCAGTGATAACTACCGATTGCATGAAAGGACGATTTTTCAATGCTTCCAAGACTTCTTCTAATTCGATGTAACCGTAGGTCACCATGTAAGTAATTTCATCGAATAGCACCACATCGATGGAATCATCTTGGAGCATTCGCTTACATTCTTGCCATATTATCTGAGCCGCTTTAATGTCTTTGTCGCGGCTCTGTGTTTCCCATGTAAAACCAGTACCCATTACCTGAAAGTCTACGCCAAGCTTTTCTAACAAATTGCGCTCGCCATTATCCCAAGTGCCTTTAATAAATTGGGCTACAGAGCAAGTCAGACCGTGCCCAACTGCTCGACAGATGGTGCCAAATCCAGAGGTTGATTTCCCCTTACCATTTCCTGTGATAACAAGCAAAATGCCTTTAACATCTTGTGCAGCAGCAATGCGCTCATCAACTTTTTCTTTAACTCGTTGCTGACGTGCTTTATGTCTTTCTTCTTTTCTGTCTTCTGCCGACATGGTTTTCCCTTTCTTACTGGATCTGAATGCGAGTATCATAACGTAACAAACGCTAGGTAAAAACCATAAGGAAAGCTGATGACAAACAAGATTTCAAAAGTACTCGTTGTTTGTTTGGGGAACATTTGCCGTTCTCCAACCGGAGAAGCTGTTTTAAAGGCGAAATCGAGCCAGAAAGGGCTGGATTTGATCGTAGATTCTGTAGGAACGGAAGCCTATCACAGTGGTGAGAAACCAGACCAACGTTCTATGCAAGCTGGGGAGAGAAGGGGCTATTCCTTTAAAGGGATGACCTCAAGAAAAATTCGGTTAGATGACTTCGAGCACTTTGACTTGATCCTAGCTGCTGACCGCTCAAACCTTTCCGATCTTCAACAGCAGTGCCCGTTAGAATATCAGCATAAATTGAAGCTGTTTTTAAGCTTTGGGGACAATCAATACGATGAAATACCAGACCCATATTATGGTGGTGAGAATGGTTTTGAAGTGGTTATTGATTTAATCGAAGACGCCAGCGACAACCTTATCCAACGGCTTTTAGAGTAGATCTGCATAACTGACAAAAATAAGTGTCATTGATTGAGATAATTGTAGGGTTTGACTCTCATTTTGCTTTTCGTTATCACAGCAAGTAGTTGTACTAAGGTAGTCTTAAAAAAACGGGTTAAACAACGGTTTGATAATGCCAAATAAGATAAAACTTTGTTCCTTAATCTCTCTTATGATCGTTAGCTTCGGAGCCCACTCTACTTCAACATCCCCTAGTGGATTGGTTGATGCGGCAATGGAGCGCACTGAGCACTTTGTGATATACGATGGTAGCTATGTCAGTATCCCTTATCCAAACGGTGATGTGGCGGCAAATAAAGGCGTTTGTACTGATGTAATCATACGAAGTTATAGAACTTTGGGAATAGACCTTCAAAAGCAAGTGCATGAAGATATGAAAGCCAATTTTGATAACTACCCCTCGAAGCGAATATGGGGGTTATCAAGACCAGATAAAAACATTGATCATCGTCGGGTGCCTAACCTTAAAGCGTTCTTTAAGCGTAACGGGCAAAGCTTAGCGATATCCAATGAAGGCAATAACTTTCTTCCGGGTGATGTGGTTACTTGGATGCTACCTGGAAACCTACCTCATATAGGCATTGTTGTTGAAGAGAAATCAGATGACGGAAAAAGACCTCTGATTGTTCACAATATTGGTTGGGGACCGAAAATGGATGACATGCTGTTTGATTATAAAATAACAGGGCACTATCGCTATTTTCCTTGAAGTAACTTTTCCTTAAAGTAATTCTCCCCTAACGCGCTTTCTTAGCCAGTTATAAACGAAAACCGACGCATTAGCGTCGGTTTAGTTATGTCGTTTTACGTCTAGCGAGAAGTGATTAAGCCAGAATATCGGTCGCTACTTTGTAGCTTGGATCTTCTTTTACGTTAATCTCAACAAGGCTGCCAGCTTTATCTAATAGTGCTCGACAATCTTGGCTTAGATGGCGTAAGTGAAGGGTTTTACCCGCTGCGGAATACCGCTCTGCTAACGTTTCAATAGCTTCGATTGCTGAGTGGTCGGCAACACGAGAATCAGCGAAATCAACAATAACGTCTTCTGGATCATTTGGCGCATCAAATAACTCTAGGAAGTTTGCAGCTGAACCAAAGAAGATAGGGCCATTAATGTGGTATTCCTTTGAGCCTTCGTCATTAATTTTGCTAGTGGCATAAATGTGCTTGGCATGTTCCCAAGCAAACATCAATGCAGATGCAATCACACCAACTGCTACTGCAACGGCAAGGTCGGTAAGTACAGTCACTACCGTTACGAGTACGATAACAAAGAAGTCTTGTTTTGGTACACGTCGTGCGAGTTTGAATGTTGCCCACTCAAACGTACCGATAACAACCATGAACATCACACCAACCAATGCGGCTAATGGAATCATTTCGATAAGGTTGGATGCGAATAGGATGAAGAAGAGTAATGCTAATGCAGCAACAATACCTGAAAGTCGACCACGACCACCCGAGTTTACGTTGATCATAGATTGACCAATCATTGCACAGCCGCCCATTGCACCGAACATGGAACAGGTCACATTCGCCATACCCTGACCAACACATTCACGGTTAGATTGACCGCGCGTGTTCGTCATCTCATCAAGTACTGTTAGTGTTAGCAGAGACTCAATCAGACCAATTGCGGCCAAAATGATGGCATAAGGAAGTATGATTTGCAGTGTTTCAAAAGAAACTGGGACGCTTGGGATAGAGAACGTTGGTAGTGATCCAGCTAATGTCGCGGCTTCGTCGCCACTCATTGTTCTCAGGAAGTCAACCACAGTACGTGTTTCTAAATCCAAGCCTACGACTAAGCCAGTAACGGTAACGATCGCGACAAGCGAGGAAGGAACAGCTGTGGTGAACTTTGGTAAAAAGTGAATGATAGCCATGGTTAATGCGACCAAACCGAGCATTAACATCATTTGATCACCAGGTAGCCAAGTTAGCGCACCTTCAAGGTCAGGGGCTTTGAACTGGCCAAGCTGTGCCAAGAAGATAACAATGGCCAAACCATTAACGAAACCTATCATTACTGGATGTGGCACCATACGGATAAATTTACCGAGCTTAAATATGCCTGCCGCTATCTGTAAGATACCAGCGAGTAATATGGCAGCAAATAGGTATTGAACACCGTGAGTGATAACCAGACTTGTCATCACAACTGCCATAGCACCAGTAGCACCAGAGATCATACCCGGGCGGCCACCAAACACAGATGTGATTAAACCTACGATAAATGCAGCATACAGACCAACCATTGGGTCTACGCCTGCTACGAAAGCGAATGCGACGGCTTCAGGAACCAATGCAAGGGCAACGGTTAAGCCAGAAAGCACATCATTTTTTACAGAGTGCTTTGAAAATTGCGGAAATTCGAACATGTTAGCTCAGTCAATTAGCTTGATAATACGTAATTTCGACTATTGGGGCTGAGTAACAGGTTGTTTAAAAGAGCAGCTCAATAATCGACTGTTGAGTCGGCGAATCCTACCGAAAAGCGTGATGAAGTTCAATATTGATACCTAATTAATCAATAGTTACTCATTATGAACGCTTAAATTCTTATTATTTCAATAGATACTGTTTCAATTGGTATCGCTCTAATTGATGCAGTTTCAAATGATAGTGACAGATTGATTTTTACCTTTCTGTCGTTTTACTTTTTTGGCTAAAAAACTTGTTTTTAAATACAAAAAAGCAGGTCGCATCAGCGACCTGCTTTTAGTGTAGCACTAAGCTAGTAGTTGCCAGTTTTAGCCATACCAGCAGACGCTCGGTTTTTAGCAGCAATACTGCCTGCACCAATCGGCTGGAATCTCTCTGCTCTTAGAGGAGCTGCGACAACTTGTATTTCTTTTAGCTCATCACTGCCAGGCGCTTTTGCTGTTGGCGCAGAAACATGTGATTTCACTTGGTGAGAAACTTTTACCTTAATAGGCTCAGGTGATTCTTTAGCTTGAACAGCTTCAGCTACAACTTGTGTCGCTGGAGCGGTTTCTTGAGCTTTAGCTACTTGAACCTTGGCTACTGCAGTTTCTGCCACTGGAGTAGGAACTGGATCTGCAGATACTTGTTTCTCAGGTACTTCTGCTTTACGCGTTTCTACTTTAGGCTCTTCAACCTTAGGTGTTTCAACTGCCGGAGTGTTGTTTGTAGTGATTGATACAGCTGGTTTTACTGTCTCTTCTACCGCCGGCTGAGTTTCTGCAACAATCGAGTCTTGACGACGAATGATCACTTTGCCCATTGCCATTTCTGGGAATGAGTATCCACCATGAGCAGGTGCATGAATTTCAACGCGTTTCTCGACAGTTTCTTCTTTACGACGTTTTGGTTTTGCTAAGTCGTAGCGAGGCATGACTTTACCCATCGCCATTTCTGGTGAAGCAACACCACCTTTACGTAAACGGAAAGGATTCGGTCTACGATCACGGCCACGACGACGGCGCTGACCACTCGCACGAAGATGACGAGGTGAACGACGGTTACGACGCTGTTTTGTTTCCTCTTCTTCACCTTTTGCTTCTGGTTTCTTAGCTTCAACAGCAGCAGATTTTTTCAGCTGTTGTTCTGTATTAGCTTCTTCAGCGGCTTCGACTTTTTTGTTCTGGTCTTTCACTCGAACATTTTTCTTGAGTTGTCGACGTTGTCGGCGCTCTTTAACTTGTTCGGCTTTTTTCTCTTTTTTCTCTGGTTTTGAAGCCTGAGCTTCTGCGGCCAGTTCTTGACCTTGTTGCGCTAGCTTATCGTTTTTATTTTCGTCTTTAACACGTTTGTCTTGACGAGGTTTACGATTCTGCTTGCGTGAATCAGCGGCTTTCTTGGTATCAGTTTCAGATACTTCAACCTCTTGATCACGGTCTCTGTCGCGGCGGCGATTGCGTGATTTATTATCGCGTGAATTACGGCGACGGTTATCACGTTGGTCTTTACGATCACGACGCTGGCGGTTTCCACCATGGCGTTTCTCGTTTTTCTCTTCTTGTTTCTTCTCTTCTTCTTTCTTGGTTTCGGTTTCTTCACCAGAACCAAATAAGAAGCTACCTAGCGCTTTAAATACTCGACCGAAGAAACTTGGTTGGCTTTCTTTATCTTTCTTAGCTTCTGGCTTGCTCGTTGAAGTTGGTGCTGGTTTTGGAGCTGGCGCAGATTGCGCTGGTGCTGCAAAACCTTTAAGTGCCGGTTCTTCAAGCTTCTTAGGTTTAAGATCAGGTTCAGCAACCTCTTTGGCTTCTGCTTCTTTCATTGCTTCTAATTTCTTAGGAACAAGGTAAGAAAGAAGATCTTGCTCTTCGCCATCGCGAATACGGATGACTTCGAAGTGCGGTGTTTCCATATCAGAATTAGGAACAACCGTGATTTTTACTTCTTGGTGTTTTTCAATATGGTTAACAGAGCGACGCTTTTCATTAAGAAGGTAAGATGCAATAGCAACAGGAACTACTGCCAATACTTGTGACGTATTGTCTTTGAGTGCTTCTTCCTCGATTAAACGAAGAACAGAAAGAGCGAGTGATTCATTATCACGCACAACACCTGTACCCGTACAGCGAGGACAAATGTGATGGCTTGCTTCTGCAAGAGAAGGGCTCAAACGCTGTCGAGACATCTCCAACAGGCCAAATCGTGATATACGACCAATCTGAACACGAGCACGATCTAAGCGTACAGCTTCACGCAGTCGGTTCTCTACTTCACGCTGGTGGCGAACAGGGGTCATATCGATGAAGTCGATAACGACCAAGCCACCTAGATCACGCAAACGCAGTTGACGCGCAATTTCATCAGCGGCTTCTAGGTTCGTGTTGAGCGCGGTTTCTTCGATATCGCCGCCTTTTGTAGCACGAGCAGAGTTGATATCGATGGATGTTAGTGCTTCGGTTGGATCGATAACTATTGAACCACCAGAAGGAAGGCGAACTTCACGTTGGAAAGCAGATTCTATCTGGCTTTCGATTTGGTAATGGCTAAATAGTGGAACTTCACCATCGTACTTTTTCACTCTGCTTATAAAATCAGGGCGAATTAATTGAATGTGCTGTTTTGCACGCTCGTAGATGGTGTTGCTATCGATAAGGATTTCGCCAATATCACGACGCAAGTAGTCACGGATAGCACGAACAATCACGTTACTTTCTTGGTGAATTAGGAAAGGAGCCTCATTTGCATTAGATGCTTCTTTAATGGCGTTCCAGTGGTTAAGTAGGACATTTAAGTCCCATTCTAGCTCTTCTGCACTCTTACCTACACCTGCGGTGCGGACGATAAGGCCCATACCTTGAGGTAATTCTAAAGTACTCAGTGCTGCTTTTAGTTGGGTGCGCTCATCACCTTCGATACGGCGTGAAATACCGCCAGCTCGAGGGTTGTTAGGCATAAGAACAAGGTAACTACCAGCAAGAGAAATAAAAGTAGTAAGAGCAGCGCCTTTGCTGCCTCGCTCTTCTTTCTCTACTTGAACAATAACTTCTTGACCTTCCTGAAGCACCTCTTTGATGCTAGGACGACCTTGGTAAGTGTAACCGTCAGGGAAGTAATCTTTGGCAATTTCTTTGAGTGGAAGGAAACCGTGTCTCTCTGCACCATAGTCTACAAATGCAGCTTCTAGGCTTGGTTCAATTCGAGTGATACGTCCTTTGTATATGTTCGCTTTTTTTGATTCATGACCAGGACTTTCGATATCTAAATCAAAAAGTCGCTGTCCGTCGACCAAGGCGACACGCAACTCTTCTTTTTGAGTTGCGTTGATTAACATTCTTTTCATTGTTAAAAAATCTCGTTGTCTTTTTCTTTGTTTTGATTATTCAACTTGTCGCTTCGCACTTTTCTTATGGTGTCTGATCCCGTGGTTTATCGTTGCAACCTCACGGCTGGAAGGGATGCTCTAGGACACTTCAGTTGCCACACAATCATAAAAAAACGTGTGACCTGCCTGTTTTGGCAGTCATAACTCAACACAAGTAAAGAGAGTAGAACGACAAGTGATACTTCTGTCTCTATGTCTGACGCCCATTGCTGCATAAAGATTGAGAAGCGATCTACTCTTGTTGCTGATTGCTCATGGATTCTGCGACCAAGTGAAATAAGAGACGTTTCATTATTGCGATATGAAAATATCCAACTAAGCAGAAGAAGTTGATTCCGGATATGCCGGTAAAGACATCTTTCAAGCTCAAAATGGAAAAGTATCTGCGCAACTGACTTTGCATCGTCTTATTTGTTGGTATGAGTACGAAATGTAATCAATTTGACCATTGCAGCACTGAACTATAGCAGTGCGGAGAAAAGTGGGCAATCAGCTTTCTATTAATGTGTTAAAAAAATGAGAGATGATAAATTCAAAGCCTTTGTAATTAACTGTTATTAATGACTTAATTAGATATAACTCTCACCTTGTACAATTATTCACCCACTAGTTATGCACAACTTTTTTCACCGATAGAAATAAAAAGTTTTGATCTTTTCATGAAACTGCCATTTTCGTTGGGCTGACAGTGCATTTTGACTGGTGAAGTGGAACGAAAATGTTAGAATGCGCGACATGAACGAAATCAAAACAACCGTACAGTTTGTCGATATTGACGAAGATATGGCTGGGCAAAGAATTGATAACTTTTTGCGCAACCAACTTAAAAATATCCCTAAAAGCATGATTTATCGTATTTTGCGTAAAGGCGAAGTACGAGTGAATAAAAAAAGAATCAAAGCGGAGTACAAGCTTCAGCCTGGGGATACCGTGCGTATACCCCCAGTCAAAATAACCGCCGAGCCTGAAGCGGCACCAGTAAGTACCAAGCTAAACAAAGTGGCAGAGCTGGAAAAGCATATCATCTTCGAAGATGATCATATGCTGATTCTTAACAAGCCTTCTGGCATTGCAGTACATGGTGGGAGCGGTCTTAAGTTTGGTGCGATAGAAGCACTGCGCGCGCTTCGACCTGATGCGAGGTTTTTGGAACTTGTCCACCGAATCGATCGTGACACCTCAGGCATCTTGCTAGTAGCGAAGAAGCGTTCGGCATTGAGGCATTTACAAGCTCAGTTTCGTGAAAAAACGGTACAAAAATACTATTTTGCGTTGGTGATGGGGCAGTGGAAAAATAGCTGTAAAGTGGTTAACACGCCTCTACTTAAAAATGAAGTGAATAGCATTGTAAGAGTAAATCCAAAAGGTAAGCCTTCTGAAACTCGATTTAAAGTTTTAGAGAGATTCGAGCAAGCCACATTGGTACAAGCCAGCCCAATTACTGGAAGAACTCATCAGATTCGAGTTCATATGCAGTATACCGGACACCCTATAGGTTGGGATGATCGTTATGGTGATCCGCGATTTGATGCGTACACGTCTAAAGTGGGCTTAAATAGATTGTTCTTACACGCGGCGAACATTAAATTTGAGCACCCCGGTTCGAGCGAGAAGGTCGATATTTCTGCTCCAATGGGTGATAAATTGGAAAAAGTACTCAAAGGTCTTAGAGAACTTGCGGAATAACTTGGCATTTCGATAGTTCTCGTGATCCAACCATAACCATTCTGTCCGCCTCTGATGTATTTACACAGATATAAAGAGACCGCACGAAAATGCGGTCTTTATTGAAAGTTAGCTCATTTCTTAGGTAGGTCGCCAAAGCTAGCTTGAGTATATATCTCTATAAAACTAATACGCTGGTAAATTTAAATCGCTCGCATACCTTGTTTTTCTAACATTGCGATTAATGTAATCAATGGCAGCCCAACCAGCGTATTCGGGTCTTTTCCTTCTAGCTTCTCAAAAAGCGCGATACCAAGCCCTTCACTCTTAAAACTGCCAGCGCAAAAATAGGGCTCTTCTTTGTCAACGTAACTTTCAATCATGCCGTCGGTTAATTGGCGAAAATGAACAATAAACGTATCTAATTCCACATCACAATGGTCACTTTCTGTATTGTATAGAGCGACCCCAGTATAAAAGGTGATGCTTTTACCACTCTGAGCTTGAAGCTGTTGAATCGCTTTTGCTCGCGTATGAGGCTTTCCAACGATTTTTCCGTCGATAACGCATATTTGGTCAGAGCCAATAATCAGCGCAGGTGAAGATACTGAACATGATCGAGCTTTGAGTTCTGCCAGTCTCAAAACCAGAGCTTGTGGTGTTTCGCCTTCACGAACGGTTTCTTCACAATTTGGAGAGGCGACAGAAAAGGGCAGGCTTAACTTTTCTAAGATGGTGCGTCTAAATGGAGAAGTCGATGCTAAAATCAGTTTCGGAGTCGTATTCATTTTGGTCAGGATTATTACGGGTTTGAGGAAGAATAAACTAAGTTTTATTGGTTATCCTCGAAATAAGGAAAAAAACGCATTTTTTTGTCCTTTTTCTTTGACTCATGAAGATTTGAACGATAATATTCGCGCCCTATGCAAAAGGTAAAAATACCGCGAACGGTTGACCCAGCGAAAGCTGCTCAAAAAAGATTGGATTACGATGGCATCATCCAAACTAGTCTTTTCAAGCGCTTAGCAGACACAGCCGAGGGCGTAAAACGTGACGCAAAAGTCTCATTGTCCTTTGGGCACGATGAACAGCGATTAGTCGTTATCTCTGGTAAAGCTGACGTCGAAATCGATTTAGAATGTCAACGTTGTAATGAAGTTTTCACACAAGCGTGTGAAGTCCAATTTATTTATACTCCCTTCTATAGTGAGAAAAGTGAAGAGGATGCACCGGAAGAGTACGATTTGGTAGATCTGAACGAGTACGGTGAAGTCGACTTAATACAACTTGTTGAAGATGAGTTCATCTTATCCTTGCCTCAAGTAGCAATGCACGACGATGCGGATTGTAGCGTTAATTCAGACAATTTGGTGTTTGGCGAAATCCCCGAAGAAGTGGTGGACGAAAAACCGAACCCATTTGATGTTTTAAAAGACTTAAAACGTTAATTTTTAAGTAATAACATAGGAGTAGGGTCAATGGCCGTACAAAAGAGTAAGAAATCACGTTCAATGCGTGGCATGCGTCGTTCACACGATGCACTAACTTCTAGTGCACTTTCTGTAGACGCAACTTCAGGTGAAACTCACCTACGTCACAACGTGACTGCTGACGGTTACTACCGTGGCAAAAAGGTTATCAACAAGTAAGGTTAACCTTTGCAAACTATTACCGTTGCACTCGATGCAATGGGCGGGGATTTCGGTCCTCGCGTAACAGTGCCTGCCGCCGTGCAGGCATTGTCGCATTTCCCAGAGCTAAAAGTGATCTTAATTGGTGATCGCGATCTGATCACGTCTCAACTTTCCCGAATAGGGTATATTCCAAATTCTCGCTTAAGCGTTAGGCACAGTGAACGAACCATTTCCAACACAGAACGTCCTTCTCAAGCTTTAAGAAATAGCAACGGCAGTTCAATGAAACTGTGTATCGATAGCGTTGAAGAAAAGACAGCTGATGCGTGTGTAAGCGGCGGAAATACTGGCGCTTTAATGGCACTATCACGATTTAGGTTAAAACTGTTACCTGGAATAGAAAGACCCGCTTTGGTCTCAGCGCTACCAACTGCCAATGGAAACAAAACGTGGATGTTGGATCTTGGTGCGAACGTATCCTGTGATGCAGATACTTTATTCCAGTTTGCAGTTATGGGCAGCGCTCTTGCAGAACAACACCTCGAACGCACGCCTACTGTGGCTATTCTGAATATTGGCGAAGAAGACATAAAGGGCAATGATCTGGTTAAGCGATGCGCAGAGCTTCTATCTGATACCGATGAAGTCAACTATATCGGTTATGTAGAAGGGGATCAGTTATTGCATGATTCAGCCGATGTTGTTGTTTGCGATGGTTTCGTCGGCAATGTTTGTCTCAAAACAACAGAAGGGGTTGCGCACTTATTTCTTAATAAACTGAAAAGCCAGCTTGCTGGTTCAGGGATAAAAGCCTGGATTGCAAGAAAATTGTTCGGTGGTCTTTTAGATGAACTCAAAAACCTGAACCCCGACCAGTATAACGGCGCAAGTTTGTTAGGATTGCGCGGCATTGTCATTAAAAGTCATGGAAGTGCTGATGTATCGGCGGTCGTCAATGCAATTGGCGAAGCGGTACACGAGGTCAAACGACAGGTTCCCAGCCGGATTAGCGATCGTTTGGAAGCGGTTTTACTCGAGAGGCATTATTAGTCTTCATGTATAGCAAAATTTTAGGAACAGGCAGCTACCTGCCGTCTCAAGTGCGTACAAACGCTGACCTTGAGAAAATGGTAGATACAAGTGATGAGTGGATCGTAACTCGTACTGGCATTAAAGAACGCCGTATCTCTGCAGAGAACGAAACGGTTGCCGACATGGCTTACCACGCTTCTGTTAACGCTATTGAAATGGCGGGTATTGATCGCAGAGATATCGATTTGATTATCGTCGCGACAACCAGTGGAAGTCACGCATTCCCTTCTTCTGCATGCCAGCTTCAGGCTCAGCTCGATATTAGCGGCTGTCCTGCGTTTGATTTAGCTGCAGCGTGTTCCGGGTTTGTCTACGCTTTATCGGTGGCTGATCAACATATTAAATCGGGTATGTGTAAAAACGTACTGGTTGTTGGCTCTGATACGCTCTCTAAAACTTGCGATCCAACTGACCGTTCAACCTTCATCTTATTTGGTGATGGTGCAGGTGCTGTTGTCGTGGGTAAAAGTGAAGAGCCGGGCATTCTTTCTACTCATCTTCATTCAGATGGTCGCTTTGGTGATTTGCTAAATTTGCCAATGGCTAGCCGAGAAAGCGCAGAGTCAGATAAGTGGCTACATATGGCAGGTAACGAAGTCTTTAAAGTAGCGGTGACTCAGCTTTCCCGATTGGTAAAAGACACACTTGAAGCCAATAAGATGGAAAAAGATGAACTAGACTGGCTAGTGCCTCACCAAGCGAACCTTAGAATCATTACTGCTACCGCCAAGAAATTGTCTATGTCGATGGATCAAGTTGTTGTGACATTAGATCGCCATGGCAATACCTCTGCGGCTACGATCCCGACGGCATTGGATGAAGCGGTACGTGATGGACGCATCAAACGCGGTCAGACACTACTACTAGAAGCATTCGGTGGCGGCTTTACTTGGGGTTCGGCTTTAGTCCGATTCTAATGATTTCTGCCAGATCGACATATTAAATGTCGGTCTGGCTTTTTTGTTTTTATTGCATTCTCATATGGGTGCTTAGCTTTGAAGGAAAGTTACGATGAGCAAGTTTGCTGTTGTATTCCCGGGTCAGGGCTCACAAGCTGTTGGCATGTTAGCCGAGCTAGGCGAGCAACACGAAGTAGTAAAAAATACGTTTGCTGAGGCATCTGAAGCGCTTGGCTACGACCTTTGGACACTGGTTCAAAATGGTCCAGTAGAAGATTTAAATGAAACATTCCGCACTCAGCCTGCTTTGCTAGCCTCTTCTGTTGCTATCTGGCGTGTATGGCAGGAACAAGGTCTATCCGCTCCAGAAACATTCGCTGGGCATAGCCTTGGTGAATATTCTGCACTGGTTTGTGCGGGTGTTATTGATTTTAAAGAAGCCATCAAGCTAGTTGAGCTTCGTGGTCGTTTAATGCAAGAAGCCGTTCCTGCTGGAACGGGTGCAATGTATGCGATCATTGGATTAGCCGATGATGCTATCGCAAAAGCGTGCGAAGAAGCCGCTCAGGGTGACGTTGTATCCCCTGTGAATTATAACTCTCCTGGTCAGGTGGTTATCGCGGGTAGTAAAGAAGCAGTTGAGCGTGCGGGTGCTTTGTGTAAAGAAGCTGGCGCTAAACGTGCTCTGCCTCTTCCTGTATCGGTTCCTTCACACTGTGCGTTAATGAAACCGGCAGCAGAAAAATTGGCGAAAGCACTTGAATCGATTGAATTTAGTGCACCTAGTATTCCAGTTATCAATAATGTTGACGTGATTGCTGAAACCGACCCAGAAAAAATTAAAGATGCACTTGTTCGACAACTTCATAGCCCAGTTCGCTGGACTGAAGGCGTAGAAAAGATGAGTGAACAAGGTATCGAAAAACTTTACGAATTGGGTCCAGGTAAAGTACTGACTGGTCTAACAAAACGAATTGTGAAAACTCTTACCGGTGCGGCTGTTAATGATGCGGCAACGCTAGAAGCAGCTAAATAGCATTTTTAAGTTAGAAAAACTAAGGAATTAACAAAACATGATGAATCTTGAAGGCAAAATTGCACTGGTTACAGGTGCAAGCCGTGGAATTGGTCGTGCAATTGCTGAACTTTTGGTTGAACGTGGTGCCACAGTAATTGGTACAGCGACAAGTGAAAATGGTGCGGCGGCAATCAGCGAGTACCTTGGTGCTAATGGTAAAGGTCTTGCGTTGAATGTGACGGATGTTGAATCTATCCAATCTGTTTTAAAGACAATTAACGATGAATTTGGCGCTCTGGACATTCTAGTTAACAACGCAGGTATTACTCGTGATAACCTACTGATGCGTATGAAAGATGATGAGTGGACCGATATCATGGATACCAACTTAACATCGATCTTCCGCTTATCTAAGGCGGTTCTTCGCGGTATGATGAAGAAACGTAACGGTCGTATCATCAATGTTGGTTCTGTTGTTGGTACTATGGGCAACGCTGGTCAAACAAACTACGCGGCTGCTAAAGCGGGTGTAATTGGCTTTACCAAGTCAATGGCACGCGAAGTTGCGTCTCGTGGTGTGACGGTGAACACAGTTGCGCCAGGTTTTATCGAAACTGATATGACAAAAGCGCTGAATGATGACCAACGTGCTGCTACACTAGCGTCTGTACCAGCAGGTCGTCTTGGTGACCCACGTGAAATTGCATCTGCGGTTGTGTTTTTAGCATCACCAGAAGCGGCTTACATTACAGGTGAAACCCTGCATGTAAACGGTGGTATGTACATGGTTTAAGTCTTGCGTAATTGATTTATGCATGATTTAGGTCAAAAATGTACCGAATTTCGGGAAAAATCGCGCAAATTGTGGTTTGACCAGCAAGGTCACCCTTGCAACTTTTAAAAGTTTGAATAAACTACGGAAAACATCGCATAAAGCGAAGTCTGTAAAGGAAAAGAAAAATGAGCAACATCGAAGAACGCGTAAAGAAAATCATTGTTGAACAGCTAGGTGTAGATGAAGCAGAAGTTAAAAACGAAGCTTCATTCGTAGACGATCTAGGTGCTGATTCTCTGGACACTGTAGAGCTAGTTATGGCTCTAGAGGAAGAGTTCGACACTGAGATTCCAGACGAAGAAGCTGAGAAAATCACAACTGTTCAAGCTGCAATTGACTACGTGAACAGCGCTCAGTAATTTGCACTTCCAGGCGGTCATCCTTGACCGCCTGAGTTTTTATCGACTATCTTCTATCCTTTCACTTAATCAATTTCAACTCCGGAGAGTTATATCGTGTCCAAGCGTCGTGTAGTTGTCACTGGCATGGGTATGTTGTCACCGGTAGGCAACACTGTAGAATCAGCCTGGAAAGCCCTGTTAGCAGGTCAAAGTGGTATCGTTGATATCGAGCACTTTGATACTTCCGAATTCACAACTCGTTTTGCAGGAATAGTCAAAGACTTTAACTGCGAAGAGTACATGTCTAAAAAAGACGCCCGTAAGATGGATTTATTCATCCAGTATGGTATTGCTGCGGGTATTCAAGCGCTTGATGATTCAGGCCTAACGATAACCGAAGAAAACGGCCCTCGAATTGGTGCTGCGATTGGTTCTGGTATCGGTGGTCTTGGCTTGATTGAAGCCGGTCATACAGCGTTACGCGAAAAAGGTCCACGTAAAATTAGCCCATTTTTCGTGCCATCGACAATCGTTAATATGATTGCCGGTCACCTTTCAATAATGAGAGGTTTACGCGGTCCTAATATCGCTATTTCTACAGCCTGTACAACTGGCTTACACAATATCGGACACGCGGCACGTATGATTGCATACGGTGATGCGGATGCGATGGTAGCAGGTGGTGCAGAAAAAGCCTCAACACAACTTGGCATCGGTGGTTTTGGTGCAGCAAAAGCACTTTCTACCCGTAACGATGAGCCTCAACGTGCTTCACGTCCTTGGGATAAAGACCGAGATGGTTTTGTTCTGGGAGATGGTGCCGGAATGATGGTTCTTGAAGAGTACGAGCACGCTAAAGCGCGCGGTGCGAAAATCTACTGTGAACTTGTTGGTTTCGGGATGAGTGGTGATGCTTACCACATGACTTCCCCAAGCGAAGATGGTTCTGGTGGTGCGCTCGCAATGGAAGCTGCGATGCGTGATGCAGGTGTAACAGGTGAACAAATCGGTTACGTCAACGCTCACGGTACATCTACGCCAGCAGGCGATATCGCTGAAATTAAAGGCGTTAAGCGTGCACTAGGTGAAGCAGGCTCAGCACAAGTGTTGGTTTCTTCTACCAAATCTATGATTGGTCATTTGCTTGGAGCAGCGGGTTCTGTTGAAGCGATCATTACTGCAATGGCACTAGTTGATCAAGAAGTTCCACCTACTATCAACCTTGATAACCCAGACGAAGGCACTGAAGGCATTGACCTCGTTCCTCATACGTCTCGCAAAGTCGACATGGAGTACGCATTGTGTAACTCATTTGGCTTTGGTGGAACCAATGGTTCATTGATCTTCAAAAAGATCTGATGCGATTCTAAAAGAATCGATAGAGTAGTATAGTTAAGCTTGTTTTAAAGCGGCTTGATGCTTAGCATTGAGCCGCTTTTGTTTATATGGAGTGGCTTTTTGTATTTATGGAGCAGCTATGATTCTCGTCAATGGACGCCCCCAAGAATTACTTTCAGTTTCTGATCGAAGTTTCCAATATGGAGACGGTTGCTTTTCGACTCTTCTCACCTGCAAAAAACAAATCCAAGCGTGGAATTATCATAAAGAGCGTCTTGCATCTTGTTTAAAAACCCTTAGGATTCCAGCCCCGAATTGGGGAGACGTTTATGCATGGTGCAACAAGGTTGCTTTGGATAAAGAAAAAGCGGGTCTGAAAATTCATATAAGCCGTGGTACAGGGGGAAGAGGATACGGTATTGCGGGCATATCTGCGCCAACCGTAACCATTACAGCGTTCGACTACCCAGCGCATTACGACGAATGGGCCAGCAAAGGTGTGTCATTAGGCATTTGTGAAACTCACTTGGGGCACCAACCTTTGCTTGCTGGTCTTAAGCACAATAACCGATTAGAGCAAGTATTGGTTAAAGCCGAGATAGAGCAGAATGGTTGGAATGAAGCGATCGTCTGTGATTTTGAAGGCAACGTTATAGAAACCAGTGCGGCTAATTTATTTTGGGTGGACTCTGAATTTAGATTGTGTACGCCAAAGCTTAATTTGTGCGGTGTGGCTGGCATTATGCGTAAACAAGTCATTGAAGAAGCGATTACCAAGAAGATGACGCTTGTAGAACGTGTATTTTCTATTGAAGAATTATTGAACGCAAAAGAAGTCTTTATGACCAATGCATTACTTCAAGTTTGCCCAATTACTTGTATTGATAAAACCCACTTCGAAATTGGTTCTCTAACCAAAACTTTCCAGGAGATATTTGTAACGTGATTAAAAAAATTGCGATTTTTCTGGCTCTATGCGCTGCTATCTTAGCAGCTGTAGGGTTTTACGTCAGTCAACAAGCTCAACAGTACATTAATCAACCCGTCACTAATTCGCAGCCAGAGCTAATCACTATCAAGTCGGGCACGAGTTTTCAGGGCGTCTTAGCGCAATTGGAAAATTCGGGCTGGATTAGTACAAGCCCTTTTTCAAAACTTATTCGTCATGCGTATCCTGAGCTTGTTCAAGTGAAGGCGGGGACATTTCTGCTGAAGCCGGAAATGACGCTAAGCGAAGCGCTTATCTTTTTAGGGGAAGGTAAAGAGCATCAATTTGCTATTACTTTTGTTGAGGGAACAACCTTTAAGGAGTGGCGAGCAATACTGGATACGACTGAACACCTTCGCCATCTTACTCGTGGAAAGTCTGAGCCAGAAATTGCGGAAGCACTCAATATAGATAAGCAAAAATTGGAAGGTTTGTTTCTTGCTGAGACATATCATTTTACAGCTGGAACGTCAGACTTAGATATTCTTAAACGAGCGCATCGCGATCTGAATACCGCGCTGAATAATGCATGGAAAGGCAAGCAAGAAAAGTTACCACTAAAATCGACATATGAAGCCTTGATCTTAGCGTCAATAATTGAAAAAGAAACGGCGCTCGATGAGGAAAGAGAGCGGGTTTCATCGGTATTCATCAACCGCTTAAACAAAGGTATGCGTCTTCAAACTGACCCGACGGTGATTTATGGTATGGGTGAAAGCTATGATGGTAATATTCGAAAGAAAGATTTGCGTACACCTACGCCGTACAACACATACGTGATTAAAGGCCTTCCCCCTACGCCCATCGCAATGGCGGGTCCGGCCTCTATAGAAGCGGCGTTGAATCCCGAAAATAGTCGTTACCTATATTTTGTAGCCAGTGGTCATGGTGGGCACGTATTTAGCAAGAATTTAGCTGCTCACAACCGAGCAGTAAGACAATATTTGAAAGTACTAAGAAGTAAAAAATGAATTCAGCGAAGTTTATTGTTATCGAAGGTCTTGAAGGCGCAGGAAAAAGTACAGCTATTCAGGCTGTAAAAGAAAAACTGGCGCAACATGGCGTGCAGAATATTGTTAATACCAGAGAACCAGGCGGCACAGCGTTGGCTGAGAAAATGCGCTCATTGGTGAAAGAAGAGCACGAAGGCGAAGCACTTCAAGATATTTCTGAATTGTTGCTCATGTACGCCGCTCGCGTTCAACTTGTTGAGACAGTGATTAAGCCAGCGTTAGAATCTGGAGCTTGGGTTGTCGGTGATAGGCACGATATGTCATCACAAGCTTATCAAGGTGGTGGACGCGAAATAGCGCGTGACACAATGGAATCGCTAAAAAAAGTGTCGTTAGGTGGTTTCAAGCCAGATCTGACGTTGTACCTTGATATCGACCCTCGTATTGGATTAGAGCGCGCGCGAGGAAGAGGGGAACTAGACCGTATCGAAAAAATGGATATCAGTTTTTTTGAGCGTACTCGTCAACGTTATCTCGAAATTGCAGAATCTGATCCAAGCGTTGTGATCGTGAATGCTGAGCAAGCCATTGAAGATGTTGCTCAGAGTCTAAACAAAGCCTTGCAAAATTGGCTAGAGTCGCTGGAGAAATAATGTCCGATCTGCATCCTTGGCTACGTCTCACATGGAACCATTGGCAGTCGTTGTTAAACAACGATCGCGTGACGGGCGCTTTATTGTGCCATGCCCCAGAGGGATTAGATGCGCAGCAGTTAGCCGATAACTTTGCACAGGCTTTGGTATGCAGTAACGCAACAGACGAAGCGTGTGGTTTTTGCCATAGCTGTGATTTATCAAAGTCTGGTAGTCATCCGGACATACACAGTATTGTGCCTGAAAAGGAAGGTAAATCGATAGTTGTTGATCAAATCCGCCAAGCCAATCGTTGGGCTATAGAGTCTTCACAGCTTGGTGGTAAGCGCCTTATCATCATTAGCCCTGCTGAGGCAATGAATGAATCAGCATCTAATGCGTTACTAAAAACGTTAGAATCCCCAGCGGAAAACTGCGTATTTTTGCTGATGTCGACAGATAAACATCAGCTGCTTCCTACTATCGTGAGCCGTTGTCAGCAGTGGGATATCGCGACACCTGAGTTTGCTGATGCGATGTCTTGGCTTAACCAGAATTCAGAACAGCCAGTTAGTGAATTGGCACTGAAACTGAGTCATGGTGCCCCGTTAGCCGCACTAGCGTTCGCGCGTGACGGTCAGGAAAAGCAATTTGAGGCGTTACTCAATAGTTTGTCACTTCAGCTTTCTTCTGCCATTCCTTCATATAATAACTTTTGGTCTGCTATTAAGGATCAGCCTGTCGAACGTCTTGGCTGGTTGAGTTTTGCGCTTACTAGTGCTCAAAAAGACTTTTTTGTCCAAGAAAAAGGTTCCTATTTAGAGCCTATTTTGAAATGGATTGACTATGATCTGGCGTACAAAAAAACTCGACAACTTAACCAATTAATTCATCAATTAAAGATGTTTCCTGGATTAAACGCAGAACTGCTTGTCGCAGACTGGTTTTTAGATTTACACGAGAAGAAAAATGTTTGTTGATTCGCATTGTCACCTAGATAAATTAAATTATGAAGAGCTGCATACAGGAGTGGCGGACGTTGTAGAGAAAGCGCGTAAAGCTAATGTTGAACATTTGCTTTCCGTTGGCGTTACCCTAGATAGCTTTCCAAAAATGATGGAGATGATTGAGCCATTTAGCAACGTATCGGCTTCATGCGGAGTACACCCTTTGGATGTGGAAAGTGCATTTTGCTTGGATAAGCTTTATGAATACGCCCGTCATCCACGAGTTGTGGCTATCGGTGAAACGGGGTTGGATTATCACTATAAGCCAGAGACCAAAGCACTGCAGTTAGAGCGCTTTGAGCAACAAGTCGCTTTGGCGGTTGAAGTTGATAAGCCACTTATTATTCACACAAGGAATGCGCGTGAAGATACTTTGAAGCTTCTACGAGACGGAAATGCGCAAGAGTGTGGTGGTGTTATTCACTGTTTTACAGAAGACTTACCATTTGCAGAAGCGGCGATGGAGTTGGGCTTTTACATTTCGATTTCTGGCATAGTCACATTTCGTGCTGCGACGGAATTAAAAGAGGTTGTAAAAGCGCTGCCATTGGATAGATTGCTGATCGAAACCGACTCTCCTTACTTAGCCCCAGTTCCTCACCGAGGAAAAGAGAACCAACCCGCTTATGTTGCCGAGGTGGCTCAGTACATAGCGCAGTTAAAAAATGTGTCGTTAGGTGAAGTTGCTCAAGTAACAACCAGAAACTTCCAAAATCTTTTTTTGTGATGAAAACACCGAATTGATGAAAAAGGGAGCTTATGCTCTAATGCCAGTCAGTTAAGCT